>DAOTUX010000063.1:0-4589 GCA_034436475.1 Chloroflexota bacterium | reverse complement strand
GCAGGCCGTCTGCTCCTGCGGATCGTGGATGGCGACGCTGGGGCTGACAGCGTCCAGCTGCCGCACGTCCCACGCGTCGTGGACCGAGGCTCGATCGCACGCCTGCGCGCATGAGCCGCCACGGAGCGGTGCTTGACAGCGCCCTCGGCTGTGCCGACGATGGCAGGAGGCGATGCGCGATCGTCGTGGCCGGGGTGCGGCGGAGGGGTCGCTCGTGATGCGTGAGGATGGCGGTGCCGCCACGTCCAAGGTGGCGGTCGTCACGGGCGGTGCGCGAGGCATCGGCGCGGCGACCTGTCGCGCGTTCCTCGAGGCCGGCTATCGGGTCGCCGTCGCCGATGTCGATGGTGACGCGGCGGGACGCCTGGCGGGCGAGCTCGACGCGGACGGGCGTGTGACCGCCGTGGAGCTCGACGTCACGTCCTCGGCATCCGCCGACAGGGGCATCGAGAGCGTCGTGGCCCGGTTCGGCCGTCTGGATGTGCTGGTCAACAACGCCGGCACGGCCGACCCGGGACCTCTGGCCACGATGACCGATGCGTCATGGGATCAGCTGCTCGCCGTCCACCTGGGCGGCACGTTCCGGTGCAGCCGGGCGGCCCACCCGGCGCTCGCCGCGACGCACGGGGCCGTGGTCAACGTCGCGTCCATCGCCGCGCATGTGGGGCTCCGGGACCGCCTGTCGTACTCGGCGGCCAAGGCGGCGGTGGAGGGGATGGCGCGCGCCCTGGCCGTGGAGTGGGCGCCCGACGGGATCCGCGTCAACGCGATCGCACCCGGCTACACCGCCACCGACCTGGTGCGACGCGTCATCGAGAGCGGCCGTCTGGACACCACGGCCCTGCTGCGACGCATCCCGCTCGCCCGGCTCGCGGAGCCAGCGGAGGTGGCGGCGGCCATCGTCTTCCTGGCAGGCTCCGCGGCGAGCTACATCACCGGGCAGACCCTGGTCGTGGATGGCGGCCTGGTCGTGGGCTCGGACTGGTGAGCTGCGAAGGGACCACATGACCGACGTCGCGACCAACCTCGCCCTCCGGCACATGGCCGAGATCCGCGCGGACCTGCCGGGCGCCCCGCTGCACCACCGGGTGCTGCCTGCATGACGGACCATGTGATGACCGTCCTGGGTGCGGTGCCCGTCGCCGGTCTCGGGGTGACGCTGCCACACGAGCACATCTTCGTCGACCTGTCCAAGGTCAACCGGAACAGCGCCAACTTGTTCGACGACCTCGAGCGGATGGTCCACGAGACGACGCGGTTCCGGGACGCGGGCGGCGGCACGCTGGTGGACGTGACGCCCCGCAACGTCGGTCGTCGCCCCGAGCTGCTGCGAGTGGTCGCCCAACGCACCGGTCTCAACGTCGTGATGTCCACGGGCTGGTACCGCGAGGCGTGGTACGAGCCGGTCGTGTCCCGCTCGAGTGTCGATGCATGCGCGGCGATCCTCGTGGACGAGATCACGGGCGGCGTCGCAGGCACGGACATCCGGGCGGGCATCATCGGCGAGATGGGCACCGACGATGCATGGCTGACGCCGCTCGAGGAGCGCGGCTTCCGAGCCGCGGCGCGGGCGCATCACCAGACAGGTCTCACCATCACCACCCATGCCTTCGGCTCCGACGTGGGGCTCCGGCAGCTCGACCTGCTGACGGAGGAGGGCGTCCCGCCCGGGAGGGTCATCATCGGCCACTGCGACACGTGGCTCGAGCCCGGGTACCTGGATGCGCTCCTCGACCATGGTGTTTGGGTCCAGTTCGACACCATCCGGGTGCGCAACGACTGGGACTTCGCGCGACGCGCCGAACAGCTCGAGCGGATCGTCCGGGCCGGGCGCGGCCATCAGGTCCTGCTGTCGCAGGACATCTGCTTCCGGGACCTGCTGGCCACCAACGGCGGTCGTGGGTACACCTGCCTCCTCGATGACTTCCTGCCGTGGCTCGTCGCGCGTGGCACCATCGACGACGTCGTGGCACGTCGCCTGGTGACGCACAACCCGCAGCGCGCACTCGTCGCGGAGCCAGCGCCATGGTGATGGGTGGTCGGGTCGTCGCCGGCCGATGCCAGCATGGGGAGCGGTGACCATCGACCGCGATCCGGCGCGCTCCGCGCGCGCACCCACGCTGCGAGACGTGGCCGCCCTGGCGCACGTCAACCCCAGCGTCGTCTCGCGAGTGCTCAACGGCGACCCCACACTCAAGATCACCGCGGCCACCCGGGCGCGCGTCGTCGCGGCGGTCGAACAGCTGGGCTACCGACCCAACGCGCTGGCACGTGGACTCCGGATGGCCACCACCTCCGCCATCGGCCTGGTGCTGCCTGAGGTGCCCAACCCCGTCTACGGACCGATCGTCGTGGGCGCCGAGCAACGTTCCGCCGAGGCTGGGTACGTGCTCATCCTGGGCAACGGCGCGGATGCCGCTGCCACGGAGGCATCCTTCGTCCGGCTGCTCCACGAAGGGCGAGTGGACGCGCTCCTCGTCGCGTCGGCGACGGTCGAGGATGACCTGCTGCGTGGCCTCTCACGTGGGGCGGCGCCGGTGATCGCCGTCAATCGGCGGATCGCGGGTGCGGTGGGCTCCATCGTCGTGGATGATGCCGCCGGTGCACGGATGGCCACCCAGCACCTCATCGACCTGGGGCACAGGTGGATCACCCATCTCTCGGGTCCGCCGGTCATGGACACCAGCATCCGACGCCAGGAGGGATATGAGGATGCGATGCGCGCGGCCGGGTTGGAGGCGCACGTGGTCGTCGGGCAGGGTTGGGACGCGAGGTCCGGCTTTGCGGCAACCGAGGCGATCCTGCGCCATCGGTCGATGACCGCGCTCTTCGCAGCCAACATCATGGCCGCGGTCGGAGTCATCCGAGGCATCCGAGGATGCGGTCTGAGGGTCCCCGAGGACCTGTCCGTGGTGGCCCTTCATGACTCGCCCGTCGCCGAGTACTTCGAGCCGCCGCTGACGACGGTGCAGCTGCCGCTCGAGCAGCTCGGTCGGGCCGCGGTCGAGCTCGTGCTGGAGCGCATCGATGGGGCGCCTGCGCGTGACGTGCTGCTGCGGGATCCGCCCCGTCTCCTCGTGCGCGAGTCCGCGCGAGCGCCATCGGCGAAGCGGTCCGATCGGCGCCATCGGTCGCGTCACGGTCTGGCGGATCGGTCGCCTACCCCTTGACACCGACTGGCATGACGTCCCAGACTTCCCGGCACGTTGCGCAGGAAATCGTTTGACTGCGACGGATGGAGGAGGAGGTCGGTATGGGATCGCTGCGTACCGCGTCTGTGGGCGCCACGCTGGGCATCCTGGTCCTGGGGACCGCGGCGCTCGCGCAGTCGCCATCGGCACCCGCCGGGTCGTCGAGTGCCGTCGATTGCGGGAAGGACATCCACAAGCTTGGCTACTCGCCCCTGAACATGGAGTTCGACTACTTCCGCTTCACCGACCAAGGCATGCGCGAGGTCACCGACGCGTGTGGCATCGAGCTGGCCGTCGCCGATCCCAAGGGCGATGCGGCGGGCCAGGTGTCAGGGATCGAGAACCTCATCGCGGCCGGCATCCAGGGCGTGGGCATCGTGTCCATCGATCCGGTCGCCATCGAGACGGCGGTGGAGGCGGCCCATGCGGCTGACATCCCCGTGGTCTCCCAGGTGTCCACGTTCGAGGGCGCCGACGCGTACGTGGGCCTGCCGGAGCACGAGTTCGGCCGTCTGCAAGGTCAGGCCAACGGTCAGGCGCTGCTCGCGCTCAAGCCGGGCAAGGAGACCTACAAGGTCGCAGTGCTCAACGCCGACTCGCTTGGCAGTGGGCTGCTCGACCGCAAGCAGGGCCTCATCGACGGATTGAACGAGTCGGTGACCAACTACACCATCGTCTCGGACGTCGAGGCGTGGGCCGAGGACACCGCGCTGTCCGCCGTGGAGACCATCCTTCAGGCGAACCCCGACCTGGACCTCATCATGACCGTCAACGACCCCGGCTCCCTGGGGGCCCGCTCCGCGGTGGAGTCGGCAGGCAAGGCCCTCAACACGGATGTCATCGTGGGTGGTCTGGGCATCGACAAGCGCGTCCTCGAGGGCGTCCTCGCGGGCGACTTCCCGGCGTCGGTCAGTCCCGAGCCGGTGAACACGGGTCGGATGATCGCACAGGCGCTGATCACGCTCGCGAGCGGCGGCACGGTCGAGCATCAGATCGACGTGCCCCCGGTGCTCATCACCAAGGAGAACGCGCAGGCCTACATCGACCTGCTGTATCCCGCTCAGTGACCCAAGCCGGGGGCGAGGCATCCGCGCAGGGGGGCGCGGGCCACCCGCCCCTCAGGACGGCCGGCGGCTCGTCCCCGCCAGACCCGGCGCTCGTCGCCGCGGGCGTGCATCGCTCGTTCGGTGCGGTGCACGCCCTGCGGGGCGTCTCGCTGCGGGTCGCGCCGGGTGAGATCCTGGGGTTGGTCGGCGCGAACGGCGCCGGGAAGTCCACGCTCATCCGGATCCTGACAGGCGACCTGGCGCCTGACCAGGGGCAGATCCGCGTCCGAGGCGAGCCCGTGCAGCTGTCGAGCGTCCGTGACGCGCAACGGCTGGGCATCGGCGTGGTTCG
>DAOTUX010000062.1:0-14665 GCA_034436475.1 Chloroflexota bacterium | reverse complement strand
CAGTCGCGCCCGTGAGCACGGCCACCGGAGTCATCCCGGCGGCGACCGCCGCCAGCATGTCCCAGCGCGCGTCGCCCACGTACCAGGTGCCCGCCGGTTCGACACCCAGTTGGTCGGCGCCGGCCAGGAGCAGGTCAGGGGCGGGCTTTGCGTGGCGGACATGGCTGGCATCGACGACGGTGGGCGGCCGCGGCATGCCCAGCGCTGCAATCGACGCCGTCGTCTGCTCCGGACGACTGGACGTGGCGATGGCCCATGGCAGTCCCGACGCGTCGAGCTCGAGCAGGAACTCCCGTGCGCCGGGCGTCACCCGCGGCGCCCGGGCATGGTGGCCGAACCAGTCACCCGAGGCCTGATCGATGCGCTCCTGCACGGCCTCGTCCAGGGTCCGACCACGACGCTCGGCGACCGTGCGCGCGATCCACCTGCCATCGCCTCCCATGAGCGGCCCCAGCTCGTCCCGCGTGGCGGTGATCCCCTCGAGCGCGAATGCGGCCACCCACGACGAGACACGCATCGGGACGGTGTCCACGAGCGTCCCGTCGAGGTCGAGGAGCAGCGCCCGTGGCGCGGCCATCTCGGCTGTCACCGTCATGCGTCGCGTCCTCGGAGTTGAGCGCGGAGGGCATCCGCCGTCGAGACCGGCAACCCGCAGGTGGCGCCGCGGCACACCCAGGCGGTGGGCTCGGCGCGACCGTCGCGCGCGTGCAGCAACGGGACCTCGCTCATGCCCGGATGGGGGGATGATGCGACGACCTGCCACGGACGGAACCCGTCACGTGCCACCGCGAGGAGCGCCTGGGTGCGGGCATCCGCCGGGTCACCCGTGATGGCCACCTCATCGATCGGCTCGGCCCACCGCCCGATGGCCGCCAGCCACTGTGCGAATGCCGTCGGGTACTGGCCAACGGCCGGTCCCATGCCCATGAGGATCCGTTCCGCGGCCCGTGCCCAGCCGGCGTCTCCCGTGAGCGCGTGGAGGTCGGCGAGGACCGTGGCCGCCATCGCGTTGCCTGACGGGAGCGCGTCGTCCACCATGCTCCGAGGGCGAGCGAACAGATCGGTCGCGTCATCCGCCGTGTCATACAGGCCACCCATCGGGGCGCCGAAGCGGTCGATCACACCGTGCATCAGCTCGGCTGCCCACCCGAACCACGTCTCGTCGAACGTCGCCTGATAGAGGGCGAGGAGCCCCGCTGCGAGATGCGTGTGGTCCTCCAGCACACCCGACGGCCCAGGCCGTCCATCCTTCCACGAGCGATGGAGCCGGCCTCCGGGCGACCACAGCCGGTCGCGCAGGGATCGTGCCACGGCCGTCCCCAGGGTGGCGTATCGCGCTCCCCCGGGGAGCCCGCGCGCGGCCTCCCCCAGGGCGAGCAGCGCCAGGCCGTTCCAGGCGGCGATCACCTTGTCGTCCCGGGCTGGCTGCGGCCGCAGGGCCCGGACCGCCAGGAGCGATCGCCGCGCAGCAGCGAGACGACGGGAGACCTCGAGCGTATCCAACCCCTTGGCGCGCGCGAGGGATGCGTCATCGCGTGCCCGGGCCAGGACGGTGGCACCCTCCCAGTTGCCCTGCCCGGTGATCCCGTACGCATCCGCGAACAGCGAAGCATCCTCGCCCAGCACCTGCTCGATCTCGGTCAGGGTCCAGATGTATGTGGCGCCCTCCTTGCCACCGGTATCGGCGTCGAGGCTCGCGGCGAGTCCCACGATGGCTGGTCCGTCCGACACGAGCAGGTCGCGCTCCAGGAAGTCGAGGGTGCCGCTCGCGACGTCACGGTACCGCTCGTCGCCGGTCACCTGCCACGCGTGGAGATACACGAGCGCGAGCTGCGCGTTGTCATAGAGCATCTTCTCGAAGTGCGGCACAAGCCACCGGTCGTCGGTGGCGTAGCGTGCGAAGCCACCCGCCAACTGATCGTGGATGCCACCGGCCGCCATGGCATCGAGGGCTCGTCGGGCCGTCGACAGCGCGAGACCGTTGCCTGTGCGTATCGATTCGCGCAATAGGTGGTCGATGGCCATGGGCTGCGGGAACAGCGGTGCGTCACCCCAGGCCCCGATGCGTGCGTCGAAACGGTCCAGTAGCGTCGCCGTCGCTTGGTCCAGGATCACCGGCCCATCGGATGCGAGCGTCGAGGCGGGCACCGCGATGGGCCCGCGGGGCGCCGTCTGCTGTCGGGCCACGGCCGCCGCGAGCCGTGTGGCACCAGCCTCGACCTCGTCACGCTTGTCGCGCCAAGCCTCTCCGACCGCCTCCAGGACCTGTCGGAACCCGGGTGCGCCGTGGCGAGGCGTGTCGGGGTAGTAGGTGCCCGCGTGGAACGGGCGACCGTCCGGCGTCAGGAACACGCTCATGGGCCAGCCACCCCCGCCCGTCATGGCCTGCAACGCGTCCATGTACAGCGCATCGACATCCGGGCGCTCCTCACGGTCCACCTTGATGCTGACGAACCCCGCGTTGAGCACCCGCGCCGTGATGGGGTCCGCGAACGACTCACGGTGCATGACGTGACACCAGTGGCAGGCGGCGTAGCCGATGGACAGGAACACGGGCCGGTCGAGCGCGCGCGCCCGATCAAGGGCATCCTGGCCCCAGGGATGCCAGTCGACCGGGTCGCTGGCATGCTGGAGGAGGTACGGACTGGTCTCGCGAGCGAGCCGGTTCCGGTGACCGGTGGTGGGCGAAGGCATCGTGCCCGACCATGATAGGGGCGGACCCGCTGCTGTCGGTGCTACCGTGCCGACTGATGAGCGGCGTCGATGACCCTGCCCAGGTGGGCGCCGTCGTCCTGGCGGCCGGCGCTGGGACGCGGTTCGGGGGAGGCAAGCTCGCCGCCAACTTGGACGGGCGCCCCATGCTCCAGCACGTGCTGGACGCGGTCCGATCGGTGGGCCCGGGCTGTCTCGTGGTGGTCCTGGGCGCCGATGCGGCCACACTTGAGGCGACCGTCTCCTGGTCAGACGAGATACGCGTGCGGAACCCCGCGCCGGAGGCTGGGCTGGCGGGCTCGCTGCGGGTCGGGGTGGCGGCCTGCCTACGGTCGCTCCCGGACGCCATAGGGGTCCTGGTGGCCCTGGGTGACCAACCGCGTACGTCTCCTGACGTCATGCGGACCTTGATGCGTGCCACCCCCGCGGCGCGCGCACGAGGAGCATGGGCCGTCGTCCCGGACTACGCGGGCGGCGGCGGCGGCAACCCTGCACTGCTGCTGCCTCCGGGGCTCCTACGGGTGCCGGGTCTTCGCGGCGACCGCGGCATGGGGTCGCTCCTCGCGGCTGCCCCCGGGCGCACGTTCCGGGTGCCGGTCCCCGGGACCAACCCGGACGTTGACACCCGTGCCGACCTCACCGCGCTGGAGGCGGCAGCGCCAGACACCGGGAGCTAGGCGCTGGGCGAGGCCTCCGGCGACACTACTGCCGCGGGGGACCCAGACGCCGCGACGGGCGCCGACGCCGCTGGGGATGCTGAGGGGGCAGTGGATGCCGAGGGGACAGGCGAGGGCGACGGGATCACCAGGCCCAGGTCATCACAGGCCTGGGCCAGATCGGCGACGCAGATGCTGGCGACCGTGTGCGGGCCATACGCCTGCCCCGCCACGATGGTCGACTCGACGCTGCGAGTCCCCTCCACGCTCCCGTCCCGTGTCACCACGATGCCGGTGAGCAGCACCGTCGCAACCTGACCCGCGCCGTTGTCCACGGGTGTGGTCGTCAGACCCGCTGGGACCCCGACCCCCGTCCCCTGGCCGCACGCCAGTGTCGCGGCCACGCTGGCCGCTGCCGCATCCGGCGCCCACGTGGTCAGCAACTGGTCGCCGGCGACGATCGCCTGCGTGCCCGGGAGCGTGCCGCCCAGGCCGGTCACCGAGATGGCCCCTGCTGCCACGCCCGCCTCTCGGAGACCCTCGATGACACCAGCGGCCACCGCGTCAGCGGGTGTGATGACGGCCCCGAACCCGTTGGTGGTGAGCGCCCCGATCGCCTCGCCGACGACACGCTTGCCCTCGGCCGAAGTGAGTTCCGTGACGGCCGCCTCATGGACGACCGTGCCTCGGGCCCCCAGGCCATCCTTGACATCGGCGACCCACGCGGCCAGGTCCGCATCTCCGTCGGGGCCATCGATGAGCACCACCTGCTCGACCGGCACGTCGCTCGGCAGGGGGGTCGCGGCATCGTCTGCGTCGAGGGCGGCGGCGTCACTGGCGACCTGGACCACCACAGCGCCGATGAGCGACCCGGTGGCAGGCTCGTCGTAGGCGACCTGCAGGTCAGGGGCCGCGCCCGTGATCGCCTCCCCCAGTGCGATGACGCTCGCACCGCCGCTCTGGGCCTCGGTCACGATGGAGGCCGCGGCGGTGGGGTCGACCGGGTCGATGACGATGACCTTGGCTCCGCCGGTGAGGGCGGTACGTGCCTGCTCGGCCTGGGTCTCCGCGGTGTCGGCGGTGTGCGTGTCGAGGACCGCCTGTGGGCAGGACTCGGTGAGGGTGGCTCGGAAGGCATCCGCGATGGAGACCGCGCGGGCGTCGCCCGGGAGGCCGGCGGTGAGGAGGGCGATCGGACCGCTGAGCGCGGGTGGGGTCCACAACGGCGTGGGGGCTGCTGACGTGGATGGTGACGCGGCGGCGGATGCCGATGCGTCAGGTGCCGCCGATGAGGGCGATGCCCCGGGGGCTGCCGGGGAGGGCAAGGGAGACGCGCCCGCCTGGCTGGTCGGGACGGGGGGTATCGGACTGGTCGCCGGTGATGGCGACTGCCCCAGGGCGAGCGCGGGCAGGGCGACGGTCAGAAGCGTCGCGACGACCGCGACCAGCCGTGTGCGTCCAGGGGGGACCGTCACAGGGAACCTCCACTCGAGTCGTTGTCGGTCGAACCGGTCGGCGCGGTCGCCGTCGGGAAGACGGGACGGTGACTCGGATCTGTCGTGAGCATACCGGTGGTCGCACTCGAGGTGCTCGTGGGGGGTGTCGGGGTCGCGGCTCAGCGCCGGTCGCCGCGTCGCGCCGCCTCAAGGTCCGGGGCGATGCGCGCCACCACCCCATCGAGGGCCTCCCGGATGTCGCACTCCCAGACCTCGTGCACCAGCCAGCCGCGCTCCTCGAGCTCGGCGCGCCGGCGAGCGTCACGCTCGCGATTGAGGTCGAACTTGCGCTCCCAGAACCCCTGGTTGGTCCGGGGCAGGCTCAGCCGGCATCGAGGGCACCGATGCCAGAAGCACCCGTGCACGAAGACCGCCACCCGTCGACCGGGGTAGCAGACGTCGGGGCGGCCCGGCGCACCGCGCCAATTCAGGCGGTATCCCGGGAAGCCCGCAGCGCGGAGCGCATGTCGCAGGGTGCGCTCGGGAACCGTGTCCCGTGACCGGTTGGCGCGCATGACGTTCCGCACCGCAGGGGATGAGGCGGGCGGGGTGGGAAGCTGGAGTCGTGCCACTCCCGGCCAGTATGCTCCGCGCAATGCCCAGACCTCGACGCGACGCCTCCCACATGCCTGGCTCGGGCACCACGCGCCCGACGATCTTTGATGTGGCGCGCGTGTCAGGCGTCTCGCACGCGACCGTGTCCCGGGTGGTCAACGGACGCGGCAACGTCCAGGACGAGACCCGCCAGCGGGTCGAGGCTGCCATGCGGGACTTGGGCTACGTCGCCAACGTCTCCGCCCGCGCGCTGGCGAGCGGCCGCACCCATGTCATCGGCCTCCTGACCCAGGAGGTAGACGACGTGCTCTTCACGTCCGTCCTGAGAGGTGTGGACGAGCAGGCGACGGCCCAGGGCTATGACGTCCTGCTGTGCACCACCCACGCTCGCCGCGGGACGGAGGGCGAGTACACCGCCCGCCTGTCCCGGGGCATGGTCGACGGCCTGCTCATCCTGATGCCACGCGGCCTCCCGGACTGGGTGCAACGACTGCACGCCGATGGGTTCCCACTCGTGCTCATCGACCATGACGAGGACGCGCCGGGGTATGACGTCGTCACCGCGGCGAACCGGGCCGGGGCCCGTGACGCGGTCCGATACCTGATCGGGCTGGGCCATCGGCGGATTGGTCTCATCACGGGGCGTGAGGACGTGGGAGCGAGCCGGTCCCGGCTCGCCGGCTATCAGGACGCCATGAGCGCCGCTGACCTCGACGTGCGATCCGAGGACGTGCTGACGGGTGACTTCACGGAGTCGCGCGGGCGCCTGGCCGCCATCGAGATGCTCTCCCGACCCGACCGGCCCACGGCCATTCTGGCGTCGAGCGACCTGACGGCCTTCGGTGTCATGGGAGCTGCGGCCGAGTTGGGTGTCCCCGTCCCGGGGGACCTGTCGGTGGTGGGCTTCGACGACATCCCCGCCGCAGCCCGCGTGAGGCCTGCGCTCACCACCATCCGCCACCCGGCGCGAGCCATGGGTCGTACGGCGGTCAGCCGTCTGCTCCGGCGCCTGGCTGACCCGGCCGTGGTGCCGGACACGTTCGCCCTGGACACGGAGCTCATCGTGCGAGCGTCGGCCGCGGCATCGCCCATCTGACATGGGCGCCGCCGCCCTGATGGCGATCAGCGCCCCCGGTCGGGGCTGACGCGCTAGCTGCTGATCTCCTCGATGGCCCGATCGACCTGGGGCCGCTTCAGGGCCATCACCGCAGCGGCGCCCTCATGGAAGTGGCGTGCGATCGACTGTCGTCCTCCGTCGCGGTATCGCTTGAGTTGCACGCCATCGACGAGGACCACCTGCAGGGGGCCACTGGACGCCAGTTCCTTCGCATAGTGGGCGACCGGACCAGAGAAGCGGCCGGTGGTGACCATCACCACGACGTGTGCTCGTAGCAGCGTCGCCATCCCGACCTCGCGGGCGAGGTCTTCGAGGCCGGATCCACTGCGCGTGTTCTTGCATTGGAACAGCCAGCGCGAGAAATGGAGGTGTGCGCCCTCCGCGACCAAGTCGACCTCTGCGCCCGCACTCGCGGTCCCCCGTAGGCGAAACCGGATGGGGAGCAGCCCCAAGTCGCTGGCGATCCTGATCGCGAGAAGCTCCAGGGCTATGCCCTTCACATGTGTATTCGAGCTATCGAGGTCGGCCATGACATCGTTGAGAGGGGTGTCGAGCTTCGCTCGCACATCTGGCGGGATTTCGCCGCCGGCGTAGCCGGTCAGCCGCTCGAGGTCAGCCTCCCGGAGCTTGGTGGTAGGGGTCACGGTGCCGGACTTGCTGCCGCGACCGCCGGATGCCACTGCCAACTCGATCCACCCCGCGTCCACCAATGGGCGCACGACCGCGTCGCGTATCTGGTCCGACCGGAAGATCCGGCCATGCTCAAGCTCTGCCTGATCCAGTACGGTCTTTGTCGCGAGTGACGCGGTACCCGTGCCCTCCGTCATGCGACGCAGCGTTCGGATGAACGCTTGCTGTGGAACCGAAAGGCCGACCCAGTCATCCACGGTCGCCAGTGAGGTACCGGTCAGGGCTCGCACGAGGTCGTCCTCGACGTCCCAGCCGGAGTGCCCTCCAAGGACGTTCGCCGCTCGCAGCCACTGCGCCATCGCGGTGTGGTGCGTCGTCGCCCTGGGCAACTCCGCGAAGCCGAGACTGTGCAACTCTTCGAGGAGGCTCAGCTTCGAGACGGGCTCGCCACGATCCTGGAGGCTGCGCACAGCGAGGAGGAGATCGACGCCCGCCAAATCGACGAGGATGATCCTCGCGAGCGCTCGGAGTTGATCCTCCTCGCTCGGCAGGGCAGCGAGCTCCCGTCCTCGTCGTGTGAGTTGGCCGGTCGTGCCGTCGTACAGGCCGTAGCCCGCCATAGAGACCTGCACGTTCCTGGCCAGTCGCAGCTGTTGGCGATCCCGCTCAGTGGGATCCGTTCGCTTCGAGGCGTGATCCCGGAAGAACTCCTGCCGGATGGCTCGCGTTAACCCCTCGACGTCACCTTCGTGGACGGTGGCCATCGACAGGAGCCGCCGCAATCGGACCTGACCGGGCGTGAACTCCGGCGCTGGAGGGATTCGCCGACGTGCACCGGCGGCTGCGTAGGGAACGTCGCCGACCGAGTCGCTCGCGCCCGACTCGTCGAACAGACGCGTCTGGTCAGTCACTCGCTGCCGATGCCGCGCCCGAGGTGGCCAGGGCGCGCTTGATCGCCTCTCCGAGCCGTTGAGCGAGGACTGGCGGCACTGCGTTGCCGACCTGCCGCCACTGCGTCTCGATCTTGCCCGACAGATACCAGTCGTCTGGGAACGTCTGGAGTCGCTTGATCTCCGGGATGCGGAGGATGCGGTTCCGCCAGTGGAAGGGGCCCATGTTGTTCGAGCGCCGGGCTTGGATCGTCCAAGATGGCGCGTCCGGGCTGAGCTTGAGCAGGAACGACCAGTAGCGTGAGCGCCACCGGAACGCAGGGTCTGGGTGGCCGCGCTTCTCGGTGAAGTAGAGGTAGTTGTCACCCGGTGGCACCTGCTCGAGCAGGTCGTGGAACCGCCCACCGGCCACGTGCCCTTCGTCGCTCGCGTTCTGCTCCGTGTCGAGGTCGGCGAGGACATCTCCTGCGGTGACCCAGCGGGACCGGCTCCCAAAGAGGCCAGGTTCAGGGGCCCTGGCGTGTGTCGCATCGGGCCATTCGAACGTGCCTTCCAGAAGCCCGACAATGAAGAGCCGCTCACGGATCTGCGGGACCCCGAAGTCGGCGGCGTTCAGGACTCGCCAATCGGTTGTGTAGCCCAGGTCCGAGGCGGCGCCGAGGATCAGCTTGAGCGCGTCGCCATGGACCGCATACGCCAGGCCGGCGACGTTCTCCAGCAGGAACGCCCGGGGGTGGAGGAAACGCAGGACGTTCACGTATCCCGCGATCGTCTCCCACCCGACTGGGTCCTCGAGGGCCCTGGGCTTCTCCTTGCGGTAGAAGCGCGACTTTGAGAATGGCGGGCACGGTGGGCCCCCCGCGAGCAGGTCCACCTCGGCTGTGCGTCCGCCCGTCAGTTGCTCGGCAAGCTGGGGCGTCAGGTCGGAGACCGAACCCAGATGAAAGGGCACCCCCGGGAAGTTGACCATATGGCTCTCTGCGCACGCCGAGTCGTTGTCCTCGGCGAGCACGATCTCGAAACCGGCGCGGTTCAGTCCGAGGTCCAGCCCGCCGCACCCGGAGAAGAGCGAGACGCACCGAAGGCCCGTCACGCGATCTCCGGACGCAGGGTCTTCAGCAGCTGGGCCATCATCACGGCCGCGAATGGCGGCGGGACCGCGTTCCCGATCTGCCGGACTCGCTCCCGACGCGTACCGCGGAATTCGTAGCCATCCGGGAAGCCTTGGAGCGCTGCCAGCTCAGGGATCCGGAGGCGTCGGTCGTCCCAATGGAACGGGCCAGTCCACGGGCCTGGGTTGGCGGCGATCGTCCAGGACGGCCGGTCGGGAGACAGCTTGAGCAGGAAGTTCCAGAAGCGAGTCTCAGTGACGAACGTCGGTGTCGGATGACCGGCCCATGCTGTGTGGTACTTGTAGTTCCACCCCGGCGGGATCGTGCGCAGATGGTGACTCCATCGGCCCGTGACGACTTCCTCCGGCTCGAAGAACTGCGCACCTGCGTACGGCGCGAGCCGATCCCCGGCTGTGGCTGCGGGAGGCAGGTCACGCTCCTCGCTGTCGCCCCAGCGATGGGTAGCGGTGGGTGCGTCGGGAAGCGACGCGCGTGACCCCAGCACGAAGACACGCGTCCTCCCCTGTGGCACGCCGTAGTCGGCCGAGTTGGCCTTGACCACACGCACCTTGTAGCCGTCAGCCTCTGCCGAACGAAGCAACGACTCGACCTCGCCCCTGTTCCGGGGGTGGAGGATGCTCGGGACGTTCTCCATGAGGAACGCGTCCGCCTGGACCTCATGGACGACCCGCCAGAACTCCCCGACCAGCGAGCGGCGGGGGTCAGGCCGCGCCTCAGGAGACTGCACGGGACGCGTGGCGTCCTCACCCCGTGCGCGGGCGCGCCGGTACCGCGCCTCATCGCCGGCGTCGGTCCAGTAGGCGGCCTTGGAGAACGGCTGACAGGGAGGGCCGCCCACGACCACGCACGGGTCGCCAGCGTTCAGCCCTGCCAGCTCCCGAAGGCCTGTGCCGGTCAGGCTCGTCACGTCCTGCTCGAGCAGGATGGCGTCGCGATGGATGGCGTTCGCACGAACGGTCTCGCACGAGCTCGGGTCCGTGTCGACCATCACACGGACATCAGCACCCGCAGCCGCGACGCCCGTACTCAGGCCGCCGGCCCCCGCGAAGAGATCGACTACCGGTATACCGCTCACTCGTGACCTCGCGCGCCCACGGTCTGGTGCATTCCAGGATCGGCTGTCACGGCGCCTCCACCAGCCGAGCACGTGAGCGTAGATGGGGACATGTGCCAGCTAGTGTGACCCAACCGATCGCAGACCGTGACCCGGTCGCCAGCCGCACCCTGCCTCCAGCGGCACGCCAGTTCTCAAGCTCGGCGCGCACATTCTTGCCGGTGGGTCCATGGCCGTGCCTGGCTCGTGTGATGGAGGTGGAGTCCGATGCTGAGGGCAGCGAAGGGCTCACGCGACCTGCGAGAGGCGACCATCGAGGCCGCTCAGGCAGTCAGGCACAACCCAGCGGGCACCCGAGTCAGGGCAGGCCGGAGGAAGCCTCTCTCCCGGGGTCAGGCGCGTCACCATCCGGCTCTCGCCTCCTCGGACCCCTCTGCCCCACCTCCCCCCGGACGGTCGTTGACGACGGCGCCGCCAAATCCGATAATGGGGATCAGGATTTGGTCGCCGGGTCCGCCGGGTTCACGGCCGAGCCCATCCACCCACCCGGCGCCGTGCGCATGCGACGCCACGCACCGGCCAGGAGGACCATGACCACCGACACCCGCCAGGCAGTCCAGGACCGGCGCGCGGAATACGCCTTCCACGATGACCTCGTCTACCTCCACGAGGCGAAGCGAGGTCTGACCCGCGAGACCGTCGAGGAGATCTCGGCCATCAAGGGCGAGCCCGACTGGATGCTCCAGTACCGCTTGCGGTCGTACGACCATTTCCTCAAGCGACCCATGCCCACGTGGACAGACGGCCTCGAGCGCATCGACTTCGACAAGATCGTCTACTACCGCAAGCCGTCGGAACGCGGCGAGATGTCGTGGGAGGACGTCCCCGATCAGATCAAGGACACCTTCGAGAAGCTGGGCATCCCCGAGGCCGAGCGCAAGTTCCTGGCGGGCGTGGGTGCGCAGTACGACTCGGAGGTCGTGTACCACTCGGTGCGACAGGAGCTGGCGAACCTGGGTGTCGTGTTCATGGGCACCGACCAAGCGCTCCAGGAGTACCCCGACATCTTCCGGAAGCACTTCGGCACCGTCGTGCCGGCGGAGGACAACAAGTTCAGTGCCCTCAACGGCGCGGTGTGGTCGGGCGGGTCATTCGTGTACGTGCCCAAGGGTGTGGAGGTGCCGCTGCCGCTCCAGGCCTACTTCCGCATCAACGGCGAGAACACCGGCCAGTTCGAGCGGACGCTCATCGTGGTCGATGAGGGCGCCTCGGTGCACTACATCGAGGGGTGCACAGCTCCGCTCTACACCACGGACTCGCTGCACGTCGCCGTGGTGGAGGTCATCGCGCTCGCCCGATCCAAGGTCCGGTACACCACCATCCAGAACTGGTCCAACGACGTCTACAACCTGGTGACCAAGCGCGCGCATGCGTACGAGGACTCCACGGTCGAATGGATCGACGCCAACACCGGGGCGAGGCAGACCGTCAAGTACCCGTCCATCTACCTGCGGGGGCGTGGGGCGACGGCGGACGTCATCTCGGTCGCGGTCGCGGGTAGGGGCCAGCACCAGGACACCGGCGCCAAGGCCATCCATCTCGCACCCGACACCCGCAGCCGGATCGTCAGCAAATCGGTGTCCAAGGATGGCGGTCGGGCCTCCTATCGGGGCCAGGTCAAGGTCGCCCCGGGCGCCACAGGCGCCGTGGCCAGCGTCCGCTGCGACGCCCTGATGCTCGACGACGAGAGCCGCTCGGACACGTACCCCTACATCGACATCCAGGAGGATGACACCTCTCTCTCCCACGAGGCGACCGTGGGTCGCATCAGCCAGGACCAGGTGTTCTACCTCATGAGCCGTGGGCTCACCGAGAACGAGGCGCAGAACCTCATCGTCCAGGGGTTCCTCGAGGTGTTCACCAAGGAGTTGCCGATGGAGTACGCCATCGAGTTCAACCGGCTCGTGAAGCTGGAGATGGAGGGCTCGCTCGGGTGAGCGTGCCTGTCCTTGGCCTCCCGTTCCTCTCGGAGGAGGCCGCCCGAGCGGCCTCCATCGCTGCGCGCGAGCCCACCTGGCGACGTGATGCGCGCCTCGACGCGGTGACGCGCGTGATGACGCTGCCGGCCGAGCCCAACCAGTTGTTCACCCCGTATCTCGACCTACGAGCGGTGCGCTTCGGTGCCGTGGCGCCGAGCGGGGAGACCCGGCGCATGGTCGATGGTGGCACCCTGCCGGAGGGCGCATCGGCACTGGTGGACGTGGACGCGACCGGGGCGCGGCGCGTCCTTGGGTCGGACGCCACTGCCGCCGGGCTGGTGGTGGCGGACCTCGCGTCGGCGCTCGCCTCCGCCGTCGGAGCGCTCGTGGAGCCGCTGGAGGCCGATGACACGCTTCCAGCCGCAGACCCGTTCGGTCACGTCGCCCGCGCGATGTCGACCCTGGACATGGTCATCGCGGTGCCTGCTGGCGTGCGTCTCGAGCGCCCCATCGTGGTGCGCTGGCACGCGGGGCGGGACGGCACCGCGTCGATCGGTCGCACCTTCGTGGTGCTGGGCGAGGGCGCCTCCGCACGCATCCTCGAGGAGCACCTCCCCGATGACCCGGCCGCTGACCCCGGGACGACGCAGCGACTGTGGTGGGACACCCTCGAGGTGATCCTGGGTGACGGCGCCGCGCTGGAGGTCGCCGCGCTCCAGGACTTCGACCCGGACGTCATCGCCTTCGTCAATCGCCACGCGACCCTCGGCCAGGACGCACAGCTCCACTGGGCCCTGGCCTCGCTGGGCGCGCAGCTGCACCGGAGCCGGATCGACAACCGGCTCGTGGGACGGGGCTCGTCGGTCCAGCAGGTGGAGATCGGCTTCGGACAGGGGAGCCAGCTGTTCGACCTCACCTCGTACACCCGCCACATCGGAACCGACACCACGGGTGACCTGCTCTCCAAAGGTGTGTTCACCGATCGCTCTCGGGGATACATCAAGGGGCTCATCGAGATTGCCCGGAGCGCCACGGGCACCGACAGCTATCTGGGCGAGTTCGGGATGCTCCTGACCCGGCGATCGCGGTCCGTCACCATCCCCAGTCTCGAGATCGACCAGCCGAATGTGCGACGCGCCGCCCATTCGAGCTCGGTCGGGCCCATCGATGAGGCCCAGGTGTTCTACCTCATGAGTCGAGGCGTCGACCGGGACACCGCGCGCAGGATGATCGTGCTCGCGTTCCTCGAGCCGGTCGTGGCGCGCATCCCGCTCCCCGAGGCCCAGGAGCGTCTCCGGGGACTGCTGGAGGCGCGCTGGCCGAGCGCCGACGCCGCGGTCGCAGCCTGATGCGACGCCCGACCCCACGATGGGAGTTGGAGGGGCTACCCTGCGCACAGGCAGTCCGACGCCGACTGCGCCGTCGAGGGAGGTGACTGATGGATCCATGGTTGGAGGCTGCGGCCATCGGGCTGCTGGGTCTTCTGATCGGGCTGGCATTCACGTTCTGGGGCTTCCGGCTGTTCCTGATCCTGCTGCCGATCTGGGGCTTCTTCTTCGGCTTCCTGTTCGGCGCCGGTGCGACCACAGCCCTGCTGGGTGACGGCTTCCTCGCCACCACGCTCGGCTGGGTCGTGGGCTTCGTGGTGGGCATCGTGTTCGCCGTGCTGTCGTACCTGTACTACTGGTTTGCGGTCGTGTTCATCGGCGCGTCGGTGGGCTATGCCGCCGGTCTGGGCCTGCTGCACTGGCTGGGGAACGGCGGTGACAACCTGATGGGCTTCCTGTTCGGCCTCGTCGGGGCGATCATCGTGGCGGCCATCGTGGTCGTCCTGCGTGTCCCCAAGTACCTGGTCATCCTGCTCACGGCCCTCGGCGGGGCCTTTGCCGCGGTGACGGGCGTGGCGCTCATCCTCAAGCAGGTGACCCTCGCCGAGTTGAATGGCGGCATCGGCGGCACTGTCCAGGCAGTTGATGGCCTGCCTTGGCTGTGGGCCGTTGGGGCGGTCATCCTCGCTGGCGTCGGCATCGCGTACCAGATCCGTCTGACCGCGATGGCCGAGGAGATCGCGTACGATTCCTTCCGGAACCCCGGGATGCCGCCTCGCGCAACCGCCTGACCCATGACCGACACGCGCTCGACCACCCGACGCGTGCCGGTCGCTCGGCTGGAGGACGTGCCCGAGGGCACGATGCACATGGTCCAGGTGGACGGCACGGACATCCTGCTCGTCCATCTGGAGGGTCAGGTGCGTGCCTTCCAGGGGATCTGCTCACACGAGTACTTCGAGCTCGACAAGGGGTTCCTCACCCGCGACTCGCTCACCTGCGCCCTCCACTTGTCACGGTTCGACCTCGTCACGGGCGATGCGCTCGACCCACCCGCCGAGCTGCCCCTGGTCAGATGGCCCGTGCACGTGGAGGAGGACACGATCCTGGTGGAG
>DAOTUX010000061.1:0-22868 GCA_034436475.1 Chloroflexota bacterium | reverse complement strand
GCCCACTTCTGGACGTCCAACTCCACCGACACCGGACGCAGCTGACCGGGCAGGCGCCCATCCCCCCGCGTTCGAGGGCCATTCCCGATGCTCATGCGTGGCTCCCCTCCTCTTCGACCGACGACTCGGCGAGCGCGGCCTCCTCTCGCTTGACCTCCTGCCACAGCCCATCGAGCTCGTCGAGCCCGAGGGCCTTGAGACGCACCTGTCGCTCCTCGGCCAGGCGCTCGACCCGCGCGAAGCGTCGCGCGAACTTGTGACTCGCCGCTCGCAGCGCCGCCTCCGGGTCGATGCCCAGCTTCCGACCCAGGTTGACGAGCACGAACAGCAGGTCGCCGTACTCCTCGGCACGATGGGCCGGCGCATCCGCCCCCAGCAACTCCGTGGCCTCCTCCGCGACCTTGTCGATGACCCCCTCGAGGTCGGGCCAGTCGTAGCCCAGGCTCGCCGCGCGGGCCTGCATCTCGTTGGCATAGGCGAGCGCGGGGAGCGACCGCGACAAGCCCTGGAAGGCGGCGGGCATGTCCGACCCGGCCCCGCCCTTCGTCGTCCCGCCGGCTGCCCGCTCGTCGGCCTTGATGTCCTCCCAGGCGCGCGTCACGTCATCTGCGGTGCGTGCGGCACCGTCACCGAACACGTGCGGGTGTCGTCGCACGATCTTGGTCACGATCGACCGCTCCACGTCGGAGAGGTCGAAGACGCCTGCCTCGGCGGCGTGCTGCGCATGGAGCACCACCTGGAGCCACAGGTCGCCCAGCTCCTCGGCGAGCGCGGGGGTCGACCCGCCCTCGAGCGCGTCGTAGACCTCGTATGCCTCCTCCAGCAGGAACGGGCGCAGGGACGCATGGTCCTGCTCGCGGTCCCAGGGGCATCCCCCGGGTGCCCGCAGGCGTGCCACCAGCCAGGGCAGGCCCCAGGGCGTCGCTGGCGAGCGAAGGTCGGCGACCGGCGCGAGCGCGTGCGGTCCGGCCGCGAGTTCGACCCGCGTGACCCGGCCCACGATGGTGTCGCCGGCGCCGGCCAGGCCCAGCACCGGATGGTCCGCCGGATACAGCCTACGAAGCAGCTCCGCGGGATCCGCACCATGGCCGTGGCGACCGGGCAGCAGGCCCGGATGGAACGGCGGGGCGTCGGGGTCCGACGGCGAGGGCGGGTCGTCCGACGGGGTCGGGGCTGGTCCCGCCTTGTCGTCGGGGATGATCACGAGGGCCATCGTGGGATCGACCGGGCGTCGCACGAGCGCGGTCAGCGAGACCACGCTGACGCCCGTCGCGGGTCCGTCCCCGGTGCGCTCGGTGAGTTCGGCGAGGAGCAGGTCGAGCGGCATCTCAGCCCGGCGCCAGGTCGCCCCGACGCACCAGGAGCTCGAGCACGAGGCGCGCGTTGTCCTCGGGTGTGGCGCCCACCGTCTCCAATCGCAGCTCCGGGTCCACGGGTGGCTCGTACGGGTCGTCGATACCCGTGAGGCCGGTCATCTGGCCGCCGCGGGCCTTGGCGTACCAGCCCTTGACGTCACGCGCCTCGCACACCTCGATGGGCGTGTCCACGAACACCTCCACGAAGGTCCCGACCGGCAGCATGGCACGCACCTCATCGCGTGTCGCGCGGTAGGGACTGACCACCGCCGCGATCGCGATGCCTCCGTGGCGGACCACCTCGCCCGCCACGAACCCGATGCGCCGCACGTTGGTGTCGCGGTCCTCCCGGCCAAAGCCGAGGCCCTTGGAGAGGTGCGTCCGCACCACATCGCCATCGAGCATGGTGACCACCCGGCCACGGGCCTCGAGCAGGTCCGCGAGGGCCTCCGCGGTGGTCGTCTTGCCCGATCCCGAGAGACCCGTGAACCAGACGCACACGCCCGGTCGCACGGCCGCCCGCGGCATCGGCGTGTCGGCGGCCGACCCCGTCTCGTCCCGGCCGGGCGGGGCAGCGGTCATCAGCCCTCGAACACCGAATCGTCGCGGGTGATCCGGCCGGAGTCCTCGGCGTCCTCCGCGATGGGCTCGTACCAATCGTCGAAGGCTGTCGCGGACACGGTCGCGAGCTGTGCCGGGTCGAGCGGTCGATCGGCACGCTCGACGAGCCGGTACGCGTGATAGCCGTCCTCCTGCGCGATGGGGGCCGTCACGCCACCGGGCTCCAGCGCCGCGATCGCGTCGGCCGCCTCCGCGGGGAGGCTGGCCACCAGGCGCCATCCCAGGTCACCGCCGGCGGCGGCCTCCGCGCCGTCCGACATCTCCCTGGCGATGGCCGCGAAGTCGGCACCGGATGCCGCGAGGGCCTCGTTGAGCCGGGTCAGGCGCTCCGCGATGGGCGGCTCGTAGCCCAGGAACTGGATGACGTGCCAGCCGAAGTCGGTCCGGATGGGACCCACGATGTCACCGGGCTTGAGCGTGGCCGCGTCATCGAACAGGGGGTCCGCGAACTCGGGGATCATGGCATCCCTGGTGAACCAGCCCAGGTCACCGCCGCGCGTGGCGGTGCCGTCGTCGCCCTGCTTGGCCAACTCGGTGAAGGCGTTCCCGCGGGTGACCGGGTCGGTGATGCGCGTGAGCTCGGCCGCCGTGAGGCCGGCCTGTGCCTGGGCGACGGTCCACGACGGGTCTGTCGCGGGCATGTCGGCGGCGCCGTTCGGGTCGTCGTCGGGGGAATACAGGATGTGCGCCGCATGGACTCGGCCCGAATCGGCGCTCTGGGTATCGGCGTCCTCGGGCGCCTCGGCGTCCCCCGCCAGCCAGATCTCGGCGAGATGGGCCTGCGGCTTGGGCCCATTGGTCGCGTCCGCGACCACGGCGTCCTCGAGGCGCTGGGCGATGGTCTCGAGGCGGACGTTGTCCCGGTAGGCCCCGCTCGACACCCGGTCGCCGAGGTCCCGCCTGAAGGACGGGTCGTCCGTCGGGGGCAGGACCTGGGTCACGCGCGCGAGCAGGTACGTGCCATCGGCGTCCTGGAGCAGCGGCGTGTCCTGGCCCTCGGCCACGCTGAAGACGGCACGCAGCAGCGCCGGGTCGAGGCTGGTGTCATCACGTCCCACGATGCCCCTGTCGCCCCCGGCCTGCGCATCGGCCGCGGTGCTGTACTTCCGTGCCACGTCCGCGAACGGCGTCCCCGCTCCGAGCGCGGCCAGCGCGGCCTGGGCGTCGGCGAGCGCCTTCTGTCGGTCGGCGCCGGTGGGCTCCCCGCTCGCGAGCGCGCCCCCCGGGGCGACCTCGATGACCGACACTCGGCGCGTCTCCGGCCGCTGGCTGTCCGCGGCGACGGCTGCATCCACATCGGCATCGGTGACCGTGATGCCTCGGTCGGCCGCCAGCTTGCCCTTGAGGGTCAGCGAGATGAGTGACTCGATGGAATCGCTGGTGACGCTCTCGCGGGCGCTCTGGATCTCGCGGTGACGCTCGTCGGCCTGCGTGGCGGTGAGCTCGCCCGCGGCTGCCGCCTCGGTCACCCAGCGGTCCTGGCGCTCGAGGCGGAAGTCCTCCAGACGAGCGCGGTCGGCCCATTGGTCGCGGGAGATGGACGTGCCGTCCACCGTGGCGACCGCCCTGAGGTGCTGGTCCCAGTACTGCCAGACGAGCCCTAGCACGACCGCCACGACCGCCACGACGGTCAGGGCGATGAAGCCCAGCGTCACGCGCCGCTGGAACCGCTCCTCAGGGTCGAGGGGGCGCCGCTGGGCCGAGCCACCGCCACGGGATCGAAGGTTGGACGTCATGCTCCGCTCAGGTCGAAGGATCCGCTGGGACCGTGGGCCGGGGTGCTGGCCGGTGCACGGTGCGTGCGGACGCCGGGCCTGCGACCATCGATCGACGGCGCCGTAGTCTAGCGCACGGACGGGTGGTTGCCTCGGCGCCGCGTGATTGCCTCGGCGGCGCTCGCGGTCGCGCACCCCACAGGGCCGCGCGCCCAGCGGTTCGCCACCCGTCTTCCAGCCGTCCGGCCACGCTCGGAGGGCCCGTCATGGTACCGTGCCCCGACCCCATGCAGATCGCATCCGACGCTCCCGCGACCTTCCGGAGCAGCGCGGACCGGCCGGGCGCGCTGGAGCTCCTGGTGACGGCCGTGCGTGAGACCCGCTCCCGACGGCGCCTCATCCGCTACCTGGTGCGTGCCGAGATCAAGAAGAAGGGCACCGACACCGTCCTGGGCAACATGTGGTGGGTCCTGGACCCGCTCATCTCGCTCATGGTCTACGTGTTCGTGATGAGCGTGGTGTTCGCGCGGGGTCAGGCCGAGTTCGGTGTGTTCCTGCTGTCCGCGATGATCCCCTTCAAGTGGTTCACCGGCACGGTCTCCGACTCCGTCACCGCCGTGGTCAGCCAGGGGCAGCTCATCAAGCAGATCCAGTTCCCCAAGATCGTGCTGCCCATCGTGTCCAATGGCGCGGGCCTGGTGAACCTGGGTGTGGGCATGCTGGTCCTGTTCGCGATCGTGCTCCTGTGGCCGGGATACGCCCCCCACCTCACGGTCATGGTGCTGTGGGTCCCGGTCATCGCCGCCATCCAGGCAGTGCTCATGCTCGCCCTGTCGCTGTTCCTGTCGGCGTTCACGGTGTTCTATCGCGACATCGGCATCGTCATGGGCCACCTGCTGCGCCTGCTGTTCTACGTGGCGCCGATCCTGTGGTCGTTCGAGGCGGAGTCGGGTCGTGGCGGTGCCATCCACAAGGCCGTCGGGGACGTCGGGTTCTCCATCCTTCGGGACAACCCCGTCGCGATCCTGCTCGAGTCCTATCGCAAGGCGATCTACGGGGTGCCCATCCCGGGGGGCGGGTGGCGACCCGCCACGTTCGCGGACATGGACGTGGTCGCGCTGGGCCTGGTGCTGGTGGTGTCGCTGCTCCTGCTCGTGGCCGGGGTCATCGCCTTCAAGCGGCTCGAGCCCGCGTTCGCGAAGGTCCTGTGAGCGCACCCGGGCTGGTCGGCCACGCACCAGGGGAGATGGCGGGGCCAGCGGAGGGCAAGGAGGTCCTGCCCGACGCCGTCGGCGCGCCCGTCCCCGAGGCGCCGGCGGCGCTGGTGGTGCGTGACCTGGGCGTCCAGTACAACCTGCGGTTCACCAAGCAGACGCGGCTCCGGACGAGCTTCCGCAACCTGCTCCGGCGAGAGGGGGGCGACAAGCGCTTCTGGGCGCTCCGGGGCGCCAACTTCACGGTGCGTCGCGGCGAGTCGGTGGGGGTCATCGGTCCCAACGGGGCGGGCAAGAGCACCCTGCTGCTGGCGCTCGCGGGGATCATCGTCCCCTCCGAGGGCGTCATCGAGGTCAACGGCCACATCTCCACGCTGCTGAGCCTCCAGGCGGGCTTCGACCAGGACCTCTCGGGCGCCGACAACATCCGTCTCGCGGGTGCCCTCCTGGGCATCCCCCATGAGACCGTGGAGCGACTGGCACCGGAGATCATCGACTTCGCCGACGTGGGGGCCTTCATCGACGCGCCCCTCAAGACCTACAGCTCGGGGATGCGTGCCCGCCTCGGCTTCTCCATCGCGACCGCGGTGGACCCGGACATCCTGCTCCTGGACGAGGTCCTCCAGACCGGTGACGAGGTGTTCCGGGAGAAGAGCCGGCAGCGCATCATCTCGGTGCTCCAGGCGGCCAAGGCGGTCGTCCTGGTGACCCACGACATGACCTGGGTCACCGAGTTCTGCACCCGGGCGCTGCTCATCGAGGACGGGCGCATCGTGGTGGACGGCGCGCCCGACGAGGTGGTCCGGACGCATCGGGAGCACTCGCAGGCGCGTCGCGCCGCGCGTCGTGAGCAGATCGAGTTGATGCGCCGGGGCGAGATCGCCATCGACGCCGCGGACATCCGACGCTTGGAGGAGCCGGTCCGCCGGCGGCGGCGCGGGTGACCGATCGGGCCGTGATGGTCCCGGCCCAGTCCAACCCGTATGCCGGGCTCTTGGCGGATGCCCTCCGCGCTCAGGGCATCGAGGTGACGCTGGGGAAGGGACCGATGCGGGTCCCCGTCCTGCCGCTGACCTTGGCGTGGCTGCGCGCCGGGCGCCCCGACGTGCTCCACCTCCACTGGACGCATCGCTACCTCCGCTCGCAGTTCGGCATCCGGTCATTCGGGCGACGCCGGACGACGCTCGAACTGCGGCTGCTGCGGCGCCTCGGGGTGCGCATCGCGTGGACCATCCACAACGTGGGCGTGCACGATGGCGGCCACCCTCGCGAGGAACTCCTCGCGCACGCGCAGATCGCGGCCGCGAGCGATGTCATCCTGTGCCACTGCGAGGCGGCGCGGACGCTCGCCGCCGAGGCGTATGGCCTGGACGCCACCACGCGGGCACGGATGCACGTGCTGCCGCACGGCAGCTATGGCGGTGCCTACCCCGACGCGTTCGACCGAGAGACCGCGCGCGCGGCGCTGGGTCTCGCGCCCGACCACATCGTGTTCCTGTTCCTTGGCCAGATCCGGCGGTACAAGGGCGTCGAGGAACTCGTCGACACGTTCCGGACCCTCGAGCGGCAGGACATCCGGCTCCTGGTCACGGGCCGCCTGGACCATCCGGACCTTGGGGAGGCCCTCCGGCGACAGGCATCCGGCGACGCGCGCGTCATGCTCCTGCCAGGCCAGGTGCCCGACGATCGGATGCAGGTCTTCCTGCGTGCCGCGGACGTGATGGTGCTGCCGTATCGGGACGTGCTCACGTCAGGCTCCGCCATCCTGGGCATGACGTTCGGGCTGCCGGTGCTCGCGCCCCGGCTGGGCTGTCTGCCCGAGACGCTCGAGGGCTGCTCCATCCTGTACGACCCCGACGAGCCGGCCGGCCTCCGGTCGGCCCTCGATGGCGCCCTCGCCGCGGACCTGCCGACGCTCGGGGCGCGTGCGACGGCCGCCGCGGCCGCGCTCGCCTGGGGGCCCATCGGGGCACGCCTAGCCGAGTTGTACCGGGGCACCGGCAGGGCCTCGGCGCGGGGGCGGGACCTCCGAGACTAGCCGACACGCGGCGCGAGGATGGCCGCGATGCGCTCGCCAGCGTGGCCGTCCCACAGCGGGGGCCCGTCCGTGGGGGCGGTGATGCCACCGGCGAGCGCCAGGTCCACCATCGGGCCCAGGCGACCGGGCTCGACCAGGCGGTTGGTGCCGTGGCTGATGGTGATCGGCCGCTCGGTGTTGGGGCGGAGCGTGAGGCATGGGATGCGCAGCACCGTCGTCTCCTCCTGGATGCCACCCGAGTCGGTGACCACGAGCGCCGCGCCCCGCACCAGTGACAGGAAGTCGAGATAGCCCAGGGGCTCCACGACCGAGACCCCCGCCACATCGAGCAGCCCCCCGGCCGCTAGCGTGGCGCGGCCCCGCGGGTGGAGCGGCAGCACGACCGGGACACGTGCTGACAGGTCACGCAGCGCGCTGACCAGGCGGGTCGCAGCCTCCGGGGTGTCCACGTTGGCCGGACGGTGGAGCGTCGCCACCGCATAGCGATCGGGGACCCCCAGACGCGCCCGGATGGGACCCGGCTCGAACCGGTCGAGGTGCGCCAGCAGGGTGTCGATCATGGGGTTGCCCACGAGGTGCGCACGGGCGGGATCGACCCCCTCGCGGGCCAGGTTGTCGAGGCCCTCGGGGCTGGTCACGAACAGGAGGTCCGACAGGATGTCCGTCACCCGTCGGTTGACCTCCTCGGGCATGGTCGGGTCGAAGCTGCGCAGGCCTGCCTCCACGTGTGCCAGCGGGATGAGCGCCTTGGCGCACACGAGCGCGGCAGCGAGCGTGGAGTTGACATCGCCATAGGCGATGACCCATGACGGTCGATCAGCGGAGAACGCGTCCTCGAGCGCCGCGAGCAGGGCGCCGGTCTGGTGTGCCTGGCTGCCGGAGCCCACGCCCAGGCTCATGTCGGGCGCGGGGATGCCAAGGTCGCGGAAGAACACGTCCGACAGCAGCGGGTCGTAGTGCTGGCCGGTGTGGACGATGCGCTGGGTGACGCCCAGCCTGCCCAGCGCCGCGATGACCGGGGCGGCCTTGATGAAGTTGGGTCGGGCACCCACCACATGGACCGCGACCCCGGACGATGTGCTCACGCGACCCCCAGGTCGCGATACAGGTCGAGGTATCGCTCCGCGCTCCGGCGCCACGTGCGGTGCTCCCGGACCCACTCCCCGGCGGTCCGACCCAGCGCCTCGCGCCGCTCCCGGTCGAACAGCAGCGGCTCCAGGACGTCGGCCAGGTCGGTCGGGTCCTCGGGTCGGAAGGACAGCCCGGTCTCCCCCTCGGTGATCATGCCCACCAGCGCCTCCACGCGACTCACCACCACGGCACGCTCCATCGCCATCGCCTCGTAGGGCTTCAGGGGGGTGACCAACTGCGCGATGCCGACCTGTCGACGGGGCACCACGAACACGTCCAGGAGCGAGTAGTACGCGTTGATGTCAGCGTAGGCGACCCTGCCCGCGAACACCACCGAGCCGTCATCGGTGCCCGTCTGCCGTCGGAGGCCCAACAGGCGCTCGCGCTCGATCCCGTCACCCACGATGAGGCAGCGCACGCCCCGGCCGCGACGTCGGAGCTCCGCGGTCGCCCGCACCAGGGTGTCGATGTCCTCGTAGGGTGCGAGCGTGGTGATGTAGCCGATCACGGGCCCGTCGCCCAGGCGCAGGCGCCGGGCGAGCGTGTCGTCGCGAGGGGTGGGCTGGAAGCGCTCGGCGTCCACGCCGTTGTGGACCACCCGCATCCGCTCGGTCGGGATGCCCCGGCCCGCGAGATGGTCACGCATCGCCTCCGACAGCGTCACGATCGCGTCCGCTGCCCGCATCAGCTCGGTCTCCGTGCGTGCCTCCACCTCGTCATGGGCGCTCACCTCGGCAAGTTCCGGGGCACGCGCGGCCCACGCCTCCTCGCGGAAGCCGCGGACCTCGTAGACCACCGGGATGCGGTACCGCTCGGCGACGGCGAGCGACGCCAGCAGGCCCGGCCAGGGCGTCGCGGGGTGGAGCACCGCGGCATGGTGTCGCTCGACGATCGCCGCGATGCCCGCGGCGTTGAGGGTCGCGTTGTGATCGGGTCGCTCCCGGACCTCCCGTGCCGTGGAGGTGATGCGGTAGCGCACGTCACCCACCTGCCACGCCTCCACTGGAGGGCCACCCTCGATGAGCTCCTCCTGCCGGCGCGATCCGACCACCACCTCCAGGCCCGCCTCGCCGAGCGCATGGGCCACGTTCTGGGTGCGGATGGAATAGCCCGACTGGCGGCGCGGCAGGCTGTTGGCCACGACCATGGCCACATGACCTAGGCGGGCCTCATGTGGTCGCGAGGGCGCGGACACGCTGGGGCGCCATGCCGCGTCTCGCGCGAGCACCTCGGCCTGCGCCTGGGCGAGCAGCGCCTGCGCGCCGGCGCGACGCGCGTCAGCGGTGACCGCGGCACGTGCCGCGACCACGGCCTCGGGATAGCGGGCGAGCGCCAGGTCCACGCGTGCCTGGAGCGCATGACGGGACGCGTTCCGGTCACCCTCCTGGGCAGCCATCCGCTCGAGCACGGCGCGCGCGCCATCGATGTCATGGGCCTGGAGCAGGATCCGCCCGATCTCGACCCGCGTCGCATCGCTCGTGGCGGGGTCGTCCGCGACCCTGCGCAGGATGGCCACCGATCCCGATCCGTCACCCAGCGCGGCGCGTCCCAGCCCCGCCAGCAGGGCAGCGTGCCCGGAGCGACGCGACCGGGGCAGCGCGACGCTCGACAGCGCGATCATGGCTCGGCCCACGGCGCGCCGGCGCCTTGGTGAGAGGCCGGCCAGCGCCCTCCACGCCTGGAGCGGCTCCTCGACCGCGATCACGGCGCGGGCGCCCTGGATGGGGCGGGTCATGCGCCGGGGCAGGTGCTCGCCGAGTCTACGTAGGAGGGCCATCGCTCCGTGGGCTGCGGAGTGCGCGGGACAGGGAACCGGCCAGGCTGGCCCGACCGGACGGTGCTCGTCCATGCGCGACGGTAGCAGGATCGGGCGGTCCACCCAGCCCCAGTGTCCTTGCTCAGTGAGTCTGCCGGTCGCGGCGGCGCGGGCGCGGGCGCGGGTCTGCGGCGCAGGAGGTCGACGCGCATGGCATGGTCTGGAGGCATGGGGGAGCCACGCATCAGGGTCGCCGCGACGGCCGCCATGGGCCACCGCGATGGCGAGCCAGGGGACCTCGCCGTCGCGCGCCAAGTCGTGGCGACGGCGCTGCCCGGCGATCGCTCCCATGAGCAGGCACGCGCCAGGATCCTCGCCTTCATCGACACGCACACGGACGCGCTGCACCGGAGCTGTGCGGAAGGGCATCTCACGGGCTCGGCGCTCGTGGTCGACCCATCGGACCGGCGGGTGCTGCTCCTGTTCCACGCCAAGATGCGTCGCTGGCTCCAGCCGGGCGGCCACGCGGACGGCGACGGTGACCTGGCGCGGGTCTCGCTGCGCGAGGCATCCGAGGAGACGGGCATCGACGGCCTGCGGGTCGTGACGCCGGCCATCGACCTCGACGTCCACGTGTTCCATCACGCCCCGGGCCGCGAGCCCGACCACCTGCACCTGGACGTGCGCCATGTGGTGCTCGCGCCGCCGGGGTCGCACGCCCCGGGGAACCACGAGTCCGAGGGCATCGCGTGGCTGACCCTCGACGAGCTAGCCCGCTTCGACCCCGAGCCGGGCCTCGTGCGCATGGCCCGGTCGGGCCTCGGGCTGCTGGACAGGCTCGACCCCGGCTGGCTGGTATCGTCGGCCTCCGAATGAGGGACCTGCTGACGGCGGCGGCCGCGCCACGATGACAC
Organism: Chloroflexota bacterium; assembly: GCA_034436475.1. Classification (GTDB taxonomy): domain Bacteria; phylum Chloroflexota; class Limnocylindria; order Limnocylindrales; family CSP1-4; genus JAFMJV01. Next base: position 12,124 of record DAOTUX010000061.1, on the reverse strand, counting down.
GCGGCCGGACCGTCTGGATCGACGTCACCAACTCGCCCCACGTCCTGTTCTTCCGGCCCATCCTGCGCCGGCTGGATGACGCCGGCGTCCCGTGGCTGGTCACGTCCCGGGACTTCGCCCAGACCCTGGGCCTCCTGGATCGGTATGGCATCCCCCACACGGTGGTCGGAGGTCACGGCGGCGCGAGCGTCGCCCGCAAGGGTCTCGTCCTCGCCGGTCGGACCGCGCAGCTGTATCGATTCGGTCGTTCGCATCGGGAGATCGGCCAGGCCGTCAGCCACGGCTCGTTCTACCAGGCGATCGCGGCCCGGGCACTGCGCATCCACAGCACGGTCATCCACGACTTCGAGGGCGCGACCGGGATGCACCGCATCAACTTCCGGCTCGCGGACAAGGTGATGGTGCCAGAGGTGATCCCCTTCGAGCGCCTCGCGTCGCTCGGCCTGTCACGCGCCCGATATCGGCCGTACCCTGGCATCAAGGAGCAGGTGACGCTCGCGGACTTCGAGCCCGATGCCACGAGCGTCACCGACGAGCTCGGGCTCGACCCCACGAGGCCCATCGCGGTGCTGCGCCCACCCGCCACCATGAGCCTCTACCATCGGGGCGTCGAGAACACGCTGTTCGACCAGGTCCTGGCGGGGCTGCGAGCCTCGGACGCACAGGTCGTCCTGCTGCCCCGGACCGCGGAGCAGGGACGCGCGTTCGAGGGCATGGCCGACGTGGTCATCCCAGCGAAGCCGGTCGACGGCCCGCAGCTGGTCGCGGCCGCTGACCTCGTGATCAGCGCTGGCGGCACCATGAACCGCGAGGCCGCCCTCCTGGGCACGCCCACCTGGACCACCTTCGCGGGTGAGCTGGGCGCGGTCGATCGGATGCTCATCGAGACCGGGCGCATGGGCGTCCTGGAGCGCCCGGAGCAGGTGGTGATCGCCAAGCGGTCAGCCGGGTATCCTCCCCACGAGGGGCTCGCCGACGCAGTGACGCGCGAGATCCTGGCCCGGGAGGAGGAGCGATGACCGGCGCCACCGCCCCGCGGCGGCATCGCAGCGTGCGTGGGGCGCCCCTGCCGCACGCGACCAGCGGGCGCGCGCGGATCCCCACCCGGGGCCGCATGGTCGCGACGTGAGCCGACCGCCCGCGCGCATCGCGATCCTGTCCCATGGCACGAGCGCCTTCGACTCACGCGCCCAGCGCATCGCCCGGACCTGGGCGGCGCGGGGCGACACCGTCACGCTCTACTCCCGGTACCTGCCGGGCCTCCCGCGCGAGGCGGAGCTTGACGGCTACCGACTGGTCCGGATCGCGCTGGACGAGGACGACGTGCGCCTCGCCGAGCGCGAGGACCGACGAGCTGCGCGGAGTGAGGCCGTGACGCAGCCCCGACCCTCCGAGCCGCCCGCTCCCAGTGCCATCCGACGGGTCGTGGCGCGGCTGCCCACGGGGACCCTCATCCGGCATCGGTTCCGCCAGTTCCCGGTCCGCCCCCTCCGCCGCGCGCCCTGGTTCGTCCGCCAGGTGGAGCCCCACGACATCTGGCACGGCATGTGGGCGGGGTCGCTGCCGGCCCTGGAGCAGGTGCGCTCGGCTCATGGCGGCCACACCGTGTATGACGCGCGGGACGTGTTCCTGCGCTCGCGCATGTTCGACCACATGCCCCACTGGCAGCGCGCCATCCTGACGCGGTACGAGAGCCGTTGGGCGAAGGGCGCGGACGCCGTCGTCCAGGTGTCCCCCGAGTATGCCGCGATGACCGAGCGGGACCTGGGCATCGACCATGTGGCGGTGGTCCGCAACTGCCCCGAGCGCTGGGACCCGCCCGAGCCACGACCCGACCGCATCCGCGAGCTCCTTGGCCTCCCCGCGACCACCCGGGTGGTGCTGTACCAGGGTCGCGTGATGGGTGACCGAGGCATCGAGCAGGCCATGGACGCCATCCTCGAGGTCCCCGAGGCCGTGCTCGTGATCATGGGCTTCGGCAACCAGAACGGGGACCAGTCCACGCGTGACCCATACGTCGCGGCGAGCCAGGCGGCGCCCTATCTGGGCAAGGTGTTCCTCATCGACCCGGTGCCGCCGAGGGACCTGCTGCCCTGGTCCGCGTCGGCGGATGTGATGGTCATGGCCGTGCAGCCACGGAGCGAGAACCACCGCTTCATGACGCCCCAGAAGCTGTGGGAGGCGCTCGCGGCGGGGGTTCCCGTGGTGGCCGCCGACCTGCCCGGCTTCCGCTCGGTGGTCGAGGAGGTCGGCTGCGGCGAGCTGGTCGACCCCACCAGCCCGCCAGCCATCGCGGCAGGCATCCGACGTCTGCTCGACCTGGGGGCCGCGGGCCTCCGAGCCGTGGGCGACCGGGGCCTTGCGGCCGCGCACGACCGCTACAACTGGGAGACCCAGGCCGAGGTGCTGGAGGCGGTCTATGCCGACCTGCTCGCCCGGGGTGGCCAGGCATGACGGTGAGGCGACGCGCGGCGCGCATCGGCATCCTGTCACCGGGCACCAGCGAGTTCGACTCCCGGGCGCATCGCATCGCCCGCTCGCTGGTGGCGCGCGGCGACACCGTCACCATCTACTCCCGACGTCGTCCGGGGCTGCCCGCGGAGGAGTCGGTCGATGGCTATCGCGTGGTGCGGATGCCGCTGACCTCGGGTGACGCCGCGGCGCTGAGGACGCGCGGGACCAGCGCGCCTGCGGGAGGCGGGCCTGCTCGGCCGCGATCGCGCACCGGGAGGGCTCGGGCGCTCGTGCGCCGGGTGCTCGGTCCCATGCGCGCGCAGTGGCTCCGCTGGAGCGACCGGGTGCCGGTCATCCACCGCCTTCGGATCTTCCCCATGCGCCCCCGCGAGTGGGCAGGCTGGTTCGAGCGGGGCGTGGAGCCCCACGACATCTGGCACGGCATGTGGGCACCGTCGCTGCCCGCGCTCGCGCGGGTCCGCGCGCGACACGGCGGCGTGACGCTGTACGACCCGCGCGACGTGTATCTCCGGTCCCGGATCTTCGCGGGGATGCCTCGCTGGCAGCGCTCCCTGCTCACCCGGTTCGAGCGACGCTGGGCGCAGGCCGCCGATGCGGTCATCCAGGTCTCCGAGCCATACGCCGAGATGACCATGCGTGACCTGGACCTGCCACCGTTGCCCATCGTGCGCAACTGCCCCGATCGCTGGGACCCGCCCGACCCGCGACCCGACCGCATCCGGGAACTGTTGGGCCTCCCCCCCACCACGCGGATCGTCCTGTACCAGGGTCTGTTCGTGGTGGACCGAGGCATCGAGCAGGCGATGGACGCCATCCTCGACGTGCCTGGCGCGGTGCTCGTGCTCATGGGCTTCGGCAACCTCGAGACCCACTACCGCTCGCGCGCGGCCGAGCCGCGATACGCGGGCCGGGTGCAGGTCATCGACGCGGTGCCTCCCCAGGAGCTGCTGCTCTGGTCGGCATCATCGGACGTCATGGTCATGCTGTACCAGCCGTCCACGGAGAACCACGAGTTCGTGACGCCCCAGAAGCTGTGGGAGGCGATGTCGGCGGGTGTGCCGGTGGTCGCCAGCGACCTGCCGGGCTTCCGGTCGATCGTCCCGGTCGTCGATTGCGGGGTCCTCGTCGACCCGACCGACCCGACCGCGGTCAGCCATGGCATCCGCTCCCTGCTGGACCTGGGCCCCGACGGCCTCCGTGCCGTGGGCGACCGAGGCCTCGCGGCCGCGCATGCGACGTACAACTGGGAGGTGCAGTTCGAGGTCCTCGACGAGGTCTACGCCCGGCTGCTCAGCCACTGAGCGGGCGGCGGTCGCCGCCAGTCTGTGTGCTAACGTGTGGCCATGCGTGTGCACATCACGCTTGACGAGGCCGACGTGCGCCGGCTTGACGCGCGCGTGGGCGCACGGCGACGCAGCAGCTTCATCGCCGAGGCGGTCCGACGGGCACTCGACGACGAGCATCGCTGGGAGGCCATCGAGTCAGCCATCGGGAGCATCCCCGACACCGGGCACGCGTGGGACGACGACGCGGCCGACTGGGTGCGTCGCCAGCGACACGCCGATCCGCGCGCGCGCCGTCGCTGATGGGGACCGTCCTGCTGGACACCACGGTCCTCATTGACCTGCTTCGGGGGCGCACGGGTGCCGTGACGCGCCTGCGCGCCGTGCGCTCGGGCGGGGACCAGCCGTTCGTCTGCGCCATCAACGTCGAGGAGCTGGAACGGGGCGTGAGGGACGCGGAGGCCGGGGCGCTCGCGCGTCTCCTCGATGGGCTGCAGCTCGCGCCGCTCGGGAGGGACGAGGGCGTGCGTGCCGGACGCTGGCGACGCGAGCACGCCACGCGCGGCATCACGCTCTCCCAAGGTGACTGCCTCATCGCGAGCGCGGCCGTGGGCATCGGTGCCCGTCTCGCCACCGGCAACCCGCAGGACTTCCCGATGCCCGGCCTCGTAGTGGAGCACTGGCCGGTCGGCGCCTGACCGCCCGGTCGATCAGGCCGGGACGAGCATGTCGAGGGTGTCCGGGAGGCCCGCGAGGTCGGTCATTCGGGCCGCCATCGGCAGCGTCGTCGTCTCTCCCTCCCGGTCGATCCAGACGCACCGGATGCCCAGGCGCGAGCAGGGCTCGATGTCGTGGAACAGCGAGGCCGCCACGTGGACGTGCCGGGCGGGGTCGGCACCAGTGCGCGCGTAGAACGTCTCCCAGTGCCCCGGGGCCGGCTTGTACGAGCCGATCGCGGACGCGACCACGCGCAGGTCCACGGGCACCCCGATGTGGCCGAGGGACGCCTCGAGGTAGTCGGGGTCCGTGTTCGACAGGATGGCCAGGCGCCAGCCACGACGACGCAGCTGCGCGAGCGCGCCGGCGACCTCCGGGAACGCGGGCCACGATGGCAGGTCATCGGCGAGCGTCGTCTCGCGACCCGGCGGGACGACCAGCCCCTCGCGCTCGCCGAGCCGCACGAGGCCCTCGGTCAGGACCGCCCGGTAGCTCAGGTCGCTGCCCGCCTGGAGCGTCGCCTCCTCCTCGAGGTAGTGCGCGTGGAGGGTGTGGACGTCGGCGTCCGGCCAGACCGACGCGATGCCGGCCCGCAGGCCACCGTGCCAGTCGATGAGGGTGCCGTAGCAGTCGAAGGTCGCCCAGCGGTCGGTCATGCCCTGACCGTATCAGCTGCGAGGTCGCGGTACAGGTCAAGAAGCACCGGCGCCTGGTGCTCCCAGGCGTAGACGTCGCGTGCCGCCGCCAGGGCGGCCTCTCGGTAGGCCGCGCGCCGCTCGGGCGCCGCCTCCAGGATGGCGCGGATGGCGCGCGCGATGTCCGTCGGGTCATCGGGGTCGCACAGCTCCCCGCAGCCCGTGGCGCGCACGATGGGCGCCATGCCGGGGAGGTCGCTCGCCACCACGGGCACCCCCGCGCCCATGGCATCGAACAGCTTGGTGGGCGTGTTGAGCTGATGATTGAGGGTGTCCCCCTCGACGGGCATCGCGGACACGTCCGCGGCGGCGATGGCGGCCGGGATCTCGGCAGGCGCGACCGGGCCCGGGAAGTGGATGCGGTCCGCATGGGGCAGCGAGGCGGCCCGCGCCCGGAAGCGCTCGTAGTCGGTGCCGTAGCCCGCCACCACGAGCACCGCGCGCTCGACGAGCCCGATGGCATCGCACAGCTGCCCGATGCCTCGCCCGTCGAGCACCAGGCCCAGGTAGAGCACCACGGGGACACCCGGATCGAGGCCCAGGCGCTCGTGCCAAACGCGGCGCGGCGCGAGGACCGGCTCGTGGTCGGGGCCGTTCCAGGCGACCCTGGGGCGTCGACCCCAGACCCCCTCGAGGACGTCGGCATACGGGTCGCTGGCTGTCAGCAGCCCATCCATGGAGCGCGCCCAGCCCGTCTCCCGGCGTTCCAGCAGCGCCCGCCAGGGTCCCGGGAGCCGCGCGAAGCGCGCCGATCGCGTCGCGAGGTCCCGCGCGTCGTACACCGCGAGGCCGCCCCGCGACCGCCGGAGCCGGACCACCACGGGCAGCGTCACGAGACCCTCGGCCTGCCACAGGTCGATGGGTGCGCCACGCTCGAAGCCTGACGGCGTGGGTGCGTGGCCGATCGCGTCGCCGATCGCGTCGGCCCAGACTGCCGACAGGCGCAGGTAGCGCAGGGCCTGGGCACCGCGGCCCACGCTCGCGGCGGTGGCCTCCCGGGCCCGATGCAGCGGCCCGTTCGACCGTCCCATCTCGGCGGCCTCCGCCTCGCCCGCGGGCAGACGCGGGCTGGGCAGCCAGGCCAGCGGGTGGGGCTGACGGACACGCAGCACCCGGAACCCATCGACGAATTCGTAGGTTGGCAGGCCGGGTGCGGCCCGGGCGGCCACGGTCACGGCGCATCCCGCGTCGGTGAGCGTGTGGGCCATCTTCCAGACGCGCGAGTCGGCTGTGAACGGGTTGTTGACGATGAGCGCGCAACTCCGGATGGTGCGACTCATGCGCGGCCCGCGAGGTATCGGTACAGCCCGGTCAGGCCGGCCACGTTGCGCTCCCAGCTGTACCGCTCCAACGCGACCGTGCGACACCGCTCGCGCAGCGCACGGCGCTCCGGCTCGGGCGCGCCCAGGATCCCGGCGAGCGCCTCCGCGATCGCGTGCGGGGCGTCGATGTCGGCACACGCGCCCACCTGCTCGGTCGTCACGAGCCGGCACTGCTCGTTGCCCGCGGAGACCACGGCGGGCACGCCCGCCATGAGGCTCTCGAACAGCTTGTTGGGCAGGTTGTAGCGCTGATTGAGGGTTCGGGGTGGTTGGCCCACGAACGTGACGTCTGCGCTCGCCGTCCAAGGCAGGAGGTCGTCGGGCGGGACAGGTGGCAGCACCACCACGTGCTCCGGGTCCGCTGCTGCCCGCTCCCGCAGCCAGCCCTCCAGACGCCCGAAACCCATGAACACCGCGACCGCATCGAGTCGCCGGAGCATGGGTTGCGCGAGCGCCGCGACGAGCTCCTCGATCCCTCGGTCCACGCTGTAGCCGCCCTGGTAGAGGATGACCGGCCGAGCAGCCGGGACGTGAGCGGCCTGACGCACCAGGTCCGATGCCACCGGGCCCGGTGTCTCCGGATGCCACGCGGGTGGGCAGTTCATGAGGATCACAGGCGGCGCCACGCCCCATCGCTGTCGCACCAGGTCCGCGATGGGCTGGCTCACCGCGAGCGTCCCGGCGGCATCGCGCGCCCAGCCACGCTCGCGTCGGCGGACCAGCGCACGCACCACGCTGGGCATCCGTGCGAGGCGGGCGGCCTCGGTGTGGTAGTCGGCCACGTCGTACACGAACCGACCCCCGAGACGCCGCGCGGCCTCCCGCACCACCGGCAGTGTGATGAGGGCCTTGGCGTGGAAGACCTGTGTCTCGGGGGCGGCCGAGACCACCGCGTCCGCCCAGGGCCCCGTCCTGCGCGCGTTGGCGAGCACCTCGAGGAGGCGCCGCAACGGGTGACGGACGCGATCGAGTCCTCGCGGGGCATCAGGTGGCAGCAGGACCGCCTCCGGGTCGAGTGCCAGCGCCCGACACACCAGCCGACGAGCCGTCATCGGGAGCGGTCGGAGCGCGCTGGAGACACGCCGATCGAGCGGGATCCGCGTCAGCCGAAGACCGCCCGGGAGCGCCTCCTCCACGGGCAGGTCCGTGCCCGACCAAGCGAGGATGCGCACCCGGTGACCATCCGCGGCGAGGGTCGTCGCGGTCCGAAGCTGACGGGAGTCGAACTGGAACGTGTTGGCCACGACCAGGGTGACATGCAGCGGGCGGGCGACGTCCCGACCCGACACGGACGGGACGGGCGTGAGGTCAGCGGCGCCCACGCAGCAACCGGGCCAGCACCACCAGGGCGCACGCGACTGCGAGGACCGAGCGCCAGTCGAGCAGCACCGTGGCATCCCCGGTCCAGCGGCGCGCCAGCACGAGGAACGAGATCCCGCCGCGGGTCTCCACATGCCCGGCGGCGACGACGCCGATGGCGCTCTCGTTGGTGACCACCGAGCGGGCGCGGGCGAGACCCAGGGCGCCCTGGTCGATGCGCACATCGTGGGCGACGTCACGCCCCACGGCCGACTGGGTCGCCTCGACGCTCCGCGCGCGGACCTCGGCCGCCTGTGTCGATCCCAGGCTCGTCGACGGGGGGTCGGGAGGGGCGTCGATGGTCACGTCGGGTGGGGGCGGACCCTGGTCGGGGGTAGGCTCGGGCGGGTCGTCGTTCGGATCGGGCATCAGGATGGCTAGCCTAGCGCGGATGGTGATCCGGGGGGCTCGGGCACGCCCGGCGGGCCGGCGATGACCGGGGAGCCCGGGCCGTCCGACGCGCGCGGTGCGTCAGGCGGCGCCTTCACGACGGATGCCCATGCCAGGCGGGTCTCCTGGCACACGTCCGCCCATGTGCGACGGGTGTCGGCAGCACGACGTGCCGCCCGCCAGACCTGCTCCGCCACCGGGCCCCCGGACCACAGCGCCGCGAGGGCGCTGGCGAGCCGGTCGGGGTCCCGGGGCTCCACGATGATGCCGGCGGGCCCCACCACCTCGGGCAGCGCCCCGACCCGCGAGGCGATGACCGGGACGCCCGAGGCGAGCGCCTCCAGCGCCCCGATCGCCACCGAATCCGATCGCGCGACCTGCACATGACCCACCGCTCCTGCCTCGAGCACGCTGCGCTCCTGAGTCGACAGGGGTGGGGTCGCGTGCACCAGGTCCCGGACCTCATGATGGCGCACCAGCGCCGCGACCCTGTCGTGCGTCTCATCGGCGGATGCGACACCGACCAGGACCACATGCGGTGGGCCCTCCGACGGTCCGGTCTCGGATGCCCCCGTGTCCCGGAGCGAGCGAAGGGCCGCGAGCAGGGTCGGCAGGTCCGAGCGGGCATCGTGACGACCACCCACCATGAGGTAGCGCTCCGGCAGACGGTGCGCGGCAAGGAGCGCGGAGAGCCGCACCGGGTCGGCGGCGTCCGGTCGGAACGTGGCGTCCGCCGCCAAGGGCACCACGCGGATCCGCGCGGGGTCGATTCCCACCAAGAGCGTCGCGGCGTCCGCAGTCGCGCGCGACGCGACCAGCACGAGGGAGGCGCGTCGGAGTGCAGCGCCCTTGGCGCGCCGCGCGAGCCGGGCCACGCGGGTGGTGGTGTATCGCTCGGGGAGCTCCCAGGGGGCGAGGTCCAGGAGCGCGGTGACGACCGGCATCGTCGAGCGCAGTGGTGTGGCGCCACCCGCGGTGTGGAACACGGCCCCCAGGGCGGTCCCCGTGGTGGCACGGACCTGCGCCGCGCGCAGCAGCACGCCATCGACCGGGACGCCCAGGAGCGAGCGCAGGGCGTTCGATGGCGGCGGCAGCCAACGACGGCCCGCGATCGGTAGGCCCTCGTCCTGCGCCCCTTCCAGCGCACGGGTATCGATGGGGTCGGGACGACCGACGCGGAGGACCTCGATGAGCTCCTCGTCAGGCAGGGCATCAGCCCTCAAGGCCTCCACGAGCGAGCGCAGGTACGCTGCGGTCACCGGCGCTCGCGTGGGCTCCTGGAGCGGCCGCAGGTCGAGCATCACCCGAGTGCCGGCCGGCGGCGTCGAGCCCCCGGCGGCAAGGTCCGCGAGGCGAGCCATCAGGGGCGGTCGGCGGGAGGTCGTGCCAGGCGCGCGGTGGGCCCCCTGCCCCGCAACTCGTCCCAGCGGAGGCGCAGGACCACCGAGATAGCCTCCTTGAAGATCCCCCCGGACATCTTGCTCTGGCCCACGCGCCGGTCCGGGAACACGATGGGCACCTCCACCACTCGCGCACCAGCTCGGTCCGCCAGATAGGTCATCTCGATCTGGAACACATAGCCACCGGAGTGGAGCCTGCCCCAGTCGATGACCTCGAGCGTCTCCCGTCGCCATGCCTTGAAGCCACCGGTCAGGTCGTGGGGTGACAGCCACAGCACGATGCGTGCGAACAGCGACCCTCCGCGCGAGATGATCTTGCGACCCAGCCCCCAGTCGACGACACCGCCACCTCGGACATAGCGCGACCCGATCACCAGGTCGGCACCATCGGGACGCGGCGCATCCAAGCCACCGGCGAGCGCGCCCACGAGGGCCGGCAGATAGTCCGGCGAGTGCGACCAGTCGGCGTCCATCTGGACGATGCGCCGCGCGCCACCCTCGAGCGCGACCCCGAACCCATCGATGTACGCTCGGCCCAGCCCCTCCTTGCCCGCTCGGTGGCGCACCCGGATGCGCGGCTCGGTCGAGGCCAGTCGGTCGGCCAGCTCACCGGTCCCATCGGGGGATGCGTCATCCACCACCAGCAGGGTGGCGCCCGGCAGACGATCGAGGATGGCCGACGCGATGCCCTCGAGGTTCTCGATCTCGTCGTAGGTGGGCAGCACCACCCAGGTGTCCGAGTACGCGGGTTCCTGCATCGAGGTGGAGTCTAGCCGGGAAGACGCGGGTGATGACCCCCAAGGGCCTGGGTGGCTCACGGACGACCGACGGGACCGGTCACCATGGCGCACCAGCGGTCTCAGGGGCCGGTCGAGACCTTGATGCGGACCACCGTGCCACGTACCACCGACCGAGGCTCGCCGTCCAGCAGGTACGAGGGGTATGTGTTGACCGCCCTGCCTCTCGGGACCACGGCGCTCGCGACATCGACCCCGACGCTGCTCACCCGGAGCCCGGCCGCGATGAGTCTGGCCCTGGCGTCCGCGACCGAGAGCCCCCGTACCCTGGGGATGATGACCTTGCCGGTCGGCGTGGAGGCCGGGGACGTCCCCTTGCCGGTCGGGCCTGGGCCCGTGGACAGTCGGATCCGGACGGTCGTGCCGCGCCTGACCTTCCGGGCGGCTCCATCGGGCAGCAGGTAGGAGGGGTGCGTGTTGAGCGCCCGACCCTTGCGGACGGCGTCGTTCCGCGCGGACAGGTCGCGGGTCGACACCCTGAGCCCCGCCGCGATGAGCCGGGCCTTGGCCTCGCTCCGCGTCAGACCCCGGATCCGTGGGATGGCGACGGTGCGGGGCGTCTCGGCGCCCGGCGCCGGGTCATCGGGGGGCGAGGGGTCCGGCGCTCCATCCGTTCCCTGGGCGGCGCCGGCGCGCCAGTCGGCTGCGTCGAAGGTCAGGTCTCCGGTGATGGCACGGACATAGCCAAAGCGGGCTCGACCGGGACCCTTGGTGATCCCCTTCGGCCTGCCAGCGAACCGGTCGAGCCATGCGATGTCCGGGGCGTGTGGGTCCCAGGGGCCATCGAGCGCGGCCAGCGACGGTGTCCTGCCATCCACCAGCAGGTCGGGGTCCATGTGGATCCGGCCGCGGCTGCGCAGGTCCGAGCCGTCGGGCCGCCGCGTGACATAGAAGTCGGTCGAGCCGATCGCTCCGGCACCCGGCAGGAATGTCCCCTCCCACCGGCCGGTGTTCCGCGTGTATGTGGTCATGAACGCCCGGTCGAGGGTCACGTCCCGGGTCATGAGGGTGCTGATGAGGTTCCCCTTGCGGTCGTTGGGGTCGAAGTGCTGGCTCTGGATGGCCATGACCGCGCTCGGGTGGCCACCGCTCGGGTAGCTCCCGGAGTCGAGGAACCCCGCCGCGAAGTTGTCCACGTGCTCCACAGCCAGCGCGTACGACGGCAGCTTGTGGAAGTCCTCGGAGTTGCCGGACGTGTAGCACATGTGGCTGAGGATGACGATGGCGTTGGGCGCCAGGCGCAGATACCTGCGAACCCAGTCGGCGCCGTGGTACCTGACGTCGCCGCTCCCTCGCGACGCATTGAGACCGAGGCCGTTCCTGCCATCGCTGCCCTTGTCATCGAGGTCCGCCACGGCATCAGCCTTGGTCCGATCCGGCCGAGGGTAGCCACTCCCGTGCATCAGGGCCACGAACAGGTCTGCGCCCTTCGCGGCCCTCTTGACGGTGTCGTCGTCCGCGTAGGGTGTGTAGACCTTGCACACCGCCATCCCGGCGTCCTTCGCAGCTGCGGCGATCTCGTCGGCCCACCCTTTGAAGCGGGTGGTCTCCCCGCCCACGGGCCCGACCACGATGACCGCCTTGAACGCCGGCTGACCTGTGCAGGCCGAACCGCTGCCGTCCATCGCGTCCAAGGCCACCGGGGCGGGGCTCGGCGGCGGGAGGGCGCCGGCATCCATGGGCGAG
>DAOTUX010000060.1:0-2069 GCA_034436475.1 Chloroflexota bacterium | reverse complement strand
GCGCCCGAGTCTGACGGGTCGACCGTCATCACGTCGCCATCGAACCGCTGGTACGTCGTGGGCAGGCTCAGGACCACGGAGCCGTCGTAGTCGGTCGAGCCCCGGCGCACGGTCGACCTGATCTGCCTGGTGCCCGCGTCGTCCTTCCGAGCGACGAGGCCGAGCACGACCGCCCTGATGGTCCCCGTGACCCCGAGCGCCGCGAACGTGAACGTGTCCCGCTGGCCGCTGGTGCCGCTCGAGATGTGGTCGGTGTCGCTGGCATGGGGCACCTCGTCGACCGCCGCCCAGCGGCTGCCGGTGTTGGGCGTCCACGCCGTGTTGCCGCCATCCCCGGTCGGCATCGACGTGATGACGCGACCGTCGCCGAGGAACGACGTCGAGCCCGAGCAGAAGTACATGTCGTCATAGGCGCGGGTGTTGCCACCCTGGGCGACCACGTACAGGTTGTCGATGATGCCCGTGCCGCCGTTCCGGGTGTCGAGGCCCGACGTCGGGCCGATGACGGTGACGTCGTTGAGCCGGACCTCCCAGGCGCCAGCCGAGTCGTGGACCGAGTAGTCGACCTCCACGAAGTTCCAGACACCCGCGCGGATTGGCAGCAGCGCGCTGTCCTCCGGGATCGAGCCGTTGCGGCTGATCCGGAGCTTGTTGGACGCCGCGACGTAGCTGAGCGTCCCGTGGATGGTCGTCCCCTCCCGCAGCCGGACCAGGTCCACGTCGGTGGTCAGGTTGGCGAGCGTGAACGCGAACCCGACCGTGTACCGAGCGTTCGCCGGGATGGGCATGACCAGGTCGCTGTTGCCGACGCTGATACAGCGACCGATGCCGTTGCGCCCCGGGGACGCGGTCGATCCCGTGTTGCCGCCGTACTTGGACGCGACGTCGCTCCCGAACTCGTCCCACCCCTCGATCAGCTCGATGGCCACGCTGCGCCTCCTATGGCGTGTCGTCGCGGACGCCGACCTCGAGGGCGTCCACCTCGGCGACGCTCCAGGCGCTCGACGTGTCGGGGTTCACCTCGAACGCGTCGGTCAGCTGCTGGTAGTCGAACGACGGGTACTGATCCGCCTGGTCGTGGTCGGTCCCGTCGATGCGCAGGAACAGGTTGAGCACGCGCGGACCGATGTCGAGCTTGCGCGCGACGGCACCCGCCACGACGGCATGGATGGTCGCGGACAGGCTGATGCCGAGCGGCTGCATGCGGAAGCTGTCGCGGTTCCCGCCGGTCGCGGAGTCGAGGTACGTCGCGTCGCCGTCGGGCGGGTCGTCGTCCACGAGCGCGCCGTGGTCGGAGCCTACCGACGGGGTCCAGTCGGCGTAGGTGCCCGCGGCGGTCGCGTCGGGCACCGCGACGCGCCCGATGACCCGCGACAGGCCGCGGTCGTCGTTCCCCGACCAGATGTGGATGTCGTCGAACCGCGCGAACAGGACCGACGGCGAGGTCCCGCGGATGTAGAAGCCGTCGATGGACCCGGTGCCGCCGTTGCGGGTATCGAGCCCGGTGGCTGCGATGTCGGTCACCGCGTCGACCGACGTGTGGATCTCGCCCGCGGTGTCGTGGACCTTGACGTGGACGTTGAGCTGGTACCAGATGCCCGCGGTCAGGACGATCGACCCGGTGGCCAGGGTGGTGCCGTTGCGGGTCACCCGGATGGTCCCCGCGGGCGTCATCCGGACGTCCACGTGGAGCGTCGCACCCTCGGTGAAGGCGAGGAACGGCGCGTCGGCGGAGGGGATCATCTCGGCCTGGAACCCGCAATGCCAGGTGAACTCGGAGCCCAGCGCGAGGCCCTGCTTGGCGAGCGTGTCGAAGCTGATGATCGTCGGCTGCCCCAGGCGTAGCGCGCCACCCGCGACCCGCCCTGCCACGACGCCGCGGAAGCCGCCGGTCCAGCCGGCGAGACCGATGGTCGAGTCGTCGTAGGTGTCGCCGCAGTTGTCCCGGTGGAGCAGGCTCATCACGAACTCCTCTCGACCGCCAGGCTGACGGTGAGCCGCTGGTGGACGCTGACGGAGTCCACGTGGAACACGAGGCGCTGGCCCTTGGTGTGGCTCATCGACCAGCC
>DAOTUX010000059.1:0-6193 GCA_034436475.1 Chloroflexota bacterium | reverse complement strand
GGCCAGGCCGACCCAGCGCGCCCGACCGCCCCGCAGGACGCTGGCACCCGACCATGCCGCCAGGATGACGAAGCCCCCGAGCAGTACCCGACGGGGCATGTCCGCCTCAGGCCGGGTGATGATGGCCAACTGGTCCGGGGCTGGCAGGCCCATGTCGGTGGCGAAGCCCAGGGCGCCCAGGACGGCGGCGATGAGGGCGGTGGTGCCCACGAAGCCAGTGGTCGCATCCGTGGCCTGCCGGAGCGCCCACGCGAACCCGAAGCTCCCCAGGGCGAGGCCCACCAGCAACGCCCAGCTGACGTACGAGAAGCTCTGCACGATCTGCTGGGTCGCCACTGTCCTGAGTGTAGGCGTCGACGGCATCAGGCGTTGCCAGCGCGCCCCGGGGATAGGCCGATGGTCATGGACATCCCCGGTACCTTCGTGCTTCGATCCGAGGCGAGCCGATGGGCCGGCCGCCGAGGACCCTCGACGGCACCCACGACCGGTCGTGGCGCCGTGGTGCGATGGCACAGACGTCGCCCGCACGGCGCGCCCCGTCGGTGCGTATGCCGGGACGCTGCGCGACACGGTGATGGGGTGGCTCGCACCGACCGAGCTGGTGTGAGTCACCCGTCGCGCATCGACCCAGGTCCCGGACAGCGCCGGGCTCGCGCCACGGCGCTCGAGCCCCATGGAGCGATGCGGACCCATGATCGACAGGAACCCTCATCGAGCGACGATCCTGCCCACCCCGCGTTCCGGTGCGCGCACGCCACACCCCCTGGGGGGTCGGGTGTGGTCCCGTGCCCTCGATGGCGGTCTGCTCCCCCACCGGGTACCGGACCGTCCGGGACGTTCTGCCCATATGCCTGGAGGGCCCATTCGGGGTCAGATAGCGCCCATGCCCAGCATCAGCGTCCTACCCCCTTCCGGGCGCAGACGAGACACCCCTGACACCGCTCCGCGGACGCCCCGGCGCCGTGCATTCCGGGTGGGCAGGGGCCGTGCGGCATCACGTCGCCAGCAGGGTCAGGCGCTCCTCGAGTTCGCCATCGTGCTGCCGGTCCTGATGCTCCTCGTCACGGGCATCATCGAGTTCGCGCTGGCCTTCAACTCGTCCCTGGGCATCAACCGCGCCAGCCAGAACGCCGCGCTCGTGGCCGCGGAGGCGGGCAACCTGCCGGGTGCCGACTGCATGATCCTGACACGCATCGAGCAGGACATCAACGCACCCATCGACCGCAACGAGATCCTGGGCGTCAACATCCAGCGCACCAACCCAAGCGGCACCACCGTCTACGCCCAGAACACCTACGTGCGCGGCGGCGTCACCAACTGCGTGCTCGCGGACGGCACGCCGATCGACGTGCCGTACACGTCTACCGGGTCCGGCTACCCGGTGAACCAGCGCTGCTCGATCCTGTCGGGCTGCCCGACCATGGTCCCCGCGCGCACCGCCGTGGACACCATCGGCGTCCAGATCTCCCTCCGGTACCACCTCCGGACGCCGCTCTCGGCGGTCATGGGCATGTTCGGCGGGGGCACCAGCGGCACCATGGACTTCACGATGCGCAACGCGTTCCGGATGGAGCCCCAGAAATGACCCGACACGGACGCAGACCCATGACCCCGGTATCAGCCCAGCGCGCGGAGCGCCCGCGGGACGAGCGCGGTCAGAGCGTGGTCGAGTTCATCGTCATCGTGCCCGTCGTGGCCATGCTGCTGCTGATCATGCTGGAGTTCGGCCTCGCCTTCAACCATCGGCTGACGGTCGGGTACGCCAGTCGCGAGGGTGCCCGCATCGCCGCCGCCCTTGCGAACGGCGGGGCGACGGACTGCTCCGTGGCCGACCCCGGCCTGGTGGACCAGCAGGCCATCGCGGCCACCCAGCGCATCCTGAAGTCGCCCGGCTCGCCTATCGTCATGAGCGACGTCAGCCAGATCCGGATCTACAAGGCGGATGCGGCCGGCAACCAGGTCGGCAGCCTCGTGAACGTGTGGACATACACACCGGGCGCCGGGCCGGACCTCGACCCCGGGCCAGGGGTCGATCGGCTCGACTTCAGCCAGGCCACCGTGGCCTGGGCCGCGTGCGGCCGCCAGAACGGGTCGGACCCCGACTCCGTGGGCGTGGAGGTTGACTACACCTATCGACTGACCACGCCCCTGCGGGCCGCCGCCGACTTCTTCGGCGGGCCCAACGTGGGCTCCCAGTTCGCGATGACCGACCAGACGATCATGGCCCTCAACCCCACCAACTGAGGACGACGATGCGCCCCCTGCCACACCTCCACGTCCGTCGTTCGCGCGACGACCGCGCGGGATCGTCCGGCGGCTCGGCCTCCCAGGACCATCTGGTCGCGGGCCGCCTGGAGCGCGGTCAGGCGCTGGTCATGTTCATCCTGATGTCCGTGGTCATGATCGGCGCGGTCGCCATCGTCACGGACATCTCGTGGGTCTGGTACGGCCAGCAGCGGATGCAGCGCGCCGCGGATGCCGCGGCGCTCGCGGGCGCCGTCTACCTGCCGGGGGACCCGGCGGGCGCATACGCCAGCGCCCGCGCCGAGGCGACCAAGAACGGCTTCACGGACGGCTCGGGGGGCGTGACCGTGACGCCTGTCAAGGACCCGTTCAACAGCCGGCGCCTCATCGTCAACGTGGACGGGCCCATCGGCTCGTTCTTCGCGCGCGCCCTGGGCATCACGCAGTTCACGACGGGTGCCGTGTCCCGCGCGGAGTACGTGCTGCCGGTGCCCATGGGCAGCCCCGAGAACTACTACGGCGTGGGCTACTACGTGGCCACCTCGTCCGAGACCCACGACGAGACGACCCAGGGCCCCATCCAGACGACCACCAGCAACTCCGGCATCGCGTGGCTGTACGACCCCAACGGCGGCTCCGGCAACTGGACCAGCCCGGCCGCAGTGCGCACCCAGGACAGCAGCTACGCGCAGTCGACGACTGGCGCCGCTTCCTCCGAACAGCGCTGGGGGAACATGGGCATCAGCCTGCCCACGCCCGCCGCCAACCAGACCTGGGTGCTCCGGGGCATCGAGGTCCGTGTGCGAGCCCGGCTGAGCACCGCGGCCACCGGTTGCACCCTGACCACGCAGCTCTCGTGGGATGACGGGGCGTCGTGGTCCACGGGCGTCAACCTGAACCTCACCTCCACGAGCTACCCGGGAGGCTCGGGCTATGTCACCCAGGGCAGCAGCAGCAGCACGGCCGCATGGGGACCGCACAGTTGGAGCCGTGACGAGTTCGCCAACGGTGCCTTCCGGGCGCGCCTGACCTTCGCCCGGACCGGTACCTGCCAGTCCAGGAACGCGATGGCGCGCGTGGACATGCTCCAGGTCCGGGTGACCCACCGCACCGACACCACCAACCCCGTCACCACCTACAGCAACGACGGGCAGCAGGACATCAAGGACCCCTACGGCAACAACCTGCGTCGCCAGAACTTCTGGGGCTCGATGCAGAGCCAGGGCGCACCCAACATCCAGGGCGACGCGTTCATGACCTACTACAACAAGCGGACCGGGACCTCCAATGCCTCCTACGACCCGGACGCGTACTACCAGTACGGCGTGGACATCCCCGCGGGTGCCACCAACGGCAAGATCTGGGTGTTCGACCCGGGGTTCTGCGACACCAGCACGGGCGCCGGCGTGGGCGAGAACTGGACCATCGGCGGCTCCAACGGATACTCCAACCCACAGCCCGTGTCCTCCTACTTCGACGTGCTGGACACCCGGAACACGCCCTATGACTACACGGACGACACATCCGTGGGCGGGTTTGGGACCGACTACCGACGGAGCAACTTCCAGGACCTCACCGCGCGCAACGCGCTGGGGGCAGGCTCCGTGTCCGGGAACCCGCCCGACTGCTACGGCAACTCGTGGCATGACCAGTGGGTCCAGATCGCGAGCGGCCTCACCGGCGGCAGCAGCGGCAAGACCTTCCGGATCCACACCTACTCCACCGATCCCTCGTCACCCACGGACCAGCGGTCCACCACCGCGCTCAACAACTTCGCGTTCTACGCCGAGGCCAGCGGCGGCACGCCCAAGGTCTATGGCATCGGCGCCATGGAGGCCTACTTCCGCCTGCCGGCGAACCAGACCTCGGACTTCTACATGGCCCAGATCGAGAGCGTCCACGCGGGCAAGACCATGGTCATCGAGCTGTGGGACCCGGGTGACACCGGCAGCCTGCCTGCCACCCTCCAGGTGCTCCAGCCGACCTCGGCCGCCTATGTGCCCGCGACGTTCAGCTGGGAGGCATCCCGTGGGAGCGTCGACGCCACCTCCTGCGATGGCCTGTCCGGGACCAACGTCTCGTCCGTGGTCACCAACACCGGCGGCTCATCGCGCTTCAACGGCTGTCTGGTGACCATCACCATCCCGCTGCCCGCGAGCTACTCCGCGCCGCTCCCGGCGTCCGACACCATCGCCAGCGAGGGCGGCTGGTGGCAGATGCGTTACATCATGGGCAGTGGCTCGGGCAACGCCACCGACCTCACCACCTGGAAGGTGTCCATCCGGGGCAACCCGGTCCACCTCGTGGTGCCCTGACGGGCACCCGCTGACCCGAACGCCCACGGCGACGGCGGCCCGCCCCAGCGGGTCGCCGTTCGCTTGCCGGCGACGTCACGCCCGCCCGCCGTCCCCGCTCGAATGCCGTCGCACCCCGGTGCGCCATCACGCCCGCGACCGAGCCCGACGGACGATCAGCCGGGCTGGGCGAGCACCATGACCCGGAGCTCGGTCATGTCCTCGATGGACCAGCGGAGGCCCTCGCGACCGAGGCCGGAGTCCTTGACCCCGCCGTAGGGCATGTGGTCGATCCGATAGGTGGGCACGTCATTGATGATGACCCCACCGACCTCGAGCTCCTCGAACGCGCGCCAGGCATGGCCGAGGTCGTTGGTGAACACGCCCGCCTGGAGTCCGAAGCGGCTGTCGTTGACCTCCGCGAGGACCGCGTCGAAGTCGTCGAAGGGGGCCGCCACCACCACGGGCGCGAACGCCTCCTGGCTGCACACCGCGGCGTCACGCGGCACGTCCACCAGGACGGTGGCCGGGTACGCCTGGCCCTGGCCCCTCCCGCCGGTGAGCACCCGCGCGCCCGCGGTCACGGCCTCGTCCACCCAGCGACCGATCCGCTCGGCCGCCGCGAGGTCCACCATGGGTCCGAGGCGCGTCTCGGGGTCCATGGGATCGCCCACCGTCAGCGCCGCGGCGCCGGCCACGAACCGCTCCATGAACGGCTCCCACACCGAGCGATGGACGAACAGCCGCTGCACGCTGATGCACACCTGTCCCGCGTAGCTGAAGGCGCCCATGAGACATCGCTGGAGTGCCCAGTCGAGGTTCGCGCTGGCATCCACGATGGCGCCCGCGTTGCCGCCCAGCTCCAGCACCACCTTCTTGCGACCGGCACGCGCCTTCATGGCCCAGCCCACCGAGGGTGACCCGGTGAACGTGAGCAGTTTGAAGCGGTCATCCTCCACCAGGCGGTCGCCCAGCTCGCGGTCCATGGGCAGGATGGACACCGCCCCCTCGGGCAAGCCCGCCTCGTCGATGATCTCGGCGACCGCGAGCATGGTCAGCGGGTCTCGGGAGGGCGGCTTGAGGACGATGGAGCACCCCGCAGCGATGGCGGGTGCCACCTTGTGGGCTGCGAGGTTGAGCGGGAAGTTGAAGGGGCTGATGGCCGCCACCGGGCCCACCGGGAAGCGCCGGGTGATGCCCACGCGGCCCGCCGAGGCCGGGTTGAGGTCGAGCGGGATGGTCTCGCCCGTGATGCGCTCCGCCTCCTCGGCGCCCAGCTTGAACGTGAGGATCGCCCGATCGACCTCGCCCAGGGCGTCCCGGATGGGCTTGCCTGACTCACGCGTGATGATGCTCGCGATTTCCTCGCGGCGGGCTCGCAGGCCACCCTCCACGTGGTGGAGCGCGCGCGAACGCTCCAGCGACGACAGCCGGCGCATGCGCTCGAAGCCGGCGATGGCAGCCTGGACCGCCGCCTCGTACTGCTCGGCCGTCGCGGTGTACGTGGACCCTGCGGGCGTGGCCGAGTTCGCCGGGTCATCGACCACCAGGATGTCGGGCGAGGTGACCCACTGGCCGGCCAGGTAGATGGGGTGCGGTGAGGCGAGCGTGACCGTGGCCATCAGAGCGGTCTCCTGGTCGGCGTGTCGAGGGCG
>DAOTUX010000058.1:0-13868 GCA_034436475.1 Chloroflexota bacterium | reverse complement strand
ATGAAGCTCTCGGTGCTCCGCGAGCAGGTGCGGGGCAAGCGCCTGGTGGTCGTGGACGACTCCATCGTGCGGGGCACGACCACCCGCCAGATCGTGCAGCTGCTGCGTCGCGCGGGCGCGGCCGAGATCCACCTGCGCATCAGCGCGCCACCCATCTTCCATCCCTGCTTCTACGGCATCGACACGTCCATCGAGACCGAGCTCATCGCCTCGCGCATGGACGTGGAGGGGGTGCGGGGCTTCGTGGGCGCCGACTCGCTGGCGTACCTGTCGATCGGGGGTGTGCTTGACGCGGTCGAGCTGCCACGCTCGCGCTTCTGCTTCGCGTGCTTCGACGGGGAGTACCCGGTGCCGGTGCCCTATGACGTCAGCTCCCACAAGTTCGTGCTCGAGGATGCGACCCTCCCGGCGGCGACGTGACCCAAGGGCGCGTCGTTCGGGACACGCACGTGGGGACACGCTCGCCTCGTGCGCCCCGCATGCCTGGCCGGGGCCCCGGTCCTGCCACCGCGGCGCCCCGGCCCTGCCACCGCGGCGCCCCGGCCCTGCCACCGCCACCCCGAATGAGGGCGGATCGATGAGGCATCGAGTCGCGACTCGGCTCGTCATCGCCCCTGACGGCGTGTGCACTGACGTCCTGCCCGGGATCCGGGAGCGATGATGGACCAGGACGGCCTCGGGCGCCGATTGACGGTTCTTGGAGGCCTTGGGGTCACGCCGGGTGCCCTGGTCGTGGGGCGTGCGTGGTCCGACCGCCCTGATCCTGGGTGGCCCGCCGACCGCCCTGATCGTGGGTGGCGCGCCGTATCGGCGCGGCCCGCCGACCGCCCTGATCGTGGGTGGCCCGCCGTATCGGCGCGGCCCGCAGGCCCCGCGCGGCCTCCGGCCCCCGGGCCCCATTCCTGCCCATGGGGCCCCCGATGACCGACGAGCACCGCTCGGCATACGCGGCGGCGGGTGTGGACGTGATCGCGGGGGAGCGCTCGGTGACGCTGCTCCGGGATCGCATCGCGCGTGCCGGTGCGGCCGGAGCGGACCTGTTGGGCGGTCTCGGTGGGTTCGGGGCGGCGCTCGAGCTGCCACCCGGATACCAGCGCCCTGTCCTGGTGAGCGCCACCGATGGCGTGGGCACCAAGACCGAGATCGCACGTGCCCTCGGCCGCCTCGACACCATCGGGCGTGACCTCGTGGCGATGTGCGCCGACGACGTGGTCTGCCACGGCGCGCGGCCGTGGCTCTTCCTGGACTATGTGGCGGTCGGTCGCCTCGACCCCGAGCGTGTCGCGGCCATCGTGGGTGGGGTCGCGGACGGCTGCGCGACCGCAGGTGCGAGCCTGGTCGGTGGGGAGACCGCGGAGCACCCGGGGGTCATGGAGCCCGATGCCTTCGACCTTGCGGGCTTCTGCGTGGGCATCGTGGAACGAGAGCGTCTCATCGACGGTGCCGCCAGCCGGGCAGGTGACGCGATCATCGGCATCGCGTCTTCCGGCCTCCATGCCAACGGCTACTCGCTCGTCCGGCGCCTGCTCCGCGACACCGGCACATCCCTCGATGACGCGCTGGGTGGGACCAGCCTGGGGGAGGCGCTGCTGGAGCCCACGGCCATCTACGCCCCGCACGTGCTGGCGGTGGCCGAGGCGCTCGCTGCCGACGGGCCCCTCCATGGGGTCGCCCACATCACCGGGGGCGGTCTGCCCGGCAACCTGCCCCGAGCGCTCGCGCCTGGGCTGGGCGCGCTCGTGGACCCCGCGCGCTGGCCCGTCCCGCCCGTCATGGCACGCATCGCGACACTCGCCGCGATCGCCGGGCCCGAGATGCGGGCCACGTTCAACGGCGGCATCGGGATGGCGCTCGTGGTGGGGCCCAACGTGGCGGCCGCAGTCCTGGATCTGCTTGCGGTACGCGGGCAGGCCGCGTGGGCCATCGGGGAGGTCGTGCCGGTCGAGATGACGGGTCCATCGAGGTACCGCGAGGAGGCCGGGTGACGGAGCAAGGGGTCGGGGTCGCCGCTGGGGTGACGGGGCAGGCGAGCGTCGGGATCGCCGTAGGTGTGTCGGGGCAGGGGAGCAACCTGCGGGCGCTCCACGCGGCGCAGCGACGCGGCGTCCTCGGCGGGCACATCGTGAGCGTGTTCGCGGACCGGGTCTGCCCGGCCCTCGACTGGGCGGTCGAGCAGGGCATCCCGGTGCTCCTGGTACCGCCCTCCGGGCACCCGGACGCGGCCTCCTGGGACATGGGTCTCGCCGCCGGCCTGCAGCAGGTGGCGCCCGACGTGGTCGTCCTCGCGGGCTTCCTGCGTGTCCTGGGACCCGAGACCCTGCGGGCCTTCCCGGGACGCATCCTCAACGTCCATCCCTCGCTGCTGCCGGCGTTCCCGGGGCTCGATGCCATCGGTCGCGCGCTCCGGGCCGGCGTGCGCGTCACCGGGGTGACCGTCCACGTGGTCGATGCGACGCTCGATGGCGGGCCCATCGTGGCCCAGGAGGCGGTCCCGGTCCTGGACACGGACGACGAGGCCACGCTCGCCGCCCGCATCCACGCGGTGGAGCATCGTCTGCTGCCGCGCGTCGTGGCGATGG
This sequence comes from Chloroflexota bacterium, assembly GCA_034436475.1. Classification (GTDB taxonomy): domain Bacteria; phylum Chloroflexota; class Limnocylindria; order Limnocylindrales; family CSP1-4; genus JAFMJV01. Next base: position 11,289 of record DAOTUX010000058.1, on the reverse strand, counting down.
CCGCGGCTGGCGCGCTCGTGATCGACGCGGACGGCCGAGCGTCAGTGGGGACGGCCGCCTCCCGGCACGTCCCGGTCCCACGCCGGGCGCTCCTGTCGATGTCCGACAAGGATGGGCTGGTCGACCTGGCCATGGGGCTCGACGCCCTCGGCTTCGAGTTGGTGTCCACCGGCGGGACGGCTCGCGCCATGCGCGATGCCGGGCTCCCGGTCACCGACGTGGCCGCGGTCACGGGCACGCCCGAGATGCTCGATGGGCGTGTCAAGACGCTCCATCCGAGGATCCACGGCGGGGTGCTGGGGGACCTGCGGTCGGATGCCCATCGGGAGCAGATGGCCCGCGCGGGCATCGACCCGTTCGAGGTCGTGGCGATCACCCTGTACCCCTTCGCGGACGTCGCGGCCAGACCGGGCATCGGGCTCGACGCGCTCATCGAGGAGATCGACATCGGTGGGCCGGCACTCGTGCGCGCTGCGGCCAAGAACCACGCCAACGTGGCGATCCTGACCGACCGGGCGCAGTACCCGGGGGTGCTCGAGGAGCTCCGGCGCGACGGCGCGGTGCGGGACGCCACGCGGCGCGAGCTGGCGGTGGCGGCCTATCGGATGACTGCCGGCTATGACGCCATGATCGCGGCCGATCTCGAGCGCCGGTTCCACGACACGGCCGTCGACCCGGGGATCGAGGGGCGCTTCCCACCGCGCCTGGGCCTGGCCCTGGAGCGTGCCACCCTCCTGCGCTATGGCGAGAACCCCCACCAGGCGGCGGCCCTGTACATCCGGCCCAACGCGGACAGGCTGGCAGGGCCGCTGGCGACTGGGGCCAGGCCGCTCCAGGGCAAGGAGCTCAGCTACAACAACCTGCTCGATGCCGCCGCCGCCGCGGCACTCGCGCGCGACCTGCGCGGAGCGGCCGTCGTGATCGTCAAGCACGGCAACCCGTGCGGGGCCGCGGAGGCGCCTGACCTCGTGGCCGCGTGGGACGGCGCGCTCGCGGGCGACCCGGTGAGCGCGTTCGGTGGCGTCGTGGCGATCAAGGGCGTGGTGGACGGGGCGCTCGCGGAGCGTCTCGCGTCGCTGTTCCTCGAGGTCGTGGTCGCGTGCGCCTTCGACACCGACGCGCTCGCGATCCTGGCACGCAAGGCGGACCTGCGGCTGCTCGAGGACCCGGGGATCGTGGGCCTGCCCGTGGCGGGCGTGGAGTACCGGAGCGCAGGTGGTGCCGTCCTCGCCACCGACGCGGACGCATCCGTGGACCTCCAGGCCACGTGGCGCTCCGTGGGTGCCCGGACGGCCACCGAGCGGGAGCTGCGTGACCTGGACCTCGCGTGGCGGGTGTGCCGGCATGTGCGCTCGAACGCGATCGTGCTCGCGCAGGACGGCCGGGTGGTGGGCGTGGGCGCGGGCCAGATGAGCCGCGTGGACAGCGCCCGGCTCGCGGTCGACAAGGCGGGCCCCGAGCGGGCGGTCGGGGCGGTCTGCGCATCCGATGCCTTCTTCCCGTTCCCCGACGCGCTCGAGGTGTGCGCCAGGGCCGGTGTGACCGCATTCGCGCATCCGGGGGGCAGCAAGCGGGATGGGGAGGTCATCGCCGCGGCAGATGCGGCGGGCGCCGCGATCCTGGTCACCGGGGTCCGGCACTTCCGCCACTGAAGCGTCTCCGCCACTGGCGCGCCTCCGCCACTGGCGCGCCTCCGCCACTGGCGCGCCTCCGCCACCGACGCGCCTCCGCCACTGACGCGCCTCCGCCACTGACGCGCCTCCGCCACTGACGCGCCTCCGCCACTGACGCGCCTCCGCCACCGATGGCCCGTCCGCGTCCGACGCGCGTTCGGAGGAGGTCAGCCTGCGCCGACCACCCATGGGTCCACCAGGGGCGCGCCCAGCCCCTCGAACTGGCGGGTGCTCCGGGTCGCGAGCGTGGCGCGCCGGGCGAGCGCGATCCCGGCAATCTGGATGTCACGCACCTCCACCGGGTGACCCGATCGTCGACGCGCCGCGGCGACCTCAGCCGCCCGGAGGGCGGCGGGCACGTCAAAGGGCTGGATGCGCTCCTCGATGACCCTGCGCACCAAGATGTCGAACTTCGCCTCCAGGTCCCGCCGTCGCTGGCTGAGCGGCAGCCCCGCGATTCCGGCACGCACCTCGAACACGGTCACCGACGTGGTCCAGACCGACGTCGCGGTCTGGGCGTCCAGCCAGGCTCGCACCGCCGGGTTCGGCCTGCTCCGCATGAGTTCGGAGAGCACGTTGGTGTCGAGGAGGATCACTCCTCGAACTCGGCCGGGCGGACGGGTTGGCCCCGGAACTCCTCGACCGGCTCATCGAGACCGACGTCGCTGAACAGTGCCGCGATACGACTGCCGAGCCCCATCTCGGGCTGGGTGTCGTCGCGGACCGCGTCACGCAGGATCTCGCGGACCTCCGCCTCGGTGCTTCTTCCATGGCGGCGGGCACGCTGCTGGAGCTTCTGCTTCACGTCATCCTCGATCCGGCGGATCAGCAACTGTGCCACGGCAGGATGCTATCACGATAGCAGTCACTCGCCGCACGCATGCCCCGTCGCCCCGGCCAAGCCGGGCGCGTTCATGGCCGGCGAGCTGACCAGGCAGCGCGGCTGCAACAAGGTCCCCGATGGTCGCAAGCGGCCCGACTGCCGACGGCGGCCCGATGGCCGACCCCCGGCGCGGTACCATCGGGCGACCCATGACCGAACCGTCGACCACGCGCCCGCCCGGCGCGCGCCCCCGCTACTACCTGACCACGGCCATCGCGTACCCCAACAACAAGCCGGGTCTCCACACCCTGTACGAGGTGGTGGGCGCCGATGTCCTCGCGCGCTGGCATCGGATGCACGGCTATGACACGCGATTCCTGACGGGGACCGACGAGCATTCCGTCAACATCCATGAGCGGGCGAAGGAGCTGGGCAAGGACACGCGCGCGTTCGTGGACGAGATGGTCGCGATGTTCCGGACCGCCGAGGACGCCCTGGGCGTCACCCCGGACCGCTTCATCCGGACCACCGACCCCGACCATCGGCGCGCGTCCCAGGAGATGGTCCGCCGTGCGTTCGCGAACGGCGATGTGTATCAGGGCACCTACGAGGGCTGGTACTGCCCCAACGAGGGCTTCCGCAACACCTCGGACCTGGTCGAGGACGCAGATGGCATGCACTGTCCCAACCATCCGGGCGTCCAGCTCCAGTGGCTCACGGAGCGCAACTGGTTCTTCCGGCTCTCGGCCTACGCGGGTCGCCTCCTCGCTCACTACGAGGCGAACCCCGACTGGGTCCAGCCGGAGCATCGGAAGAACGAGATGCTGGGGTTCATCCGCCAGGGCCTCGAGGACATCTCCATCAGCCGCGAGACCTTCCACTGGGGCATCCCGTTCCCCATCCGCGCCGACGGTTCCGAGGCGCTGCTGCCGGACGGTTCCCCGGATCCCCATGCCGGGGTCATCTACGTCTGGTTCGATGCGCTCATCAACTACATCACCGGGGCGGGCTTCCCGGACGACCCCGTCGCGTTCGCGCACTGGTGGCCGGCCGACCTGCATGTCATCGGCAAGGACATCAACCGGTTCCACACCATCATCTGGCCCGCGATGCTCATGAGCGCGGGGCTCCCGCTGCCGCGCCGGGTGTGGGTCCATGGCTGGCTGCTCGCACAGGGCGAGCGGATGAGCAAGAGCCGGGGCAACTTCCTCGACCCGCTCGACGTCGTCGCCGCGCTGGGTCGGGACGGCGCGCGGTACGCGACGCTCCGTGAGGTGGCCTTCGACAAGGACGCTGAGGTGTCCTGGGACAGCTTCGTGCGGCGCTACAACGCGGACCTCGCCAACGACCTGGGGAACCTGCTCAATCGGACCGTGTCCATGACCCGCCGCTATCTCGATGGCGACCGGCCGATGCCCGCGCCCGGGGGCGACCTGGGCACGGCGTGGCCGGAGCACCTGGCCGCCTTCGACGCCGGCATCCGGTCGTGCCTGCTCCACGAGGCGCTCGCAGCGCTCTGGAGGTTCGTGGGCGCCGCCAACCGATACGTGGACGCCCAACAGCCGTGGGCGCTCGCCAAGGCGGCCAAGGCTGGCGACGGGGCGGCCGCGGCTCGTCTGCGGGAGGTGCTCGCCGAGCTGCTCGAGGCGTGCCGGGTCATCGGGCTCGTGGTCGCACCGTTCATGCCCGACTCCTCGGCCCGGATGCTCGCGCAGCTGGGCCACCAGAGCCCATACGCGCCCGACGGCAACGGCGGTCCGGATGTGAGTGATCTGCTCGCCTGGGGCGTCGGCGGCCGAGGGCCCGGGGTCGTCAGCGATCCGGTGCCCTTGTTCCCCCGGCTCGAGGTCGAAGGGGTCTAGTACAGCCGCTCGAGCCCGAGGATGTCGCCCTTGCCCAGGGTGAATGCCGAGTCGTCACAGGGGCCGATCGCGTCGCTCATCGTGAGGTTGCCATGCGCCGCCTCGCCCACGTGCCCGAGCCCAAAGACGTGCCCGAACTCGTGGGTGGCGACGGACCGCAGGATCACCTCGACAGCAGTGCACGAGCGGGGGTGAATGGCCCAGCCCTGCGCCCTCCGGAAGAGGACATCCGACTCGATGGCGCGACCCAGCCCATGCGACGGGATGGTGTACCAGGTGCAGGTCAGGCCGGCCACGAACTGGGGCAGTGGCCCGAAGCCCACCACGTTGCGCCCGTCGGGTCGACCGCAGCCCATGTCGCTCCGTACGCCGGGCTTGGCCGACGTGCGACCGAGATAGCGCGCCTTGGCGGTCACCTTGTCGGGCCGCCCGCAGTCGTTGCGCGCCGACGTGATGGACCTAGCCGCGGCCCGAAGCTGCCGCTCGACGACGGCCTTGCTCAGCCCGTGTGGGGTGGAGGAGGCGCGGAACCGCCATGACCAAGGCTTGATCCATCGGAAGCCGATCTCACTGTGCTTGCCGTCCTCGCAGGCGTCCTTGCTGGCCGCGATGCCGCGCGACCGCGACGCGGCGGCCGGGTCGACGACGCGGGTCACGCCGTCGAGGCCCGTCTCGAGGATCACGTCGAGGGCGCGCCCATCCAACGTGAGCGCCGTCACGGCGACCCCGTAGCCCGGCGCGGGCGTCGCGATGCGCACGCCGTCAGCCGGACCGAGGTCGTGCCGCGACGCGGCGGCGACCGAGGCCGGGAGAGCGGCGAGGAGGGCGGCAACCAGGACGCCGACAAGACGTCGTGGCGTCGACTGGGACGACGGCACGCGCCGATCCTGAGGCATCGCGATGATTCGTGCAGCCGGGCCTTGTGCCCACGACCCGTCGTGACGGTGCCCGTGGTCACCACCGCGTGGATCGCGCGCCACTTGTGCCCCGCGGCCACGCAGCCTCGCCCCACGGCCACGCAGCCTCGCCCCGCGGCCACGCGGCGATGCGCCCGCGGCCATGCGGCCATGCGCCCGGCGGATGATCAGACCGGTCGCTGTGCGCCAGGAGTGCCTCGTCGGCCGTCCGACGCCCCGGGCGGCTCAGAACGCCGATCGATGGCCGGGCTATGCGCCAGGCGGGTACAACAGCCAACAGAGCGCTCCGTGGCGGCTCCGATCGGCCCGATCATGCACCCAGCGGGTAGGCGGGCTCTCACGAGGTGCCGCGCCTCGTCTACCACATACCATCGAGTGATGCGGCTCATCGACTCGCACGGGCATCTCCAGACCAAGGCGTTCGCCGACGACTCGGACCGAGTGTATGCGCAGGCGCGAGCCGCTGGGCTGGAGCGCCTGATGGCCCCGGGCTTCGATGTCGCCACCTCGGTGGCCGGCATCGCGCTCGCCGAGCGCCTCGACGTCCTGACGTCGGTGGGCTTCCACCCCCACGTCGCCGCCGAGGTCACCTCGGCCGACCGGGAGCTCATCGCGGGCCTGGCGGGGGAGCCCCGCGTCCGGGCCATCGGCGAGACAGGCCTCGACTACGATCGCGGGTTCTCGCCCCGCGACGCGCAGCTCGACAACCTGCGCTGGCACATCCGTCTGGCGCGAGACCGGGGCAAGCCGCTCATCCTCCACTGCCGGTCGAGGCCCGGCATGCGCGACGCCCAAGACGACCTCCTCCGGGAGCTGCGTGACGCTGGCGCGGGTACGCCCGCCTTCGATGCGCGCTTCGATGGCCGACCGCCGGCGGTGCTCCACTCGTTCTCGGGGCCGGTCGACTACGCCGAGCAGGCCCTGGAGTTGGGGTGTGCCGTCAGCGTCTCGGGCCTCGCGTTCCGGAAGGGCGAGGAGGCCACGGCGGAGGTGGCCCAGATCGTGCCGGCCGAGCGGCTGCTCGTCGAGACCGACTGCCCGTACCTGTCGCCACCAGGTGCGCCGCGTCGCAACGAGCCGCGCTGGGTGGAGGTCACGGCCCGCTGGGTCGCGGAGCAGCGCGGGGTCGACCCCGACCGCCTGGGCGAGCAACTGGTGGACGCCTTCGACCGCACCTTTGGCCCACCGCCATCCGGGCTCAGCCTCGGGTGACCCGCGCCCGGACCAGTTCCAGTCCGTCGGGGTCGTGGAACCGTGCGACGGTCTGGGCCTCCACGGCCCAGTGCACCACCGAGAGCATGCGACCGGGGAGGGCAGGGCGCAGGTACTCCACCTGGTACTCAACGGGCGGCGCGGGGCCGGCGAGCCCACCCGTCGCCGCGGCGAGCGCCTCGTCAAGGACATCGAGGTACGTGGCGTTGTTGACGTGCGCCATCGGGTCGAGGTCCCGGATCGAGACGTGCCAGGCATGGCTGACGGCGTCCGCGGGCGCAGCCGGGAGCGTCACTCGCCCGGGTTGGAAGGTGGGGATGCCGTCCGTGAAGCGCTCCGCGATCCCATCGGGGACGCGCGCAGGCCGCCCGCGGTGGTCGATGAGCACCCAGTCGATGAGCGCGTGGGCGACCTCCACGCCCTCGGCGCTGGCATGGCTCTCGCGACGTGCCCAGACGCGTCGCCAGCCCGTGACCCGGGTCGTCACCTCGAGCGTGTCGCCAGCCCGAGCCTGGCCGACAACGCGGAGGTCCGCGTAGCGCACCAGCCAGGCGAGGCGGTTGGTCCGGTACCAGTCGCGGCCGAACCCCAGCACCTCGCTGTGACGCCTCGCGAGGTCCTGCATCACCCGCAGGTACCCACTGGCCCGGATGAGGCCCTCAGCCCCGCACTCGTCGAACCGGACGCGATGCTGGAGCCGATGCTCCCGTGGATCGTTCACGCCCCGGTCGCGTCAATCGTGCCGTGGGATGCGGGTCATCGGCGTACGAAGTGGGTCCGGTTCACCCACGCAGGGTACCGGGCGCGCACCGGTCAGAGGGCTGCCCGGGCGTGGGGCGCCCCGCCGATGAGGTGCCGCCCGGGCGTGGGGCGCCCCGCCGATGAGGTGTGCCCGGCCGATGATCATGGCGTGAGCGTTGCAACGGGTGGGCACGGCTGGGCGCCCACCTCGGGGCGCCCGGAGGGCGGCTCGTCGGTCGATTGCGCACCCCACCGCTGCGGATCCCGGCAGCGGACCGACGAGGACGCGTTGCGTGACGAGTTGCGCAGCGTCGTGTGCGTCCCGACCGCCGCAATGCTCAGCCCGTGCGCAGCCTGGGCTGTGGGCATCCGGCGGGAGCGGCGTGGGGCGCCCCGCCGGAGGTGCCGCCCGGGCTGGGGCGCCCCGCCGGAGGTGCTGTCCGGTCGTGGGGCGCCCCGCCGGAGGTGCTGTCCGGTCGTGGGGCGCCCCGCCGATGAGGTGTGCCCGGCCGCGAGCCCGCCCGGCCGATGATCATGGCGTGAGCGTTGCAGCGGGTGGGCACGGCTGGGAGGCTACCTCGGGGCGCCCGGAGGGCGGCTCGTCGGTCGATTGCGCACGCCGCCGCTGCGGATCCCGGCAGCGGACCGACGAGGACGCGTTCCGTGACGGGTTGCGCAGCGTCGTGTGCGTCCCGACCGCCGCAGTGCTCAGCCCGTGCGCAGCCTGGGCTGTGGGCATCCGGCGGGAGCGGCACCGCCGCCGCCGGCGGGGCACCGTCGCCGCTGCCGCCGGCGGGGCACCGGCACCGCCGCCGCCGGCGGGGCACCGTCGCCGCTGCCGCCGGCGGGGCACCGGCACCGCCGCCGCCGGCGGGGCACCGTCGTCGCGGTAGGATGGCCGCGGTCCCAGGTTCGGGATCCTGAGCCGGGGCAGGGTCCGACTGCGCGGGCCGCGTCGCCGACGCAGGCAGGTCCGTGCAGCGAGACGGAGACCCATGGCACCTTCGTACGAAGCCATCCTCGAGGACATGGTGGCTGTGGCACGGGAGGCGGGTGCGCTGACCCTGCGCCACTTCGCACGGTTCCGCGACCTTGAGGTCGGGGTCAAGGGGCCGGCGGACTTCGTCTCCGACGCGGACCGGGAGTCGGAGCTGCTCATCCGGGAACGGTTGCTCGGTCGCTATCCCGGCTGGAGCCTGACGGGCGAGGAGTTCCCGCCCGTGGAGGGGCCCGACCACGGGCACCGGTGGCTGGTCGACCCCATCGACGGGACCACCAACTTCGTCAACGGGATGCACTACACCATCTCGATCGCGCTCCGCCGCGGCAGCGAGACGGTGGCGGGTGCGCTGTACAACCCCGTCGCAGACGAGATGTTCACCGCAATCCGCGGGCAGGGAGCGTTCCTGAACGGCGAGCGCCTGCGCGTCAGCCAGCAGACGGACGTGGGGATGATGGCGATCGGCACCGGGCTGCCCATCCACACGCTCCACAGCTTCGAGGGCTTCTACGAGCGGCTCGGGCGGATTCGCGACCCGGTCGGCGCGGTCCGCATCGTGGGCAGTTCGGCCAACTCCTGCGCCCATGTCGCCTGCGGGCGGCTGACCGGCTACTTCGAGGAGTCCGGGCTGGTCGACTGGGCGGTCGGGGTGCTCCTGGTCGAGGAGGCCGGCGGCGTGGTGACGGACTGGTGGGGGCGTGGGCCGGAGGTCTACGAGCGGACCGGGACGGTCATCGTCGCCAACCCAGCGACGCATGCCTACCTGCTGGAGATGCTCCGGGACGCTCCGCGCAAGGACCCCTAGCGTCCAGCCCGGCTGACGGCTGGCAACGTCGGCGGTGGGCCTCGGGGAGCGTGGTCCGGCATCGCGGGCCCGGACGCACCGACCGGGCCGATCCCGGAGACGCGACGCCGTGCGACCTGCGCGCGCCACGGTGTCCCGGACCTCCGTGCCACTGGCCTGTCAAGACGATCGCGGCGGGCCTGGGGCGCCGCTCCCGTCAGCGAGCGTCGCGACGAGATCGGACGCGGACCAGCCGGCGAACGGCGTGCCCGATGGTCCCCGCACGGGGCTGCCGGGCCAGGGATGCTCGGCGCCCGCTAGGGTCAGCGCACGGATGTCGATGCCGTCCGGGCAGCTGAAGGTGCTCGTGGTGACCACGCCATCGACCGCGGGACGTGGTGCGGGATCGCAGCCGGCAGCGACCGCCACCCTCGAGACCGAGTCGGCGAAGGGAGCGAACGGCACGCCTGCCACCCCGGCGCCGTGGCCACCCTGGATCGGATGGGCCTGGTCGGCGTCGCCGTGCACTGCGACGAGATGTCGGACGTGCGGCGCACACTGGGCGCCCTCGTCCGTCTCCAGCGATCCGGCCACCGGGACCGCCGCGTCCAGGGCCCGCTCGCCCTCGCATACGTATCGGAAAGTCATCATCGCCCCGTTCGAGTGACCGGTCAGGACGACGCGGCTCGGGTCCGCACCGAGGTCGTCGACCAGGCGGTCGACGAGGGAGTCGAGGTAGGCCACGTCGTCATCGCCGCGGGCCGTCGAGCCGCCGCAGCATCCTCCGGCGTCCCAGGTGGCATGCGAGTCGTCGCGGCCCCATCGCAGCGCGGGTCCGCCCTGACCGAAGGCGAGCAGGAAGTCGTGCTGGTCGGCCCGGGCCTCCAGATCGGAGGCACGTGCGAACTGCTCCGCGGAGCCCAGCCCGCCGTGGAGCGCGATGACCACGCGCGACGGTCCCGTCCGGCCGGTCGCGAGCGACGGTGGCACGTACAACAGCGCGCGCCGGACGGACCCGTCGGGCATCGGCACGTCCAGCCAGGAGCGCCCCTCGACCAGGTCGGGAGGGCCTTCGGCCGCGGCGGTCACGACGGGGGTCGTGGCGACGAGCGACAGCATCACGAGACCGAGACATGCGTTCGCGCGTTGTCCCATGCATGGACCTCCAGGGGCTGCGGACGATGAGGATGGGGAGCCTGCGCCTCGTGCGTGAGTCAGGGGTGAGGCCCGCATGAGGAACCCCTCATCGGGCCGAGGCCGGTCGCATGGGTGGCGATGATGCGGCCGCCGCGCACGGATGACCGGCCAGCCAGGCGTGTCGAGCGTCGGACCCGTTCGACGGCTGCACGGACGCCCGGACGTCGAGCAGGCGCCCGACGTCCCCAGGATGCATGGGCCCCTGGGGTCAGCGGCGGCGTGGCTCGGCAGACGGCGTCCAAGGCCAGGCTGGTCAGGCCTAGCCGGCCAGGGCGGCGCCGAGGCCCTCCGCGTCGTCCGTGGTGATCTGGTCGACCTCGAGGTCGAGAAGGCGCCGCGCCGCCGCGACCCCGGCCGGGTCCGCACGGGCGATCGTGTAGGCATCGACCCGGCATCCGGAGGCGTGGAACGCGGCCACGAGGTCGAAGCCGTCGTCCTGCGCCGATAGCACGAGCCGGTGGCCGAGGTACATGAGCTCGGCCAGGGGCGAAGCCGCCACCGCGTCAGCGACGAAGCGTGGATAGTCGTGGTCGGCCATCAGCCGCTCGATCGCGCCCGGGTCGCATGGGTCGTGGCCGATGCGCAGGCCTGGCACGCCGGACGCCAGGAGGCGCACCGCGTCTGCGTCGCCCGACGACAGGACGACGTGCGGAGCGACCGGGCCGACCGCGTCGGCGAAGGCGGCGATGGCGCGGGGGGTCAATGCAGCGACGTCCTCCTTGTAGTCGAGCTGCAACAGCGCCTCGGGGTGCACGCTCGCACCGGCGACGAGCGCGGCGAGGCCCTCGAGCAGCATCATCCGGTCGGCGGTCGGCTCGCCTGCGTCGTCCAACAGGCACAGCTGCCGTAGCGTCTCCGCCGAGGTCGCACGCACACGCCCGCGGCCGGTAGTCTCACGATCGAGGGTCAGGTCGTGCAGCACCGCGAAGCCCTCGTCGCCGTGCACGACCAGGTCCACCTCGACGCTCGCGCCGGCCACCATGCCCTCGAGGATGCGCCGGCCCGTGAACACCGGGTCCGCGGCGCGCCGCCGCGCCCGATGCCACTTGAGGAAGGTGCGGCGACCCTCGCGGGTCACCG
>DAOTUX010000057.1:0-5241 GCA_034436475.1 Chloroflexota bacterium | reverse complement strand
CAGCGGGAAGATGACCGCCAGCATCCGTGCGCGGAGCGCCGCGTCGGCACGACCGAGGGCGGGCAGGAGCACGAGGTTGACGGTCAGCACCTCCCCCAGCCAGCACAGGCCGGCGACCACGTGCACGAACCGGACGACGAACAGGAACTCAGGCATGGCTCGACGTGCGTGGGCCCTCTCGTCGACTGTGTGCGCGAGCGGTCAGATGAGCTCGAGGATCAGCTCAGGCACGATATCCCGGCAGCGGCCCGAGGCCCCGGCGCCGGCACGGGGGTCGAGGCCACAGACCCGGGGGCCCATGGCATCACCCCGCGACCGCGGGGCGACCGCCGCGGGGCGATCGGAACCGCCGGGCCGCGGGGCACGCGCCTGGCCCGGGAACGCATCGGGGCTGCGGGGGCGCTGCGCGCGCCCCGTGCCGGTCATGACGCGGTCCCCGAGGGCGCCTTGGCCTCCGTGGCGGCGGTGCGACCGATCCGAACCCGCCATGCCATGGGTCCCTGCTCCAGGTAGTCCCAGCTGAAGGTACCGGCCTGCTCGGCGGCGAGCTGGTAGTACAGCGGCTTGGGGTCATGGTCGTTGACGAGCACGAACGCGGACCCCACGGCGAGGCCGTCGAAGGCCTCGAAGATGAGGGCATGGCGTCGAACCGGGGGCTCGTTGCGCACGTCGAGGATGGGATCGTTGGCCACGGGGGCGCTCCTTTCGGTGTGCGACGCGGCCTCCAGCCGCGCCAGGTGATGCATCACGCCGTTCAGGCGTTCGGCGATACGGGGCTCGTGGTGTCGGATGTCCGCGTAGACGCGGGCCGCGAGGCGACTCGCGGCCTCGGGCTCCCCGGCCTCGCCCAGCCGTCGCAGGGCGCCCACAAGGGCGGACGCGAGGTCATCGATCGGTCGGGCGGACACGCTCATCGGTCCCTCGACCGGTCAGCCCAGCAGCTCATGCATGCCCGCGAGCAGGCTGGCGAGCGAGACATCGGGCATCTCCACCAGAATCGGGATGAGCAGGTCGTTCTCCTTGTGGAGGTGGGAGTCGAAGAGGGCCAGGATGGCGCTCGCGGATGCCGCCGCGTCGATCGCGTCCTGCTCGGCTCGGAGCCCCTCGACCCGACCCACCAGGTCCACGTGCTCGTCGCGCATGGCACGCACCAGCATGGCCGTGACACCCGTGTCACCGACGGGGTAGAGGGCCTCCTCCTCGGCCCGGGCATGGGGCAGCAACTCGCCCTCGAGATACTCCAGCACCCGCTCGTGGGCCTCGCCATGGGGGCGTCGCTCCCGCGCAGCAGCGATCAGGTCGGTGACACGCTGGCGCAGCGTCGTGGCCAGCTCCAGATGGTGGGCTCGGATGGCCTCGGCGGCCTCGGTGTTGCGCATCATGGTGCTCATGACTTGATATTTACGCCTATCTCCGTGCAAAATGCAAGCGGACGGCGCAGGCCGCACGACTTGGGCAACGGGCGGACCCCCGGCCGACGCGACACACGAGGCAAGGCGGGCCCATGACCGCGCCGCGCCCCAAAGGAAGGAGCACCGCACCATGACCGATGAGCTCGTCCCCAACAACTCGCTGATCACCGCGACCCCCGAGGAGGGTCGCGCGCTCGCCATCAAGCTCGCCCGCTTCACCATCCGGGCGATCCAGCAGGACCCCGAGGTGCGCAAGCGCCTGCGACCCGAGTACGCGGAGGACCCCGACTCGCTGACGGCCGCGGCGCACGTGGTGGCCATCGAGTTCGCGACCATCGCGGCGGCGAACGACTACTGGCGCAAGGCGTCCTGAGGCCGGGCGGGTCAGGCGACCCGGACGAGGGCGCGCGGCCACACCCGGGGCCCTCGGCCACACCCGGGGCCCTCGGCCACATCGACGGGCCCATCGCCTTGATATGCACGGCCGTTGACGTGTAAAATGAGGGACGTGGACTCTGAGCAACAGCGCCACCGGGCCCTGTCCAGTGCCAGCCGGTCACGCCTGCTGGCCGTCCTGCGCGCGACGGCCGCACCCATGGCGGTCCGTGAGCTTGCGGACGCGGTGGACCTGCACCCCAACACCGCGCGCGAGCACCTCGACCAGCTGGTGGAGGCCGGCCTGGTCCGGCGCGCGACGGCCCGCGCGGCCGGTCGGGGCCGTCCGGGGCTGCGCTATGCCGCGGAGCCCGAGGCGCCATCGGACGACTCCCGCGCGCACCGGGCGCTGGCCGCGGCCCTCGCGAGCGAGCTCGCCCAACGTCCCGACGCGCGCTCCGCGGCGACCCACGCGGGCGAGCGCTGGGGCGCGGCAGCCGCTCGAGCGCTGCCCGACACGGTATCCGGCGGCGAGCCCAGACCAGATGACAGCGCTGCGCTCGACCGCTTGGTGGGCCTGCTCGCTGACGCCGGGTTCTCACCGTCGCGCCTCGATGCGACCGATGCCATCGGTCTGCACAGCTGCCCCTTCGGGTCACTGGCGCACGAGCGCGGCGATGTGGTGTGCAATGTCCATCTGGGTCTCATCCGCGGCGCGCTGCGCGAGCTCGGCGCGCCGTTCGATGCGGTGCGCCTGGAGCCGTTCGTGGAGCCGGGCCTGTGCCTGGCACATGTCGGGAGGGCGGCCAGGTGACGCCCCGGCGGCCGATCGTCGACCCGGCACCGCTGGGCGCGAGCGTCGATCGCGAGCTCATCGACGAGACCCTCCGGGGCGTGATCGATCCGGAACTGGGTGTCAACATCGTGGACCTCGGACTGGTGTATGACGCCGAGGTGGTGGACGGGCACGCCCACATCCTGATCACGACCACCACGCCAGCCTGCCCGCTGGGCCCCTACCTGAGCGACTGCATCCGCCGGGAGATGCTCAGCCTCGAGGGCGTCCGGGACGTGGGCATCGAGGTGACCTACGACCCGCTCTGGTCTCCGGAGCTGATGACGGACCTCGCGAAGGAGCAGCTCGGATGGTGGGGATGATCGACCGACGCAGCTTGGCACTCCTGTCGCTCGGGGGCCTGTCACTGCTCGCGGGCCTCACCGGGGCGCTGGTGCTCCTGGGTGTGGGCATGCCCAGCGCGACGATGCACCTTGCCGCGGACCACGGGCTGCTCATGGCCCTGGGCTTCCTGGGCACGATGATCGCGCTCGAGCGGGCCGTGGCCCTGGGTCGCCGATGGGGCTACGTCGCCCCGCTGTGCTCGGGGCTCGCCGCCCTCACGTTGACGCTCAACGGGTCGTCCCTCGTCGCGGGCGTGCTGCTCGTGGCGGGCGGGCTGGTGTTCCTTGCGATGTACGTCGCCTTCGACCGGATCGAGGTCGCGCTCCACATCCGCACGCAGGCCGTGGCGGGTGTCGCATGGCCGGTCGCGGGGCTCCTGTGGCTCGCGGGTCGCCCGGTGAGCGCGCTCGTGCCGTGGCTGGCGGCCTTCCTGGTCCTCATCATCGCCGGCGAGCGACTCGAGCTGTCGCGCCTCGGCCGGCTCGCGCCGCGCGCACGTCTCACCTTCATCGGCAGCGTGGCGCTCGTCGCGGCGGGCGTGGCCCTCACGCTCGCCCTGCCCGATGCCGGGACCCGTGTCGCGGGCCTGGGCCTGCTCGCGCTCGCCGCGTGGCTGGCGACCCACGACCTGGCGCGGCGGACGGTGCGGATGGGGGGCGTCACCCGATACATCGCGCTGTGCCTGCTCATCGGCTATGCCTGGCTCGCACTGGGCGGTCTGCTCTGGATGGGCTTTGGCTCCATGCGCGGCCCCGGCTACGACGCCATGGCGTATGACGCGATGCTGCACGCCATCTTCCTGGGCTTCGTGATGTCCATGGTCTTCGGGCATGCGCCGGTGATCATCCCGGCGGTCCTGCGCATCCCGCTCCCCTACCACCCGCGGTTCTACCTGCACCTGGGCCTGCTCCACGTGGGCCTCCTGGTGCGCATCGTGGGCGGCGACCTGCTGGGCGCGGAGGCGATGTGGCGCATCGGTGGCGAGCTGAACGTCGTCGCGCTCCTGCTGTTCGTGGCATCGTCGATGGCCGCCGTCCTCCAGGAGCAGCGTCGGCGCAGGTCGGAGCCACGCGGCCAAACGCGCCAGCGCCCGCCCGGCCTTGAGCCGCAGCGGGCGACCGTGCGCATCGACTGAACCCTGTGCCCGACCCGCGCGGGTCGGACCGTCTCGGAAGGAGTGCGATCGACCATGATCGATGTGCTGGAGCGAGAGGTGGAGGCACGGCGCCTGGACTACGCGGCGGCGTTCCCGGCAGCGACGCGCGCCATGCGGGCCCTCGAGGAGGCCGTGGACGGGAGCACGCTGGAGCCCAGGCTCCGGGAGCTGGTGAAGCTACGCGCCTCGCAGCTGAACGGCTGTGCGCACTGCGTGGACATGCACACCAAGGACGCCCTTGCCATCGGGGAGGACCCGCTGCGCCTGGCCATGATCCCGGTCTGGCGCGAGGGGCCTGACTTCACGCCCCGCGAGCGGGCGGCCCTGGCGTGGACCGAGGCGCTCACGCTCGTCTCGGAGACGGGCGCCCCGCATGACGTGTACGCGTGGATGGCCTCGGAGTTCGCGCCGGCCGAGCAGGTGGCGCTGACCCTCGCCATCGTCGCCATCAACGGCTGGAACCGGCTCGCGGTCGGCTTCCGCAGCCCCGCCGGCGAGTACGTCTCCCGGCGGCATGCGGAGGCTCGCACCTAGGACCACCGCTCGAGGGCGGGCGGCACGCCCCACTCGAGGGCTCGGAGGTGTCGCGCCACCATCCTCGCGGCCTGTCGGGACCCTCCGGCGCTCTTGGTGTCACGCGCTACGCTGGTCGCGGACATGACCGGAACCCGTCGGCCCGTGACCCTCGCCCTCGTCATGGGCCTCCTGCTCGCCCTGACGCTCCAAGCGCCGTCGGGCGCCCAAGCGCCCGCGAGCACCCTGGTGCCGTCAGGCGCGCAGGCGCCGTCCGGTGCCCCGAGCCCGGCGCGCACGGGCGACCCGTGCCACGCCATGGCGGCGCGGCTCCTGGCCGGCCCCAGCCTGCTGAGCGCCCTCGGCAAGGTGCTCGAGGCCGTCTGCGATGGCGTGGTCGCGCAGGCCGCCCCGACTCCGCCCCTCGAGGCGCTCATCGGGCAGAAGCTGATGGTCCGCATGGGCGGCACCAAGCCTTCGGCCAAGCTGCTGAGACGCGTCCGGCGGGGTGAGGTGGGCGGCGTGGTCCTGCTGGCGTCGAACGTGCGCTCCCCCGCGCAGGTGCGTGCCCTCACGAGGCGTCTCCAGCGCGCCGCGCGCGAGGG
>DAOTUX010000056.1:0-3604 GCA_034436475.1 Chloroflexota bacterium | reverse complement strand
GGCACCGACAAGGACCGACACCACAACCATTCGCTGCACGTTCACATGCGCGTCCTTGAGTCGTTGGGCTGCGAACCCGTCGGTTGCGTAAGCCGCGACGGCCACCACGATGGGCGCCGCGAGCGCTGCGACCGCGAGCACGGACGCGATGAGACCTGTCCCGGCCTTGTAACCGAGGCCGGCTGCCCCCAGCGGGAACAGGGTCGCAGCCATGAACGCCGCGACCTGTCGCTGCCATCGGGGGAGGCCTTCGATGCGCGCTAGCCCTGCGACAGGCCGAGTGGTAGTGGAGACGGGCGCTGGGTCCGGGGGGCGAGCCGCGGCGGCCGGACCCCTGCTCGGGGCACGACCCGACGAAGAATGAGAGCCACCGTGTCCGCCTGTGGGCGATGTTTGGGAAGCCTTGCGCGGAGGTGTATCGGCCGAGGCGCCACGGTGTGCTGCTTGTCCCGGCGAGGCCGTGCGGTCCTTCTGCCGGGACGCGTCATATAGGGTGCGACGGGCGGGGTCCGACAGCCAATCATGTGCGATGTTGAGCTGGCGCGAGCGTTCAAGGTCGCCCTGGCCATCACCTCGCGGGAGGTATCGCTTCTGGAGCGCCTTCCAACTGGCGTCGATCACCTCAGCGCTGGCGCCCGGGTCGACCTCGAGCGTCCTGTAGAGGTCGAACCGAGGAATCTCGGGTGGCATGACACCTCCCTAGTTGCCGTTGGCATCCTACAGACGCAGGCTGCGGTGGGGCCTGGCTTTCGGAGCAGCCGCTAGGTTGCCCTATGGCGCCATCCCACTGGCGCCCGCCTGCGACCAGACGCGGGTCCGGCCGCGACTTTCGAGATTGCGCGTGACTCAGCTAAGCTCCTCGTCACCCTCCCAGCACCGCGTCCATCGCCGATGCCACCTCCCGCTGCCTGACTTCTAGGACGTGCCCATAGGTATTGGATGTCAGGACGATGGTCGAGTGGCCAAGCTGGTTCTTCACGTCCTCGAGCGTCATGCCCTGCGCCAGCAGGAACGTCGCCGCCGAGTGCCGCAGGTCGTGGAACCGCACCCGGGGCAGCCCGGCACGGTCGAGCCCGTCCTGGAAGGCGCGGGTGATGGTCGCGGCGTGGTGGGGCTTGCCGCGCATCATTGCGAAGACGTGACCACTGTCCACCCAGCGTGACCCCGCGGCGAGGCGGTCCATCAGCTGCCGCGTTCGGTGACCCCGGAGCGCGGTCACGACCACGTCCGGCAGGGCGATCGAGCGGCGGCTGCGGTCGGTCTTGGGCTCCTGGAGCACGAGCTCGCCGCCGACGTTGGCGAGGCTGTGGCGGACGCGGAGCCGACCCTCGTCGAGGTCCACGTCCTCCCAGCGGAGCGCGAGCAGCTCGCCCTGGCGCAGGCCGGTCGCGAGCGCCGTGACCCACAGCGCGCGGTGGCGGTCGTCCGCTGATGACTCGATGAGCACCTTCGCCTGCTCGGGCGTGAGGGGCGTGATCTCGTGCCTCGGCACGCGGGGTGGGTCGACCAGCTTGGCCACGTTGCGCGACACCATGCCCCACTTCTCGGCCGTCACCAGCGCGCGGCGCAGCACGGCGTGGATGTACTGGACCCTACGCGGCGAGAGCCCGCCCTCCAGCTTCCGGTTGAGGAACGACTGGACTTCGGCGGGCGTTAGCTTCGCGAGCGCGACGTCTCCGAGGCCCGGGACCAGGTGGCCCTTGAGGATGTCGTCGTAGCTGTCGTACGTCGAGGCACGTAGCGTCGGCCTCGCGACCTCATCGAGCCAGCGACGGAGGAACGCGCCGACCTTGGCGCGCTGGTCCGGGATCGGCCGCTGCTCCTCGTGCGCCCGCAGGAGCGCCGCCATCTTGTCCTTGACCTCGGCCCGGGAGTGGCCCATCACGTGCTTGCGTACCCGGCGGCCACCCTCGTACCCGATGTGGACGCTGCCGCCCAGCGGCCGTCCCAGCGCTCGTAGAGGGAGCCCTCGTTCGGCCCGCGGCGGGTCATGTCGCGCCATCCCGCGCCGCCATGCGCTCGCGGCGGTCCCGCTGCGCGTAGCGGAGCCGTTCCTTGTCGGTGCAGAACGTCGAGCGGCGGCCGTCGAGCGTCAGGAAGGGCTGACCGCACTCCTTGCACCACACCGCACCCGGCTTGCCCTCGCTCACCCGGCGCAACGCCTCGAGCAGCTGGAGGTAGATGGGCGCGAGGATCGAGCGCCACAGGCGTCGCTCCCGGACGAGCAGCTCGGGCTCGATGACCTCTGTGTGGCCCGAGGGGTCCGGCTCCTGGACCCAACGACGCTCCCGGTCGACCTCGACCTCGAAGTTCGCGGCCCGCTTGACGTAGGGCTCGATGAGGCGCCGCTGCAGCTCGAGAAGCCCGTGCCAGTCGGAGCTCAGACGACCCCAGCGCCGGCGGCCGTGCGGCGGGCGTTCGTCGAATCCGTAGACCGACCAGTCGTCCTCCCATGTAGCACCGGGCACCCACAACCGCGGCAGCCCGCTCTCCGTGAGGCGTTGCCACGCCTTGCGCGCACGCCCCGACTCGGCGATCTCGCGCCGTGATGGCGGGTCCACGCCCTGTGCGTCAGAACCTGGCACGCGTCGAGCCGCCGGGTCGGGGGCGGCCTGGCGCTGGACGTACCCGTAGAGGTAGCCGTGCGACCCGACCGGGGCGCCGACCCACAGCGCCGCGTCGGCTGCCTCCAGGATGGCCATGGACCACGATGGGTCCCAGCCCTCGTGCGGTCGCCATGTCCCGTCGGGCGGGTTGGCCGCCTCCCGGTGGGCGGTGAGCCGCGCGAGGGACGTCAGGTGCCACGCCACCAGGCGCTGCTGCGCGAGGACCTCGTCCTGCGTGTCGTGGCACCACAGGTACCCATCGATCAGCTCCTCGCCCTCGCTCGCGACATCGGGGAACAGCGAGCCGAGGTCCACCGCGCCGTGGGCGAGGTACCAGTCCCGCGCCTTCCGGGGCCGCGTGAGGTCGAACCTGGCGAACGCCTCGGCGAGGAGCAGGCCGTCGGCGTCCCGCTCGAACGGGTCGATCTCGTCGGCCACGAACTCGCCGCGGACGCCGCCGGCCTCGCGTCCGGACCTCGCGATGGTCACGTACTCGGGGACCTGGAGGCGGCCGTCACCGGCGAACCTCGGTCGAAGGCTCATGTGCAGTTGCCCATTCGGGATGTCATCGGCTATTCCCAGATTGTCATGCAGATGCGTCGGCCCATACGCTACCACCGTGGACGCAATCGTCAAGCGTGGAACGACTGGTATCCAGTGGAGAGATGATGACAGAGAGGCAGGCCCTCATGGGACGTGAACGCATCGGCTCGGCGGACCCTGCGGACCTCGCCGAACCACGGCTCCTGCGCATCGACGATGTCGCCGAACGCCTCGCGGTCAGCCGGTCGATGGCCTGGAAGCTCGTGACCTACGGGCAACTGCGATCGGTGCGCATCGGCCGGGCGGTCCGGGTCCGGCCACAGAACCTCGCCGCGTACATCGCCGACGCGGTGCGCGAAGGGTGATCCCATCGGTGGCGACCGACGGCAGTGGTCCCGTCGCCACGACCCCCCGCGGACGGGTGACGTCGTGGGCGTGCGCGTATGCGCGCCTCG
>DAOTUX010000055.1:0-3310 GCA_034436475.1 Chloroflexota bacterium | reverse complement strand
GACCGCGTCGACGCGCCGATCGCGGCACCCGCGGAGACGCGTTGACTGCTAGCATCACCAATGTGATCGCGACCCGTCTGAGCCGCGTGCCGCCGTTCGAGCGTGGCCTGACCCTCGGCGATTTCCTGGTCCCCATCCGGCTTGGCGAGCGTGCCGCGACCTGGCAGCGCAACCTGCTGATGGTCCTCGTGGGCACCGCGCTGATGATCGTGGGCGCCTATGTCTCGTTCGACATGCCCGCGTTCGCCATCGGCGACATCTACGTGCCGGCCAACCCGTATGTGCCGGTCTCGCTCCAGACCCTGGCCGCGCTGCTCGTGGGTGCCACGCTGGGGGCGCGGCGGGGTGTCGCCTCCACCGGCCTCTACCTGCTGCTCGGTTGCGTCGGGCTGCCCGTGTTCGCGCTCAACGCGCAGGGCACCCACGAGTCGAGCTACCGCCACTTCGCGTCCATGGTGGACGGCCACCTGGTGCTCGGCACCACGGGTGGCTATCTCATCGGCTTCGTGGTCGCCGCGGCGCTCGTCGGGCGCCTCGCCGAGCTGGGCTGGGACCGCCGGCTGCGCGGGTCGATCGCGGCCATGGTCATCGGCCTCGTGGTCATCTTCACCATCGGAGTGACGTGGCTGGCGATCGCGGCGGACCTCGGCGTCCGGGATGCCCTGCTGTACGGCCTGTGGCCGTTCCTGCCGGGCGAGGTGGTCAAGGTCATCGTCGCGGCGGGCCTGCTGCCCATCGGCTGGCGCCTGGTGGCACGGAGGGACCACGACCTCTAGCGCCATCGCCCCAGCGCCTGCGCCCGGGTCATCGCCCGGGCAGCCATCCCCGGCCGACCGGCCCGCCATCGCGATCGTCGGCCTCGGCAAGCGATACCCGACCGGCCCCCGCCTGCGTGGCCATCGGGGCGAGGTGGTCGCCCTCGAGGGTGTGAGCGTCGAGGTCCGGCACGGGGAGGTCTTCGGCTTCCTGGGCCCCAACGGCGCCGGCAAGAGCACGGCCATCCGGATCCTGCTCGGGTTCCTGCACCCGTCCTCCGGGTCGGCCTCGGTCCTGGGCCACGATGTCTCGCGTGACGGTCTGGCGATCCGGGCGCGCACCGGCTACCTGCCGGGTGGCATCGCGCTGTACGACTCGATGAGCGGCGCGGACCTGCTCGACTACCTCGCCCGCCTGTACGGTCGGGGCGCCCCGCTCCGCGCGGAGCTGGTGGATCGGCTCCAGCTCGCGGCGGTCGACCTGCGTCGTCCGGTCCGTGACTACTCCCGGGGGATGCGCCAGAAGGTGGGCATCATCCAGGCCCTCCAGCACGACCCTGAGCTCGCCATCCTCGACGAGCCCACCGAGGGCCTGGACCCGCTCATGCAGCACGCCTTCTACGGCATCCTCGAGGATCGCAGGCGGCTCGGGCGCACCGTGTTCTTCTCCTCCCACGTGCTCTCCGAGGTGGAGCGGGTGTGCGACCGGGTGGCCATCATCCGACAGGGCCGCCTGGTGGCGGCGGCCAGCATCGACGAGCTGCTGGCGCGTCGACGGCGGCACCTGGAGCTGCGCGTGGACGGGCCGATGCCCTCGCTCGAGGGCGTCCCGGGCGTGACGGTCACACGGGTGCGACCGGGTCAGGTCCTGGCGGACCTCGAGGGTGACGTGGGGCCGCTGCTGGCGGCACTCCAGGGGGTGGCCGTGCGTGACCTGCTCATCGAGCCGGCGCGTCTGGAGGAGGCGTTCCTGGAGTACTACGCTCCCGAGACGCCGGCGGGCGAGGACGGGGGAGGGGCGTCATGACCGGGGCGCTGCTGCGACGCACGTTCGCCGCCAACCGGGTGCGCATCATCGGGTGCGTCATCGCGATGCTCGTGTGGGGCGCCATCACGCCCCTCATCTACGCCAGCTTCGGGCGCCAGTACGGGAGCTTCATCCGGAACAACCCCTTCCTGGAGCAGTTCAGCCAGTTCGGCGGCGGCGACCTGTTCAGCCTGCCGGGCGCCATCGCCCTTGGCTTCATCCACCCGTTCGCCATCGCTGTCGTGAGCATCATCGCCATCGGGGTGCCCATCCTTTCGGTGGTCGCGGAGCGCCAGCGGGGCACCCTCGAGGTGCTCCTGGCGCGACCGCTGTCCCGGCGCGCGCTCATGGTCGTGGTGCTCGTGGTCGGGGCCGTGGCGCTAGCGCTGGTGCTGGCGGCGCTGCTCGGGTCGGCGATGGTGGGCGCGTATGTCGCGGGCGTTGGCGACGAGCTCCTGGTGTCCGGGCTGCCGCTCGCATGGGCCATGGGTCTGCTGCTGTTCGGGTCGTTCATGGCCATCGCCCTGGCGGCCTCGGTGTCGTTCGACCGGACCATGCCAGCCCTGGGGGTCACGCTCCTCATCCTGCTGGTGAGCTATCTGTTCGACGTGGTCGCCTCGCTGTGGCCCGACGCGAAGGACCTGGGCGGCCTCTCGCTGTTCCACTACGTCCGGACCAAGGAGCTGCTGACGGGCCAGCTCCGGCTCGGTGACGTCCTGGTCATCGGTGGCGTGGGCCTTGTCGCGCTGGTGTGGGCGTGGGTCGTGTTCCCGCGCCGCGACATCGGCGCACCCAGCTAGGACTCGGGTTGGGGGCCCGCACCGGGCAGCTGACGAAGGTCCCCCAGCCACGCGATGACCGCCCGCCAGAGCGGGTCGCCCGGGTCCAGGTGGCCGTAGTGGTCTCCGTCAGGCTCCACGTGCAGCGCGGCACCCGACGCGCGCGCGAACCGCTCGGAGATCTCGAGAGGGACCGTGTCATCGCGCGCGCCGTGCGTGAGGAGCGCCGGGACGCGCAACGGCAGGCGCTCGATGGGCAAGGCCTCGCTGGTGGGATGACCGTCCAGGAAGCGGTCCACCACGCCCTGCGACAGGCGCAGCTCCCGAGCACGGGCGAGGTCGAGCACCCCCGCCTGCGCCACCAGCGTGGTGACCGGGACGAGCGCCGCGGGTCGGAGCGCCGCCCACGCGGCGAGGTGGCCGCCCGCGGAATGCCCGATCGCGACCACGCGGGACAGGTCGACCCGTGCCCGGAGCCCGGGGTCCGCGAGCCGGTCGATGGCCGCGCCCACGTCCTCGAGGGTCCGGCACGCCGCCGCCGCTGCCCAGGCGGCGGTACTCGATGTTCCAGACCGCCCAGCCGCGCGCCACGAGGTCGGTGCGCAGCTCGTCCATCAGGGACAGGTCGTAGGCGTCCTTCCAGAAGCCGCCGTGGACCAGGACCGCGACGGGACCCGCACCGGACAGGACGCCGAACTGGGACGGGTCAGCGCCGTAGCGCACGATGCGCTCGGGGGCGTCGGGCGGCT
>DAOTUX010000054.1:0-9399 GCA_034436475.1 Chloroflexota bacterium | reverse complement strand
GAGCCCCCGGGAGTAGCGCCCCGCCAAGGTCGGCTCGATGAGGCCGTAATCGCCATCGCGACGCCGGTACAGCACCGCGGTCCGCTCGCTCTCCGCGTTGACGAAGACGAAGAAGTCGTGGCCGAGCTCCTCCATCCGGGCCACCGCATCCTCTTCGAACATCGGCTCGATCGCGAAGCGCTTGACCTTCACGATGCTCGGCACCGCGACCTCGACGTCGGGGCCCGCTCCGTCCGCTGACCGCTCGCGCGCGCCGATCTGCCCGGCATCTGCCGCGGAGCGACGTTCCAGTGGGCGGGTGCGCCTCTCCTTGAGATCGACCACTTGGCGCCCGAGACGATCGACCACCTGGTCGGCAGCGGCACGGTGGCTCGCGGCACGGGCCACCGCACGAAGCGGCCTGCCGTCCACCAAGAGCGTCACCTCGACGATGGCCGCCTGGTCCGGCGCACGATGCGCGGCCCGCGACAGCACCACGGCCGCGTCGGTCCGGTCGTCCAGGAGTCGATCCAGGCGACCCATCTTGCGCAACACATACTCCCGCTCGGTATCGGGGATGTCCAAGTTCCGGCCCGTGACGACGGTGCGCATCGAGTCACCTCCTGCCCTCGATGATATGCGCTCATCGGATGTCGGCCACGGACCGAACGTCCCGACCCGACCGGCCGCCTGGCCCCTCGACCGGGGCCACCGGACCATCACCGATCTCGGGCCACGGTGAGCCCCGAGACGCCGCGAGCGCCCGAGGCACGCAGGGCACGGGCGCACTCGGTCAATGTGGCACCCGTGGTCGTGATGTCGTCGACCAGGACGATCCAGCGATGGCGCACTCGATCACGCCGGTCATCGCGGACGACGAACGCCCCACCGAGGTTGGCGGCGCGCTCGGTGCGACCAAGCGCGTGCTGCGCGACCGTCCGGGACCGGCGCTCCAGCGCGTCGGACCAGGGCAGGCCGAGTGCGGCGGCAGCGGCCTTGGCAAGGTCCTCCGCCTGGTCGAAGCCCCGCTCGCGGCGCCGCGTGCGATGGATCGGCACGGGCACCAGGACCTCGCCACCTCGTCCTGCGCGTCTCCAGCGCTCCGCGAGGGCCTGGCCGAGCACCGGTGCCAGCCGCCGCTCACCCCGGTACTTGAGGGCGTGGAGCGCCTCGCGGACAGGGCCCCCGTAGGTCGCGCACCATTCGAGCTGCAGGATGCCGTGGGGGAGCGGCATGATCAGGCCCACGGGCAGTCCTGGGGGCTCCTCGAGACGGCGCACCAATGGCAGGGCGCATCGCTCGCACAACGGCGTGCCTTCGCGATGGCAACCCGCACAGGTGGGCGGCAGCAGGAGATCGAGCACGCGACGCATGGCGCGCAGTCTGATCGGCGCCTCGTATCACGCCGTTATCATCGCGGCCGATGAGCCACCCAGACCGCAACGACCGGGCACCTGACGCGCCGGTCGTGGTCACGGTGGACGCGTCCGCGCAGGCCCGGCGGCGCCAGCGGCTGCTCCTGTTCACGGCGGCCTCGGTGGCCCTCCTCGCGCTCGGGCTGTTCGTGCTCTACCTGCTCGTGCTCATGAGCGCACCCGCCTGGGGCTTCGACCTCGAGGCGTACCTCGACGCGGCGCGCCATCTGGCGCGCGGGGAGTCGATGTATGACCCTGAGACCCTCGCCGGGCCATTCCGACCGGGCCCGTACAAGCTGTACCTGTACGCGCCACCATTCGCGGTGGCCATGCTGCCGTTCACGGCGGTCTCCATCGACAGCGCCGCGGTGGCCTGGTACGTCGGTCGCCTGGCGCTGCTCGGCGCGGCCTGCGCCGTCATGCCCGTGCGGCCGGCCATCCGCTGTGCGACCTTCGCCGTGGCGGCGGTCACGAACCCGGTCATCGTCGACATGAACCTGGGCAACGTGAGCGTCCTGGTGACGAGCCTGCTCGCGCTCACCTGGCGCTGGCTCGACCGCGCGATGGGGTCGGTCGCGCTCGCGCTCGCGATGACCATCCGCCCCGTGCTTGGCCTGGTCCTCATCTGGAGCCTGCTGCGACGTCGCTGGTGGGCCGTGCTGTGGACCCTCGTGGCGGGAATCGTGCTCATCCTGGGGAGCCTGCCGTTCGTGGGCGTGGATGGCTACCGCGAGTACCTGACCGTGCTCCGCAACGTGTACGACGTCACTGGGCAGGACAACAACATGGACCTCGGCTCGGCGGTGCTGCGCGTGGGTGGCGGTCCGACCCTCGCGTCAATCGCGTTGTACGCGGGGTTCGGTGTGGGCATCGGGGCGATGCTCGCGAGCCTGCGCTACGACCGTCAGACCGGCTTCATGGTCACCGTCGGGGCCACCCTGCTGCTGTCGCCCCTGCTGTGGGACCACTACCTCTCGACGCTGCTCCTCACGGCAGCGTTCCTGGCCCATCGTGGCAGGTGGTGGGGCCTGGCGCTCCCCGTCGTCGCATGGGCGTCGGGGCCGGTGACGCCGCTGCTGGCGCTGGCGGCCACCCTGCTGCCGTTCCTGGTGCGACACCGGGCCAGCGAGGCACCAGCCGCGGGCGAGGATGCCTCGGGACCCGAGCGTCCGGAGGCCACGCAGGGTTCGGCCGCGGGCGCCTGACCTGACACCCAGGGTTGACCTGGGACCCCTGGCCACTCGCGATGCGAGGGGCCAGGGCCGGCGACATCGGCCCCTGACGTTGCGTGGGAGTCGAAGCCCACCGGCGGGGTCAGGCCGCGGCTCGCTCCACGATACGGACTCGTCCACCCACAACAAGACCGGCTCGCGCGATGGTGCCCGCGGGCAGCTCGACCACTCCGGTCGCGCCACGCACCGGGAGGACCACGCTGGCCCAAGGTCGCAGGGAGGGTCGGGTGGCGACCACGCGTCGGACCCCATCCGCGTCGGGATCGTCGAGGAACAGCGCGTCGATGGGGAAGCGCATGAACAGCATGTGGATGCTGTTCACGGGTAGGTACAGCCCCTCGTCGTGGGCCAGGGATGCGCGACCCATGAGACCGCGGAAGCGACCCCAGAACGAGCGCGCGATGGTGATGCGCGACGCGACCGGTTCCCCCTCGTCACCGGCTCGGACGAGGCACGCGGCAGCCGTTCGCGCGGCGTCGACGGTGGACGCCGACGCGCCGGCCGTCACACCGCGCCTCCGAGCTGCACCATGATGCTGATGACGGCCGGGCCCAGGATGACGATGAAGATCGAGGGGAAGATGCAGCCCACGAGCGGGAACAGCATCTTGATGGGCGCCTTCGCTGCCATCTCCTCCGCGCGTTGGCGACGCTCGACGCGCAGCTGCTCGGACTGGATCTGGAGCACCTTGCTGATGGACACGCCGAGGGTCTCGGCCTGGATGACCGCTCCGATGAAGTTGGTGAGGGGCGCCACCTCGGTCCGTCCGACGATGTCGCGCAGCGCCTCCTTGCGCGCCTTGCCCACGCGCACCTCGGCGAGGGCTCGCTGGAACTCGTCGGGCAAGGGCCCCTTCATCTTCTCGGTCACCTTCGCGAGCGCCGCATCGAAGCCCAGGCCAGCCCGCACCGAGATGGTCAGCAGGTCGAGCGCATCGGGCAGCTCCAGCACGATCCGCTTCTGGCGGTGTCGGATGCGGCGGCTCAACCAGTACTCGGGTGCGATGAAGCCGATGCCCGCGCCCGCGAGACCCAGGATGAGGCCGAAGGACAGGTTCCGGCCGATGATGCCGAACAGCAGGAACAGCACGCCTGCGACGGCGCCGGCGACCACGACCTTGAGGCCCAGGAAGTCGACGCTGCGCATGTCATACGGGTTGCCCGCCATAGCCAGCCGACGCTCAGTGCCGCGCACCTTCTTGGTGCTGGTGAAGCGCTTGCCGACACCCGACAGGCGCAACGCGAGCGGTCGGATGGTGCGCTCGAAGAACGGCTGCTGGAGTTCCAGCTCCTCGAGGGTCCGAGCCTGCATCGCACCCAGCTGCGTGAGGCGTGCCTGGACCGGGTCGGTGTTGCTCCGTCCCACGATGGCGACCACCACGAGCAGGATGCCGATGCCGGCCATGAGCGCGAGGATGAGGGTCGGGTTCATGGCGCTACACCTCGATGTTGACGATGCGCCGGATGAACAGGAACCCGATGCCCATCATGATCCCGCCCAGGGCCAGGAGGCACACGCCCAGCGGCAGGCCGAATGCCTCGGGTGGCTTCTCGAACATGGGGCCCACGAACTGGGGCGCGATGGCGGAGATGATCGCGAGCAGGCCGATGGGCAGGAAGCCGACCACGTACCCGGACATGCGACCCTGTGCTGTGAGCGTCCGGATCTCGCCCTTGATGCGCACCCGCTCGCGGATGGTGAACGCGATGGAGTCGAGGATCTCGGCCAGGTTGCCACCCACCTGATGCTGGATGTTGATGGCCGTGGTCATCAGTTCCAGGTCGTCGGACCTGACCCGGCGGACCAGGTTGTTGAGCGCCTGCTCGAAGGGTAGGCCGAGGTTGACCTCGCGCACCACTCGGTTGAACTCGGTGGAGATGGGTGGCTGCGACTCCCGGACCACCATCTCGATGGACTGGAGGAATGACGAGCCGGCCCGCAGCGAGTTGGCGATGAGCACGATGGTGTCCGCGAGCCGGGCGTTGAACGCCTTGAGCCGGCTGCTCTTTCGACGGTTGAGCCAGAATGTGGGCACCCAGAACCCCACCAGTGCCGCAAGCACATAGGCCAGCGGGTTGCCCAGGCTCGGCAGGATGGTGGCCCCGAGCAGGTACACCACAGCGGGGATGCCGATCAGGGCCCCGGCTCGGATGGCCAGGAACTCGGACGGCTTGAGGGCGAGGTCGGCACGGGCCAGCTCGCGGGCGAGGTTCGCACCCCAGTCCCGCTTCTCGACGATCTTGTTGAGGTCGGTGAGGGCGCGGGACCCGGCCAGCTGCTCCAGGAGCGACTGCTGTTCCTGGCGCCTCTCCTCGCTCCGCTCGCCGCCCGAGCCGGTGGATGCGTAGCGCTCGAGGCGCGCCTGGACGTCGTCGCGGCGTGCCCCGAACAGGCCCCAGAAGATGAGCAGGACGGCTGTCGCGGCGATGAGCGCTGCGACGAGCATCACGGGGCTCATGGTCGGCTCCTAGTAGCGGAACCCGAACAGCCCGGGCGGCAGGGCGATGCCCATCTGCTCGAACTTCTCGGCGAACTTGGGCCGGATGCCGGTCGGCTTCAGGCGGCCCTGGATGACGCCATCGACGACGCCCGTCTGCTCGAAGACGAACACGTCCTGCATCACGATCACATCACCCTCCATGCCCTGGACCTCGGTGATGTTGGTGATCTTGCGGCTGCCGTCCTTGAGGCGGCTCTGGTGGACGATGAGGTCCACTGCCGACGCGACCTGCTCCCGGATGGCTCGCAGTGGCAGGTCCACGCCGGCCATGAGCACCATGGTCTCGAGACGCGCCAGCATGTCACGCGGCCCGTTCGCATGGCCGGTCGACATCGATCCGTCGTGACCGGTGTTCATGGCCTGGAGCATGTCCAGGGCCTCGCCAGAACGGCACTCACCGACGATGATGCGGTCGGGGCGCATGCGCAGGGCGTTGCGCACGAGCTCCCGGATGGGGACGGCACCCTTGCCCTCGATGTTGGGCGGCCGGGACTCCAGCGTGATGACGTGCTCCTGGCGGAGCTGGAGCTCCGCCGCATCCTCGATGGTCACGATGCGCTCGTCACTCGGGATGAACGACGAGAGCACGTTGAGCGAGGTCGTCTTGCCCGAGCCGGTCCCGCCGGACACGAAGACGTTGAGGCGCGCCTCGACGCAGGCCTTCAGGAAGTCGAACATCTCGGGCGTGGCGGTCCCGAAGCGGATGAGGTCGTCGACGGTGAACGGCGACGCCGAGAACTTCCGGACCGTGATGACAGGCCCGACCAGGGACAGCGGCGGGATGATGGCGTTGACGCGCGAGCCATCGACGAGGCGAGCGTCCACCATGGGGCTGGACTCGTCGATGCGCCGACCAATGGGCGCGATGATGCGATCGATGATGCGCATCACGTGGTCGTCGTTCTGGAAGGTGACGTTGGTCAGCTCCAGCTTGCCACTTCGCTCGATGTAGACCTGACGCGGACCGTTGACCATGACCTCGGTGATGGACTCGTCGCGGAGCAGGGGCTCGAGCGGGCCCAGGCCGACGATCTCGTCAGTGATCTGCTCCAGCATCCGGACCCGCTCGGCACGCGTGAGGGCAAGGCCCTCCTCCTCGACCGCCCGGCCGAAGATCTCCTCGATCTGGCGCCGGACCTCGATCTGATTGGACAGGTCGAGCTTGGGGTCCAGGTCCTGGATGACCCGCTGCTGGATGCGGAACTTGGTGTCCCGGAACGACTCCCGCTGGGGCACCTGGGACAGCATCCGGCCCTGGGGCACGGGCAGGGACGGGCCACCGGGGCCCTGGGGGCCGCCCGGCATGGGCGGGCCGGGGATCGCGCCATCCGCGCCCGGGCGAGCGCTCTCGATGCGCCTCAGCAGGGACATCGGGTCATCTCCCTCGATCTGTGCTGCGGTGGGGGGAGGTCATGGTCAGCGCCACGCGAACAGCTTCCGTGGCGCGGGAGTGCGCTCCGGCGCCGCGACCACCGCGGCGTCACCGGCGACCGCCCGGGCGATGCCGAGGATGTCCTGGCTCACCTGGGCCTGCTTGTTGCTCCACAGGAACGGGACGCCCCGATTGAGGGCGTACACCACCGTGCGACCGTCGGAGATGACGGTGTGGTCCACCTTCCGGCCGATGGAGTTCTCCACGTCCGCGATGCGAATGCCATACGCGGAGTCGGAGCGGTTGAGCACGAGGCGCACCTTGTCCGAGCCGTAGCCCAGCTGGTCGGCCACCTCGAGGAACAGGCGGATGTTCTTGATGTTGGTGATCTCCAGCGTGAGGACGCCGAGCACCGTGTCCGACATGTCGAGGAGCGCGAGGGTCGCATCCTGGAACACGGGGGCGGTATCCACGATGACCACGTCGTGGGTCATCCGGAGGCGGTCGACCACGCGCCGCATGTGCTCGGTGGTCACGAGCTCCGCCATCTCGGGGCTGGGTGGCGCCAGGAGCACCCGTATGCCGGTGCTGTGGCTGATGAGGGCGCTATCGACGTGCTCGGGCTCGCCACCACCCTCTCCGAGCACGTCCACGATGGACTTGTTGCGCGGGTTCAGGTTGAGCAGCACGCCCACGTCACCGAACTGGAAGCTCGCGTCCATGAGGGCGACCGAACGACCCTGGTCGGCCGCGATCGCGACGGCGAGGTTGACCGCGAGGGTGGTCCGACCCACGCCGCCCTTGGGCGAGAACAGGGTGATGACCCGACCAGCCTCGCGCTCCCCTGGCAGCGCGACCGCGCTCGTCTGGGCGGGCTGTGCGACGACCATCCGTCCGAGCTTCTCCCGCTCACGGGAGTAGACCCCTCGGATGGCGCCACACAGCTCATCGGCGCTGAACGGCTTGACCAGGAACTCGCGAGCACCCGCGAGCATGGAGCGTCGAAGGTAGTCCGCCTCGCCCTGGACGCTCATCATCACGACCGCGGCGGTGGGCACCGTGCGACCCAGCTCCTCGGTGGTGGCGATGCCGTCCATGCCTGGCATGTTGATGTCCATGAGGACCACGTCCGGGTGGAGCCGGGAGGCGATCTCGATCGCCTCCGGCCCGGACGCCGCCACGCCCACGACATCGATGTCCGTCTCGAACGAGAGCAGCTTGGCGAGGTGTTCCCGTGTCTCGAGGATGTCGTCGACCACGACGACCCGGATGGTGTCAGTCACCTCGCTCCGTCCTTCCGCTCAGGGTTGCCCGTCATCCCGCCGGTCAGGGGATGCGGGTGATGATCACGCGCGGCGGCAGGACGCCCCAGCGATCGACCAGCTCACGGAGGGTGATGCCCGTGGTGTCCACCTCCTCGACCTCCTTGTCCTGCGGCGAGCGGAGCAGGAGGTACAGGTTGCCGTCCAGCTGTGCGAACCGGACGAGCTCCGCCTGTTGGGGCGTCACGCTCAGGATGGCGATGTTCTGCGGCTCGCCCTCCTCCTGGTTGGGGTCGGTTCCCACGGCCGGCAGGATGGTCCCCAGCACCTGGACGTTCTGGACCAGGACCTTGACGGTCGTGTTGTTGAGCCACTCGTCCTGGAGCTTGGTGACCGGGAGGCCACCGGCGTCACGGAACTCGGCCACGACGGGTGCCTTGTTGGGGTCCGGTTGGTCCGTCACGGAGAACATCACATCCACGAAGTCGCCGGCCTGGATGAGCGAGCCGACGCCGGAGAGCGAGTCCACGGGGATCGCCATGGCACGCTGGCCGGCCTCAAGACCCGTGGTCACGTCCAGCGCGTTGACGCTGCCGCTGGTGAAGTCGGACGAGGTGAACGGTTGGCCCGCGCGCACCGGGCGCCGCAGGACGCGGTCCACCAGTTGCGACGAATCACGGAACGTGTCGACCGCCTCGGTCGTGGGCCGCTCCTCGGTGCCCAGGTCCTCGGCCACGAGGACCGTGCCCAGCGGGATGTCGCGCAGCGCCGTGACGACACTCACGTTCTGGGGCGCAGCAGGTCCGCCGCCGCCCGACCTCGAGCCGAACATGAGGACGCCGCCGAAGGCCACCACGGCCAACAGCACGCCCACCAGGAGCATCAGTCGATTGGAGCGCTTCACGGATGGGTCTCCACGTGCGGGATGACAGGCCCCGCGACGATAGGAAGCGGACGCGTCCGGGACGAGATGACGAATGGGCTATCGGTGATAGGACGGTGTGGACGGGTCGGGACCGTTGGGGTCCTCGTGGGTGAGGTTCGGGGCGGATTCGACCGGCCCAGGCGCGGGCACCAAACAGAAGGGCGGGGCTCCCGGGGGAGCGCCCGCCCTTCGAGGGTGCGAGGGGGTCGGCGTCAGATGCTCGTGCCGACGTTGCTCATGATGGTGTTGATCTGCCCGCCGAGGAAGATCACGGCGGCGATCACGACGATCGCGATGAGAGCCAGGATGAGGGCGTACTCGGCGAGACCCTGCCCCTCCTCGTCGGAGCGGACGGCCGCCGACAGCTTGGTGATGAGAGCTGCCATGTCGTTCAGGTACCTCCTTTCCCTCGAAGTCCGTCTCGCGACGGCGACCCGAACACTGCGGCAGGCCCGCCTCGGCTCGATATGGGACGACGGTACCGTCCGCCGCCGCCAGAAGGTTGCCCGCGGCCCCCGGCGCGCGGGCACCAAGCAGAAGGGCGGGGCTCCCGGGGGAGCGCCCGCCCTTCGAGGGTGCGAGGGGGTCGGCGTCAGATGCTCGTGCCGACGTTGCTCATGATGGTGTTGATCTGCCCGCCGAGGAAGATCACGGCGGCGATCACGACGATCGCGATGAGAGCCAGGATGAGGGCGTACTCGGCGAGACCCTGCC
>DAOTUX010000053.1:0-4799 GCA_034436475.1 Chloroflexota bacterium | reverse complement strand
GCACGCCCGAGGAAGTGGCACGCATCGAGGGCTCCGCGACCGGCGAGTACCTGGCGCGCGTCCTGCGTGGTGAGCCGCTCGTGCCGCTGAGCCACGCCCGCTTCACGGAGACCAGCGGCGACGGCCGACGCGTGGTGGCGGTCGAGGCAGCGGTGAGCGCTCGGTAGGCCCCGTCGCCGCAGGTACCACCGTCCGGGGGTCACCCAGACGCGCCTCGTCTAGTATCCGCGCCATGAGGCCTGCATCCCCGCCCGGGGTCGCCGCGTGATCCCCGGCCTGAGCATCGAGCAGGCGCTCATCTCGTTCGGCTACTTCGGCCTGTTCCTCATCGTGTTCGCCGAGTCGGGCCTGTTCTTTGGCTTCTTCCTGCCCGGCGACAGCCTCCTCATCACGGCAGGCGTCCTGGCCGCTGCCCACCCGGAGTTGTTCGCGTTGCCGCTCGTGTGTGCCGTGGCGTTCATCGCCGCGGTCCTGGGTGATGCGGTGGGCTATTGGTTCGGGCGACGCGTGGGAGGCCGGCTGTACGACCGCCCGGACTCCCGGTTCTTCAAGCGCAGCCACCTGGACGCCGCCGAGGCGTTCTACCACCGGCACGGTGGCAAGACCATCGTCATCGCCCGCTTCCTGCCCTTCGTGCGCACGTTCGCGCCCATCGTGGCGGGCACCGCGGGCATGCCCTATCGACGCTTCGCGATGTTCAACGTCATCGGTGCCTTCATCTGGGCCGTGGGCCTGCCCATCGCGGGGTACGCGCTGGGCAAGGCGATCCCGCCCGAGACGCTGGACAAGTACCTCCTGGTGATCCTCGCAGGCGTGGTCGCGCTGTCGCTGCTGCCGACGCTCATCCACCTGTACCGGCACAATCGGGCCGAGGTCCATGCGCGCGTCCGCTCGCTCGGGCGGCAGGGCGCGGGGCGACCCATCACGCCACCGGAGGAGCCGACGCAGCCATGACCGACCCCGCAAGCCCGGCGGAGCGCTGGATCCGGATCGAGCGACGCCTGGACGCCCCGATGGAGCGCGTCCACCGGGCGTGGAGCGACCCCGACGAGATGGCCGCCTGGTTCCCTCGACGCGTGGAGGGGTCCTTGACGGTGGGCACGCGCTCGGTCCTCACGTGGCACGACCGACGCATCCCCATCGACGTGCTCGTCTCCGACCCTCCCACGCTGTTCCGCTTCCGATGGGCCTGGCCGACCGGCGACGCGTACCAGACCACCGTGACGGTGCGGCTCGAGCCGGAGGGATACGGCACGCTCGTGCACCTGGAGGACGGGCCGTTCGACATCTCGAGGCCCGGTGTCATCGACGCCTGGGCCGAGGGTCTCGAGGGCTGGGGCGAGGCGATCTCGAACCTGCGGGCGCAGGTGGACTACTCGGTCGACCTCCGCCGCCAACGCCGCTGACGGACGGTCACGGCGGGCGCAGCTCCTCGGGGTCGAACGCGTCACGCAGGAACACCGAGGGCGCGTACGGGTCGTGGACCAGGACGAGCTCCGTTCGTGCGCGTGTCCAGGCGACGTATGCGAGACGCCGCTCCTCGTCGAGCGCACGCTCGGGATCGGGTGCCTCGGCAACGGACCGACTGCTGGGGAAGTTGCCGTCATCCATGCCCACCACCGCCACGCGGTCGAACTCCAGCCCCTTGGTGCCGTGCGCGGTGGCGAGGACGAGCGCCGGCCGGTCGTCGGTCGGCGCCACGGGGGTCCGTGCCTGGGCGAGGGCGGCCCGCAGCTCGTCCAGTGACTCGAAAGCTGCCGCCCAGGCGAGGAGCGACCGCCCGATGATGCCCTCGGGGTCCTCGTCGTCCGGTGTCTCGAGGGCGGTGGCGATGCGCATGAGGGGCTGCTCGGCCGCAGGGGTGTCATCGACCCGCCTGAGGATTCGATCGATGGCGGGGTGATGGACCGTCAGGCCCGCCTCGGCGATACGCGTGGGGATGCCCATCTCGGCCGCGATCGCCGCGTAGGGCGCGAGCTCGGCGTTGGTGCGCGCCAGGATCGCGCAGCCGGCGGTGCGCGATGGACGCCAGGAGCGCAGGAGCCGCCGAGCGCGACTGACCTCGTCACCGGTGTCGGGGGCGAGCACGAGCGACCCGGTCGCACCCGGCGCCGGGTCGATGCGCTTGACGAAGCGCTCCCTCACCCGTGAGACGAGCCGATCGGCCCGCCTGACCACCTCCGGCGGGCAGCGGTAGTTGACCGTCAGGTCCACACGCCGGAGACCGGGCAACTGGGCCGCGAGGCTCAGGATCCGCCGCACGTCGGCGAGTCGCCAGGCGTAGATGGTCTGGTCGTCGTCACCCACCAGGAACACGTCGCGCCGGTCACCAGCGAGGAGCAACGCGAGGTCGAGCTGGGACCGGTCCAGGTCCTGGGCCTCGTCGACCAGCAGCACGGTCGTGCGTGCGCGCCATCGCGCCAGCAGCCGCTCGTCCTCCCGGAGCACCCGCAGCGCACCGGCCACCAGGTCGTCCATGTCCAGCATCCCCTCGGCGGCGAGTGCCGCGCGATAGCTCGCGTACGCCGCGTGGATGTCGGCCTGATCTGCGGGCGGGCCGCGCTCCGGGTCCAGCGTCAGGCGCGTGAAGGCGTCATCGAGCAGGCGCATGGTGGCTGGGGGCAGCGGGCCACCGGCGAGTCGGGTGAGGAGCGCGCCCCGATCCGCCAGCCTGCTGATGTCGACGCCAGCCGAGCGCAGGATGCGCATGCCCAGGGCGTGGAACGTCCGGACCTGCGTCGTGCCGGGTTGGACGCCGAGGGGCGCGAGCGCCGCGTCCAGCCGATCTCGGAGCTCCTCAGCGGCGCGCCGGTTGAAGGTCACGGCGCAGACGCCGCGCGGGTCGGCCCCCAGCGCCACCCTCCAGGCGATCCGAGCGACCAGGGTGGTGGTCTTGCCGCTCCCGGCCGGTGCGACGCAGAGCACCGGTCCGGGTGGCGCGGTCGCGGCGGCGCGCTGGTCGGGGGCCAGCTTGGCGAGCCGCTCCCGCACGGGCGCGGGCAGGTCGTCGTGGCGCACGAGCCTAGCGGGCCTCCCGCGGGGTCAGCGGGGGTGGCTCCCATGCGGGCGCGGCGGGTCAGCCGGTTTCCTAACAGCCATGCGGACATCATGGCCGCCATGGCTTATCAATCGCTTACGTGACGTCTGCGGGTGGCTGTCACACCAGTCCGCCCGCGAGGCCGCATGCCACAGCCTCGCCAGACCCGCCCCGCCGAGTCGCCCGCGACTCGCTGGGTCGCCGGCCGCGCGCGGGTTGCGCCCGCCCGAGTCGCCTGGCGCGCGCGGGTTGCGCCCGCCCGAGCGCGGGTTGCGCCCGCCCGAGCGCCCCTTGCGCCCGCCGCGAGTCGCCTGGCGCATGACCGGGCCGTCGGGGCCGGCCATTGCCCGCCACCGACGTCCGTCCGAGCCGCCCCGCGCGTGGGCCGGCCGGTCGCCGGCCGCACGAGTCGCCTGGCGCATGACCGGTCCGTCGGGGCGCGCCGCACCGGGCGCGATCGGCCTGGTCATCCGCTGGGCGCATGGCCGCCCCTTGCGCCCGCCGCGAGTGGCCTTGCGCATGGCCGCTGAGCCGAGCCGCTGGGCGCATGGCCGCTGAGCCGAGGGATGCCGAGGCGCCCTCGGCGGTGTCGGCCACGTCCAGTCTGGCGCCTCGCGGCCGACGTCCGGAGTGAGGTCGCGCGTCATCGTACGCAAGATGCGAGACCGCAGCGGAAGCGTGACCGGTCACGGAGCATCCCGGATCCTCGAAGTCGGTGGGTCTCGTCCTTGTCCACATCGCGGTCGATTTCTGAATAAGGATCTGATGGATCCCCGCGTTCATGATGGGCTGATGGCGGCTCGAGTGCGGCGGATTGACAAGGCCAAGGCACACATTGGCCTGGTCATCGGTGACATCGGCAAGGAGCTGCGGACCACCCGCATCTCCGCCGGCCGAAGCCAGCAGGTCATCGCTCAGGCGGCACGGATATCGCAGGCGCAGTTGGCGCGCATCGAGCTCGGCAAGAACGAGCACGTGCCGCTGTCCACGCTGATCACGGTCGCGACCATGGAGGGCCTCAAGCTCGTGGTGAGCCTGTATCCCGATGGTGACGTGATCCGAGATGCCGCTCAGACCAAGCTGCTCCGGCTATTGCGGCAAAGGGTGGGCGAGGGGTGGCGATGGCGATACGAGGTCGTGGTCGCACCTGGCGACCAACGGGCCTGGGACGCAGGTTCGACGCACGAGCAGACGCATGCGTCGTTCGTGACCGATGCCGAGACGCGCATCCACGATGCCCAGGACCTGCTGCGCCGCATCACGCGCAAACGAGACGCGGCCGGGGACGTCCGAGTGCTGCTGGTCGTGTCCGACACGCACCACAATCGTGCTGCGCTGGCCGCTGCCCGAGAGTTGTTCGCTGCCGAGTTCCCATGCCCGATGCGAGACGCCCTCCGCGCCCTTGCTCAGGGCCGTGTGCCCGATGCGGACGCCATCCTGATCTTGGCCAATGAGCGCACGCCGCCGCCATCGGACCAAGAGGACGGCGCCGCCCACACGGGATCGTCGCGGTCCTCGTCCCGCTGAGGTCACGAGTCGCCGCTCTGGTCCCGCTGCGGTCGCGAGTCGCGGCTCCGGTCCCGCTGCGGTTGGTCCTGCCCACTCGTCCGCCCGTCGGGTCGCGCGTCGCACCCATGGTCCGAGCTCACCACAGCCCAGCCGAGTCACCGGGCGGGTGGCCACCGGGTCCGCGCCCGACGCCGCCAGACCCGCCCCGCCG
The DNA here is from genome assembly GCA_034436475.1 of Chloroflexota bacterium. Classification (GTDB taxonomy): domain Bacteria; phylum Chloroflexota; class Limnocylindria; order Limnocylindrales; family CSP1-4; genus JAFMJV01. Next base: position 42 of record DAOTUX010000053.1, on the reverse strand, counting down.
AGTCGCCCGCGGCTCGCGGGTTGCGCCGGTCGCGCGCGGGTT
>DAOTUX010000052.1:0-6961 GCA_034436475.1 Chloroflexota bacterium | reverse complement strand
GGTCGATCGTGGGAGTGACGAGGTAGTTGGTGCCACGCGGATACCTAGCGCGGAAGGCGACCAGCGACCTCGTCTCGAACTCGTCGGGGTCCCATTTGCACTCGATCGCGTCCACCTGGTCGCGGTCCCTCCGGACAACGAAGTCGACCTCGCGTCCGGTCTTGTCGCGCCAGTAGGCGACGGGCAGGTCTGGGAGGTGCGCCTGGAGGTGCTCCAGCACGATGTGCTCCCACAGGAGCCCGAGGTCCTCGGGCCGAAGCGGGTCCCAACCGCGCGCGAAGCTCACGAACCCCGTGTCGAATGCGTACGCCTTGGGCTGTCGCACGATCTCCTGCTGACCACCTCCATGGAATGGCCGAATGAGCGTGATGGCGTGCGTGACCTCCAGGGCGCGCAGGTGAGCGTCGACGGTGGGACGGGTGATACCGAGCGCGGCCGCGGCCCGGGTAAGTTCCAGCTGTCCCCCACTCTGTCGGAGCAGATACTCCAACAAGGCCGTGAACCGTTGGATGTCCCGCAGCCCGAACAATCGCTGGATGTCCCGAGCGAAGAATGAGTCCATCCACTCCCGATACAGCGAGGGTCGCTTCGACTCGGCGAGCAACGCATCCGGGAGGCCGCCACGATGGAGTCGTCGTTGGATCGACACGTCGAAGGCGGTCAACTCCGTCCAGAGGACGGGCAGCAGGTGGACCTCCCGCTTGCGACCCGTGAGCGTGTCGCTGAACAATCGGCTGGCGGCGAGGGTTGACGACCCGGTGGCCAGGATCCGCAGTCCCGGAAACTCGTCGGCACCCACCTTCAGGAGGCGGGCGGGGTCGGGCAACTGGTGAACCTCGTCAAAGATGACGACGGGCTCCCGGACGTCACGATAGAACAGCATCGGGTCGCGGGTCATGGCCGCCACCGACGGCAGGTCGCAGTTCAGGTACCGACTCGCGCCGGGGCGTACGGCACGAGTGAGGGTCGTCTTGCCTGCGCGGCGCACACCGGACAGCCACGCGATGGGCGCCTCGCGCCAGGCCTGTTCGATCCGGTCAATCCAGAACGGTCGCTCGATCGTCATGGGCACCGTACTATACATCTGGTGCGCCTAGACGTAAAGTACACCTTCCATCCGAGAGGCCATCGCCGCCTCCTGAGCGTACGCGTCAGACCGAGCGCACCACGCTCAGCCGTATCGCGCGACCAGCTCCGCCATCGATAGCGTGCGACCACCCGATCACCCGCCGATGACTACGACCCCTCAGGTCGAAGAGCGCAGCTCGAACGGGGGCCGCAGACCCTCGAACATCGGGAAATGGCGCACGTTGAGTGTCGCGAGGTCGAGGCCGCGGACGCTGGCGGTGCCCGCGATCAGGTAGTCGCCCAGGCCGATGGACGCATGGGATCGGCGATACCGGCGCTGATACTCGCCCGCGCGCCGCGCGACGAGCTCGTCGACCTCCAGCACGCTCAGGGTGTCGAACAGCCGCCACACCTCGCGGCGCTCCGTCGACCGCATGCCGCCCGTGACCTCCGCGAGGCTGACCACGCTGACCGACGGCCTCCCCTCGCGCTCGCGGACACCCGCCAGCCACCCCTTCGCTGGCCGCAGGCCACGGAGGTGGGCGATGAGGACGTCCGAGTCGACCAGGATCACCCGCTCGTCCGCGCGACCCGCTCCAGGTGACGGGAGCGCGCGTCAGGCTCCCGGGTGACCGGGGCGATCGCGGGCAGCGATCCGAATGAGGCCTCGATCGCGTCCAGGTCGGACGCGAGGTCCGCTGGCCGCTGCACCAACGCCTGATCCAGCAGTCGACGGATCAGCTCGGCGCGCGAGATGTCCAACTCCGCGGCCCGCCTGTCGAGCGCCTCGGTCTGCTGCCGCGCCAGATAGATGTTGGTCCGCTGCATACATCACATCGTACACCACCAGCCAAGGGCCTGGCCCGCGCGGGACACGACAACATGATTTGTGTAAGTAGTAGTATCTGGGCATGCCAAAGGACACGCAGGCGTCCGGCACGCTGATTGACACGAACCGGGCGGCCACGCTCGTGGGCAGGCATCCGGAGACCATCCGCCGATGGGTCTGGTCGGGGCGCTTGGCAGCACGGCGGCAGGGCCGGCGGATCCTGGTGGCGGAGTCGGACGTGCGCGCGCTGGTCGCCCCCGGGATACAGGATGCGAGTCTTCGGGAGTGGGCGGAGCGCGCCCGCACATCGCGAGCCACCTTATCGACCACAGGGTCGGGAGCCAGCGCCGCTGACCTCATCATCGATGACCGCCTGCTGCGGTCACGGGAGGCTACGAAGCGTGCCGGTCGTTGATGCCAGCGTGGTCGTGGACTGGGTGGCGCCCGACGTCGACCCAGGCTTGGAGTCGGTGGCGCTCCTGGACCGGCTGGCGGCGACCGACGACGAGATCGTGGCGCCGCGGCTGTTGATGGAGGAGGTCGCCAACGCGCTGTTGACCGGCATCCGTCGAGGACGTTGGGATGGGGCGGCGGCAGATGGCGCATGGGCATTGCTGGGCCGCCTCCCGGTCCGTCTCGCCGATGAGCCCCGTGACCTTGAGCGCGCGTGGGACCTCGCCCGTCGCTACGACGCACACCCGGTGTACGACATGCTCTACGTCGCCCTCGCGGAGCGGCGGCGGGCCACCCTCGTCACCGCAGACGCCCGCCTTCGCGAACGACTCGTGGGCCTCGACTGGGTGGTCGCGCCGGCTGCCCTGCTTCGATAGCCTCGTCGCACGGGCGCATCGGACCGACACGACCACCCGCCGCGACGGCGGATGGTCGCGCGATCGGCGGGTCAGCTCGCGGGCGCGGCTGGCGTGCTCGCTGCGTCCGTGGATGCCGCGGCCTTCTCGATGGCACCCGCGGTGGCGTCGTCGACCGGGATGGTCTTGACCTCCTGCGCCTCGGGGATGGATGCCTTGATGGCGTCCACGTCCTTGAGGTCCACGAGCGCCAGGATCCCGGATGTGCCGGCGGTGATGACGTCCGCGACCTCCTTCTCGACCCGGCCGCGCTCGCGGATGTTGCCGATCTTGCCCAGGACCGCGCCCGTGCCACCCAGGACGGCGGCGCTCGCGAGGATGCTCGGCGGGAACACGATGCCCGCGATGACACCACCCACGATGCCCCACTTGAGGCCCCGCTTGGTGTGATGGTCCGTGAGCTGCTGGACGCTCACCTTGCCCTGCTCGTCGGCATGGACGACCAGCACGCCATCGATCTGGTAGTTGCCGGCGGCCTCGCCGTTGCGGAGACCCTCGTAGACCTTGGCCGCGGCGTCGGTGTCCGCGAAGCGGGCGACGAGGACCACATGCTGGCCTTGGGCGGCCATGGCCGCCTGCACCACGTCGCCGTGCTCGTCGCCGATGGCGACGGCTGCGATGACGACCGGATCCTGATCGGTCGAGGCGGGAGCGTTGGTCGCGGGCGCGGGTGTCTGTGCGCCGGTGTCGTCGGTCATCGGGTCCTCCATCGTTCGTGTCGCGGGACTCGTCATCCCTTTGATGCCCCAAGGGGCGACAGCATAGCGCCACCTATCCGATCAGCGCCCCGATTCCCTTCCCCGCGAGCGCCACGCCCGCACCAGCAGCAGCGAGCGCCTCGGATGGGCTGGCTCGTGGTGCCGTGTCACCACAGGATGCCCACGCCATACGCCGCCAGTCTCGCGTCCGCTGACACGAGCGTGAGGTCCTCGACCTTGGCCTGTGCGACGAGCAGGCGGTCGAATGGGTCGCGATGATGCCACGGCAGGCCTTCCACGGCCTCCCCGTGAAGCGCGGTCACGGGCATCGGGACGAACGCCATGCGGCGGAGCGCCTCTCCCCAGCCATCCGCGATCGAGAGCGTGCCGAGCGATCGCTTGATGGCCATCCCCAGACCGTCGCTGCGCTGACCACGACCTGGTTCCGCACGTCCTCCAAGGCGGCGACCGCCTCCGGTGAGACACGGTCGCGCTCGCCCAGCAGCAGCCACACCGCGACGTTGGTATCGAGCAGCAGGCGACTCACCGAAGCGCCTCGAAGTCATCCGGTATCTCGTCGAAGTCGGAGGACATGAAGCCCTCGAGGCCACCCCAGATGTCCCGCTTCCCTTTGGCCTCAGGTGCCCGCACGAGCATCGCGACAGGGACCTTGCCGCGCCGGATGACCACCTCCTCACCAGCTTCCACCCGGCGCAGCAGGCGCGAGAGCTGCGCCTTGGCTTCCTGGACGGTGACCTCCATCGGACGAGGGTACCAGCGTGGTCGACCAGGGTGACCTGGTCGACCACAGCCTCGGAGCCTGTGGACCTCACACCGCGTGCGACAGCTCGTTCGGACCGGCGGTGCCCGCCGGCCCGTGCCCCCGCGATCAGGGGGCCGGGGACGTGTCCGTGGGTGGCAGCGGGAGGTCCAGCGCGAGGACCTTGACGACCGCCCGGGCCCGTGCGGTGACCACCTCGGGATCGGTGCCGTCATCGTCGTGCGCGGTGACCGTGATGGTGTTGCGATGCGTCGTACCGGCCTTGCCGGTGACGTCCGCGCGGAAGCGGCATCGGTACTGCTCGCCCGGCTGGAGCGTGACGCTGCCGTCAGCGACGCATGATCCCTGGCCATCCAGGTCGCCATAGACGCTGTCCACGAGCGAGTCGATGGTGACGGGCTCGAAGGTGGACTCGTTGGTGACCGTGACCGTGAACCGGACCGAGTCCCCGGGGGCCACGACGGTGGTCGGCTTGGGCGTCTTGGTCAGGCTGATGTCGGGCGAGACCCGGGTCAGCGACACCGTGGCGTCGTCGTCGTCACCGGTCGTGTTCCCTTCGTCATCGCTCACGGTCGCGGTGACCACGTAGGTCTGCGTGTCGCCGGCGTTGCCAGCGAAGGCGCCTTCGAACGAGCACCGATACGTGTCACCGGCGGCGATGGTCTGGGGCAGCTCGCAGCTCCCCTGGCCATCCAGGTCGCCGTACACGTCGTCGACCAGGGCCTCCAGCGTCACCGGCTCCACGCCCTCGTTCCGGACCTCCACGCGGAACGCGAAGGCGCCGCCCGGCTCGGGCAGCGTCTCGGGCTCGGCGGTCTTGTCCACGGCGATCGTGGGCAGGACGTCGGTCAGGCTCACCGAGGCGTCGTCCGCGTCGGTCGTCGTGTTGCCCTCGTCATCGCGCGCCGTCGCGGTCACGATGTCCGTGTAGGGCGAATCGGCAGCCGTGCCCGAGACGGGTGCCACGAACGAGCAGGCGTAGGAACCGCCGGCGGCGATGGTCTGCGGGAGCACGCAAGTCGTCGAGACCACCTGCCCGTCGGTGCTGGTGATGTCGCCATAGACGTCGTCGTTCAGGCTCGTCAGCTCCAGCGGCTCGGCCGCGGAGTCGTTGGTGACCGTGACGCTGAACGTGACGTCGCCGCCAGGCTCGGGGAGCTCCAGCGGGTCGGCGGTCTTGTCCATGGTGATGGCCGGCAGGACGTCGGTAAGCTCGACCGTCGCGTCATCGTCATCGGTCGCCTCGTTGCCCTCGTCGTCCTCGGCGGTCGCGGTGATGACGTCCGTCTGGGTGTCGCCGGCGTTGGCGGCGTACGACCCGGTGAACGAGCACGCGTAGGAGCCCCCGACCGGGATGGCCTGCGGCAGCGCGCAGTCACCCTGGCCGTCGAGGTCGCCGTACACGTCGTCTGTGAGCGTCGTCAGGGTCACCGGCTCGACCGACCCGTTGGTGACGGTGACGGCGAACGTGAAGTCCCCGCCGGGCTCGGGCAGCGTCAGCGGCGTGGCGGACTTGCCCACCGTGATCGAGGGCGCGACATCCAGCACGGTCACGGTCGCGTCGTCCTGGTCCGAGACCGATGCCCCGTCGTCATCGACGCCCGATGCCGTGACCGTGTCCGTCTCGACGTACCCCGCGTTGCCCAGGACGGCGGCCGTGAAGGCGCAGCTGGAGGACTCGTCCGGCGCGAGGTCGAACGGGACTGCGCAGTCGCCCTGGCCGTCGAGGTCGCCGTGGACGTCGTCCACGAGACTGTCGATGGTGACGGTGTCCACGGCGCTGGTGTTGTGGACGGTGATGCTGAACGTGACGGAGGCGCCCGGCTCGTCCACCTCGACCGGGTCGGCGGTCTTGGTCACCTCGATCGAGGACGGCAGGTCCGTGAGCTCGACGGTCGCGTCATCGGAGTCCGTGACGTCGTTGCCCTCGTCGTCCTCGGCGGTCGCCGTGATGACGTCCGTCTGGGTGTCCCCGGCGTTGCCCGTGAAGGTGCTCGTGAAGGAGCAGCTGTAGCTCTCGCCGATGTCGATGTCCTGGGGAACCGCGCAGTCGCCCTGGCCGTCGAGGTCGCCGTACACGTCATCGACGAGGCTGGTGAGCTCGACCGCCTCGACGGAGTCGTTGGTGACGGTGACGGCGAAGGTGAAGGCGCCGCCGGGCTCTGGGAGGGTGAGCGGGTTCGCCGTCTTGGCCACGGTGATACCCGGCTCGTCGTCGGTCAGCTCGACCGTGGCGTCGTCGTCATCGGTCGCCGGGTTGCCCTCGTCGTCCTCGGCAGTCGCCGTGACGACGTCCGTCTGGGTGTCGCCGGCGTTGCCCAGGAACGACCCAGTGAAGGAGCAGGCGTAGCTGCCGCCCACCGCGATCGTCTGGGGCAGCGCGCAGTCGCCCTCGCCGTCGAGGGAGCCATAGATGTCGTCGTCGAGGTCCGTGAGCGTGACGGGTTCGACGGAGTCGTTGGTCACGGTCACGCCGAACGTGAACGTGCCACCGGGCTCCTCCATGGTCAGCGGTGTCGCGGTCTTGTCCACCGTGATGGCAGGCAGGGCGTCCGTCAGCTCGACCGTCGCGTCATCGTCATCGGTCGCCTCGTTGCCCTCGTCGTCCTCGGCGGTCGCCGTGACGACGTCCGTCTGGGTGTCGCCGGCGTTGCCGGTGAAGGTCCCCGTGAAGGTGCAGGCGTAGCTGCCGCCGACCGCGATCGTCTGTGGCAGC
>DAOTUX010000051.1:0-2435 GCA_034436475.1 Chloroflexota bacterium | reverse complement strand
CCCTGGATGGTTCGAGCACCGCCCTGGTGGTCGGGGTGCCCGTGCGTGAGTGCGATGCACCGCACGTCCGGGGCCTCGATCCCCTCCGCCGCGAGCGCGCCTCCGAGCGCGGCGTCCCATGTGCTCGGGATGCCGGAATCGATCAACGTCACGGCGCGGTCGCCGAGGGCGTACACCCACAGCGGAGCGTCCATCGCCTCCGGGTAGTCCGTCGGGAGTCGGCGGACCCCCGCCGCGATGGTGCGGGCTCGCAGGGACGAGGTGGCCATCGTGACCTCCGTTGCCTATGCCTGGGACGCGGGTACCGCGACCGACACCGTGAGGAGCAGGCCGCCGTCGACCGGGATGGCGGCACCCGTGACGAACGACGCGTCCGAGCCCGCGAGGAACGCGATGACGGCGCCGACCTCCTCGGCCGTGCCGACGCGGCCGAGCGGGTGCATCCGCCCCCACTCCTCGATGAGGTCGTCCGCCTCTCGGCCCTCCTTGAACAGGTCCGCCGCCCACCGGAGCATCGGCGTGTCGATGGAACCCGGGCAGACCGCGTTCACGCGGATGTTGTCCGGGGCGTGATCGAGGGCGAGCGCGCGGGTCAGCGAGTTGATCGCCCCCTTGCTGGTCACGTACGCGAGCGAGTTGCGGAGCGCGATGAACGCCTGGACCGACGACACGTTGACGATCGATCCGCCACCCCGTCTGCGCATCTCGGGCACGACCCTGCCGGCGGTGAGGTACATCGACTTCACGTTGACGTCCATCACCCGGTCCCACATCGCCTCGTCGGTGTCGAGCGAACTGCCGTACCGCTGGATCCCGGCGCTGTTGACGAGGATGTCCACCCCTCCGAATCGCTCGACCGTGGTGGCCACCAGTGTGTCCACCTCGGAGGCGACCGCCACGTCCGCGACGACGCCGTCGACCCGCACGTCCCCGCGCCGCCGCAGCGCGCCGAGCCCTTCCTCCAGATGGGCCGCATCGGAGCCGCAGATCATGACCGCCGCACCCTCCGCGGCGAGCCTCGCCGCGGCGGCTCGGCCGATGCCCAGCGAACCACCCGTGACGATCGCCACCTTGCCATCGAGTCCCGCCATCCGTGGTCTCCTCGGACTACTGTGCCGACGCCGGTGTCGCGCCATCGGAGGGGTCCGCGGGTCGGCGCCCGAGCCGGATCCCCAGACCCATCTGCGCGCGCCGCTTGAGGTTCTGGTCCAGCAGCACCGCGAGGATGAGCGCCGCGCCCTGGAACAGGTACTGGAAGAAGGTCTGCACGCCGAGCAGGTTGAGCCCGTTGCCCAGGACCGCGACGATGAGCGCCCCGAGGACGGTGCCGACGACCGTGCCCTGGCCACCCGCGAGACTCGTGCCACCCACGATGATCGCCACGATCACGTCAAACTCGAACCCGAGCCCCGCATCCGGCTGACCGGAGCCGAGGCGCGAGGCGAGGATCACGCCGGCGAGGCCCGCGGCCAGTCCGGACAGGACGTACAGCGCACCCTGGACACGACCCACGGCCAAGCCCGACAGCACCGCGGTCTCGCGGTTGCCACCGATCGCGTACGTGTACTTGCCGAGCAGGGACCGGTGCAGCAGGACGTAGAACAGGACCACCACGATGGCCGCCGCGATCACGGGGGTGGGCACGGGACCCACGTAGGTGCGCGCCGGGACGATGAAGTCCGCGGGCAGGCCGTTCACGACCGCCCTCCCGTCGGCGACGATGAACGCGAGACCCCTGGCGAAGTACAGGGTCCCGAGGGTCACGATGATGGGCGTGATGCCCATCCGGACCACCAGCACGGCGTTGAGGATGCCCACGACCCCTCCGACGAGCATCGCGAGCAGGATCGCGATGATCAGCGGGAGGCCAGCGACCGCCATCTGCGCGAACACGACCCCGGACAGCGCCAGGACACCACCCACGGAGATGTCGAGGCCGCCGCTGATGAGGACCATCGTGCCCGCCACCGCCACGATCACCACAATCGTGGACTGACGCAGCACGTTCGTCAGGTTGACCTGGGTCAGGAACACGGGCGAGAGGATCGCGAAGATCGCACACAGGGCGAGCAGGATGAGGAGCGTCACGCTCGAGTGGCCGACCCTGAGACCGAGCGTCCGGGGTGGCCTGGCGGGGACCGGCGTTCGCCCGTTCGACATGTCAGTTCCCTCCGACTGCGAGTTCGATGACCCGCTCACGATCGATCTCGCCTCGCTCGAGGGTTCGGACGATGGACCCGTCCCGCATCACGGCGACCCTGTCGCAGAAGCCGATGACCTCCTCGAGCTCGGACGAGATCATCAGGACGGCCGCGCCACGTGCGGCGAGTCGGTCGACGATCTCGAAGATCTCGGCCTTGGCACCCACGTCCACCCCCCGGGTGGGCTCGTCCAGGATCAACAGACGGGCGTCGATGGCGAGCCACTTGGCCAGC
>DAOTUX010000050.1:0-43637 GCA_034436475.1 Chloroflexota bacterium | reverse complement strand
GTCGGACGATGTCGAGGCCCTCGAGCTCGACGTAGGCGGCGTCCTGGGTGACGACCGGGATCCGCAGCGCGATGGCCGTGGCCGCGATCCACGAGTCGTTGACCGGCATCCGCAGACCGTGGTCGCGCAGTCGGATGCGAAGACTCGCCCATGCCTCCGTGACCGGCTCATCGATGGGCACCGGATCGAACCCCAGCGCACTGGTCAGGGTCCCGAGGCGCCGGGCACGCGTCTCCGCATCGGTCGCTGCGAGGGTGTTGTTGCGCAATTCCCTCGACGCCACTTCGATCATGCGACGACCGTAGCACATCCGCGACGATGGTCGATGGTGGCCAGTTCGGGTCCGCGGTGGGCGTCCGGCTGTCGTGGCCCGGCGAGGCGGCGGGTCCATCACGGACGTCGTTCGCATGGGGCGATGGCAGTCGTCGACCTCACGTCCAGGAACATGGACAGCCCGGGCCTACCTCGGTAGCATCCTGCTTGTTTACCGCTAGCGGTAATATGGTCACGTATTACCGGAGGCCCGATGCGATACCGACTGCGGACGCGAGCGCTGACGACGCCGCTCCGGGACCTGGACGAGCGGCGCCGGTTGTTTGCTCGCCTGCCGATCGACCCGACACACGCCGACTGGATGCGACGGCGCGCATGGATCCGGACCGTGCACGGGACCACCCGCATCGAGGGCAACACCGCGTCGGACCTCGACGTCGAGGCCCTTCTGGCGGGCGAGGGCTCGATGCGCGTCACGGACCGCGAGGCGCGCGAGGTCATCGGGACGCGGGAGGCTCTGGACCTCGCCGACCAGCTCATCGCGGCACGCGTCGTCCCGGACGAGAGCGTCATCCGAGAGCTGCATCGGCGGGTGCTTTGGAACCAGAGCCCGCTTCTCACGCCCGGCGAGTACCGACGCGGCGAGAACCGCGTGGTGGACGCCGACGGAGGTCCGGTCTTCAACACGCCGCCGTCAGGCGATGTGCCCGAGCTCATGGGTCAGCTGTCGCGCTGGATGGCGACCGCCACTGACCGGCTCCCGGCGCCGACCGTCGCCGCGCTCGCGCACCTGGAGTTCGTCGCGATCCATCCCTTCAACGACGGGAATGGCCGCACCGCTCGCGCGCTGGCGCGCCTAGTCCTGGGGCGTGGTGGCTATGCGTTCGACGGCCTGGTGTCCCTCGATGCCCGGCTGGACCTCGACCGCACCGGCTACTTCACCGCGATCCGTGATGCCATCGGCGGTGACTATGAGCCCGGCTACGACGCGACGGGGTTCGTGCGGTACTTCGTCACGTCCCTCACCGGCGCGGCTGACCACGTCCTGGAACGGCTCCGTGGGCTGGGCGAGGTGATGATCGCGCTCCGTCGGGCGGTCGCCGATGGATCGCTCCCTGCCTCCATGATCGATGGCCTTGCGTACGCCTGGGTCAATCGCCACCTGCGTGCCGGCGACTACCGCCGACTCACCGGTCGTTCGGCGCAGAACACGACCCGCGACCTCGAACTGGCGGTCCGTGGGGGCTGGCTTTCTGCGACCGGCGAGCGACGCGGGCGGTACTACGTGCTCGGGCCACTGCTCCTCCAGATGCCCGCGGCGGGCGAGATCGTCACACGGGCGAGGTAGGCGTGATGGGACGGCCGATCCCTCCGAGGCCGCACCAGCACCCCGAGCGATCTCGGGCTCGACCGGCTGACCGACTCATGCACAGGACCTGTGGAGCCCTACCTCAGGAGGCCCACTGGACGCCCCGGTCGGAGTGGCCCGTCCCCCTCCATGTCGCGAGGTCGTGACGTTCGCTGGTCGTGACCGAGTGCGTCATCAGGCATGATGACTCGTGATGCGCACGACCCTGAACCTCGATGACGACGTGGCGGCCGCGCTCACGAGCGCGGCGCGAGCGCGCGGGTAGGTCCCTGTCGCGGGTCGCCAACGACCTGATTCGACGCGGGCTCGCACAGGCCGACGCTCGCGCGGAGCTGCCGCCGTACGAGCCGCCGGTGTTCGACACCGGGGCACCGCTCATCGATGTGACCGACGTCGCCGCCGCCCTCGGGCCCCTCGATGGCCCCGCGCGCCCCTGACACTCGCCCGCCGGTCACCTCGGATGCGGTCATCGTCGACGCCAACCTGCTGATCTGGGCGCACCACCGCCAGTTCGCGCGTCATCACACTCGCACGTGAGTGGCTGGTGCGCACCCTCATCCACACCCCGATCGTGGGCATCCCCTGGCCGTCCGTCCTCGCGTTCCTGCGGGTCTCGTCCCATCCCCGGGCCCTCGAGCGCCCGATCTCGATCGAGACTGCATGGGCGGTCGTGGAGGGCTGGCTCGAGCGTCCCAACGTCCGGGTGCCGGTGCCCACCGAACGTCATCGCGACGTCCTCGCGCGCATGCTCCTGGGCGGCCGGGCCAGCGCCGGCCACACCACGGATGCGCATCTCGCCGCGCTCGCGGTCGAGTGGGGCATGGAGCTGCAGAGCGCCCGACCGTGACTTCGCCCGGTATCCGGACCTCCGCCGGGTGGATCCGCTCGCCTGACGCGTGGGCGAGCCCCCGACGACGGTGAGCCGCGCCCGGGCCTGATGAGTCATTGTCATGCCGTGTATCATCCTGTCATGACAGGCATGACGGTGTCTGAGGTGGCAACCGTCTGTGGCGTCACCGAGCGGACCGTCCGGCGGTGGCTGCGTGACGGTCGGCTCTCGGCGCTCCGGGTCGGCGGACGGGTCCGCATCCCCGAGCACTCGGTTCGGGAGCTGTCGATGCCCTATGGATCCGACCACGACGTCCGGCCGACCGACGCCCAGCACGTGACCGTCTCGCCGGCGGTCGACACGTCGTCCGCGGCCCAGGCACGCGAACGACGCATCGCACGAGCGGAGCGGCTGCTCGCGATGGTCCGTTCGATGGCGGTGGCCACGGGCACCGAGGATGCCGTCGCCCTCGTGCGGGCCGGACGCGACGAGCAGGACGACCGCTGGGACCCTCCGTGATCCTTGATGCGAGCGTCATCGTGGGCTGGTTCCTGCCGGACGAGGCGCATCAGGACGAGGCGCTCCGCACGGCCATCCTCGGCACGCCGGAGGTCGCCATCGTGCCGCGCGTGTGCTGGATGGAGGTCGCACAGGCCCTGGTGCGCGCGACGCGGCGCAACCGCCTGCCACAGCACGCGACCGCCACGGCGTCAGCCGCGCTCGAGGAGCTGATGACCGTCATCTCGTCCCAGGACGTGGACCCTGCGGCGGCGATGCGCCTGGCGCTCGACATCGGTGCCGGCGCGTTCGACGCGTCCTATCTCGTCCTCGCTCGCGCCACCGACCGACCCGTGCTCACCCGGGACCGCCGGCTCGCGGCACTGGCCGCGTCCGCTGGCGTCGCCCTGGTCGACCCAACAGGCCACCCGGGGTGATGCACCTATCGGACTCGCGCAGTGCGCCCCACCCCCCACGCGAGTCCCGCACCCAGACTCAGCCCCGCTGCCCTGACCATCGGGCCAGCGACGCTTCCTCACGCGACCGATACGGTACGCACCCCAATGGCATCGACGACGGGCACGACCTCGTGTCGCGCCCGCCGCCCAGCTCCCACGCCCCACGCAGCCGGCCGCCGACCCTGGCGAGGCCGCGGAGACGCTCGTGTCCGGGCGGCTGCGCGACGCGCTCCCCATCCGACGCTTCAAGGGCCTCGAGCGCGAGGCCATCGCGCTGGTGGAGGCCGACCCCACGGACCCGGCGAACCCACGGCTGATGTACGTCGGCGCCTCGCGCGCCCGCCAGCACCTGGTGGTGATCGGCGAGCGCTGTCAGGGCCCGTCGGCGGGCAGCAGCCGGAACGGCCGTCCGTCCGACGTCCGCATCGCCCGGAAGTGGCGCTCATCGAGTGTCAGCACGTCGGTGGTGCCATGCCGCTCGGCGAGCACCACGATCGAAGCGTCCGCGAGCCCGATGGCGTGCTCGGCATACCTGTCGATGACACGGCGGGCGGCTGCCACGTCCAACGGGCCCACGGCCTCCAACTGGTACGTGCCTCGTGCGACCTCGTCGAGCAGGGCCGCCTCCGCCGCGAGCCCGACCCGCGTGGCGAGCAGGTAGTCGAGCTCGGCAAGGACGAACGGCGAGAGCACGCGCGGGGGTGACGCGTCGCGCAGCGCGCGTGCCGCCGCCTCGTGGTGGGCCTGGCTCCTGTCGATCGCTGCCAACAGACCGCTCGTGTCGAGGAGGATCACCGCTCGCCAAAGCCCGCGAGTGCCGCATCGACCCGCTCGGCCAGCGTGGGGTCGCCGCTCTCGAACAGCGGCAGCCGAGGCTCGGGCGGCTGGGTCGCGGCGGTGACCAAGGCGATCCCCTCACGGATCAGGGCCGCTTCGCTGGTGCGCCGGATGCGTGCGGCCTCCCGGAGCGCGCGCCGCAGGTCCGGGGGCAGATAGACGGTCGTCTTGTCCATGCCATACATCTTGCCATACGCATGGGGCGCAGCCCCCGCTGCGCTGCCACGCCCGCGTCCTCCGGCTGCGGGCGCCGATCCTCTTGGATCATGCGCGCGCAGGAGCCACCCCCGGATGGCGTCCACGACTGCGCATCACGCGGACAGGCTGAGCGACGCACGGCGAGACCTCATCGATGAGCTGGGCGAACTCGCCTGCGAGGCATCCCTCGACCGAGCCGAGCTGGCGCGTCGGCTGCTGCGTGACGGGCTCCGCGGGGAACGGCTCGAACTGGCGCTGCGCCGGTATCGTCGGGGCGAGGTGTCGATCGGGCGCGCAGCGGAGCTTGCCCGCGTCTCTCTCTACGGGATTCATCGACCGGGTGCACGAGGAGGGCTTCCCCTACGCGCTCGACGCGTCGGGGCTCGACGCGTCGGAGCTCGACCGCCTCGCCCCGGGGTCCGACAAGGCGGGTGGTGGCTGCGCGCGAGTCGCCCGTGCCGTACGGGTCCCCGGCCCTCGGACGCGTCAGGCGGCACCGACGAGCTCCGGACGCGGATCCGGCCGGACCGAGTGCGCTGGCTGTTCGTGGGTGAGTCGTCACCCGCAGGCGGGACGCGCTTCTACCGGGCCGATTCGAGCCTGTTCCGCGCGACACGGGCGGCGTTCGCCCGGGCGCTCGGGACCGAGGTCCCGGATGGGTCCGCGTTCCTCCACTGGTTCCGCTCGTGGGGCGGCTGGCTCGTGGACCTCGCCGACCATCCGGTCAGCTCCCTCGACCCGGTGCTGCGGGCCGGGCCCACACGCTTGTTGCCGTGGCAGCCCCCGTGCTCGCGAAGCTGCCGGGCGTGCGCCCAGCGACGGGCACGAGCGGTGTCCCAAGTGGGAGGTTGGTCGTGCGACCATGTGCGGCGTGCGCACCAGCTTCGGACCCGACGATGAGGACGCCTTCGAGGAGGCGCGGAAGCGACTGATCGCCGCCTACGCGGCGGACGCTGATGGCCCCGAGGATGGCGACACCTTCGTGGCCGACATGATGCTGACCTACAAGTGGGGCTATGCCGACGGTCGGATCGCCGAATGGCGGGCCCATGACCTGGAGGGTCTGCTCCTCGACTTCTTCCCACGCAAGGTCACGCTCGACGATGACGGTGAGGCCCGCGTCATCACGGATGTCGCGAGCTTCCTCGCGTTCCTCCACCGCGAGGGGCACCTGACCGGCGACTCGCTCCCGCGTCTCCGCGCTGTCCTCCAGACCCTCGCACCCAGCTTCCAGGCCGCCATCGCCGATATCTCGCGCCAGAGCTTCGTCACGCGGCTGGTGCGGCAGATGCGGACCGAGGGCATCGACCCGACCGACCAGCGGCAGCTCGACGCGTGGATCCAGGGCTTCAACGCCCGGACCCGTGACGAGCGCGATGCCATCCTGGGCCCCGGGCTCCCATCGACAGGCCCGGCCGGCCCGTTCGACCACCTGCACGACCAGGACGACCAGCAGGACCCGGGCGACCAGGACGGGTCAGGCTCGGGTCCAACGGGCCCCCTGCCGCCCGTGGACCTGGCATCGGTGGCGGAGCTGGAGGACGCCGCGCGGGCATCGGTCGCGCTGGGCCGCCTGACGGCGCTCACGCGCTACCTCGAACGACCGCGCAGGCTCACCGCACAGGGCAATCTCACGCTCGCCGATGGGCGGGCCCTGGTGCCGCTCCTGGGCATCGAGGGCGAGGACGGTGCCATCGTCCGCGCGGTCGCGGAACGGATGCGCACCACAGCCGACCTGTACGACCTGGCACTGGTGCTCCGCTGGGCGAGGGCCGCGGGGTTCGTCAAGGTCCGCCACGGGTCCATCTCCGCCACCAAGCGTGGCCGGGAGCTGGGCAGACAGCCGCTCAAGGACTGGCGCGCGGCGTTCGAGGCGTTCGTGCTCCGAGGGGTCCTTGACCCAGGGCGGGGGAGCCCGCTCCGCGCGTGGTGGACGGGGTCAGTGGCGGAGCTCGTCATGACGCTCCCGGTGCGCCTGTACGGCGCCACGAGCACGGGGGTCGACACCCTGAGGGACGAACTGACCGCGCGCCTGGAGTACGAGTACGACATCCCCGAGCCTTCCGAGACGCGCATCGACCCGCGACGGTGGGCCGGTGACGACCTCGTCAGGCGAGGCATCGGACCGCTCGCGGAACTCGGTGCCCTCACCGTCGCCGACGACCGGGTCTCGCTCACCCCGCTCGCGACCTGGTCCCTGAACCGCTGGTTCCAGGAGCACGGCTTTGATGCGCCCGTCCGTGGTGGGCTGGCCACCGCGACGGCCCTCCACCTGCTGCTCGAGACGGCCATGTGGCCCCCCGATGACGTCCGGGACGAGGCAGGCCGCTGGATCGCGGCCCGACCGGTCACCGCGGCATGGGAGCTCACGCAAGCGGTCCGCCAGGCGCTGACCGGCGGTCTCGGCGATGCCGTGATGGAGGACGGGGACGTCACGCCGATGGACCTGGCCAACCTCATGTTCCATGTCCTGGACCTGGCAGGTCCGGCCGCCGAGGCGGAGGTCCGTGGCCTGCTGGAGGTGGAGCCGCTCCGTGTCCGGGCGCTCCTGTGGCTCGTCGCCAACGGCTACGAGGACCGCTCGAGCATCCCGCCGGAGGCCCTCCAGGACGTGCTCATCGAGACCCTCGCCTCCATCCTGGACCGCGAGGGCGCGCTGGAGGTTGCCACGCACGTGAGCGAGCTGGGCCCCGACGCCGAGCAGGTGGAGGCCATCGAGGCGATGCTCCACGCCCCGCACCCACGCACCGACGACGTCCTGCGGGCCCTGGGCCAGCACCATCCCTCCAAGGCCGTGGCGAAGGCCGCCCGCAAGATGGCGTTCAAGCGGTCCAGCTACCACTGAGGGACCGCCCGCCGACCCGCTACCCCTGCGGGGCCACCGACGACGGGGCCATCGAGGACGAGGCCACTCCCGCCCGAACCCGCAGCTCCTCGACCACGCCACGCAGCTCACGCCCGGTGTCCACGTATCGGTCGGCGAGGACCGCCACCCGGACCACGTCCCCGTCCAGGCGGACCCATGCGCGACGGCGCGGGAAGTAGAAGGTGAGCGACAGGCCCACGATCAGGAACAGGAAGGCGACCCAGATGACCGGCGCGCCTGGGTCGTTCTTGATGACCATGCCCGTCCAGGCCCCCGCGCGGTCCCACGTGACGGCATAGCCGCCCGCGGCAGCGGGGTCCACCGTCCCGCCCAGGCCGACCACCACCCGGAACAGGTCGGTGCCCTCCACCTGCCCTGCCGCGCCATCGTCGATCACGTTCGGCAGGCCGACCCCCTGGAGCACCAGCGCGCTCACGCCATCGGCCGTCCGCGTGAGCACGGCGAGGATGCCCACATCGGAGCCGGGGATGGTCATGAAGCCGCTGGGGAACCCCGCCACCTGGTCGTCCAGCAGCAGCGGCCCGGTCCACACCAGCGCACCGTCCGGGTCGTGGATGGTCAGGTCCACGGCGGGCCCGAACGTGTTCTGATGGAACACGAACCCCTGGACCTCGAGTGGGTCGTTGACCCGGATCTCCTTGCGTGCGACCTCAGTGCCCTCCTGGTACACGGACAGGTCCGTCACGAAGTCCGCGAACGAGCCATCGGGGTTGGTGGGCGCCCGGAAGCTGTTCACCTTGACCAGCAGGTTCCGAGGCGTGCCCACCGGCTGCACCGGCGCGGTCTGGCCCTCCCCCACGAACACCACGGTCTCGAACCCCAGCGCGACGGTCACCGCGCCCCCCGCCAGGAACAGGATCAGCCCGAGGTGCGTGAGCAGTGTCGCGAGCTTGGAGTACTGGTTGCGGTCCCCCTGGACCCACATGGTGGACCCATCAAGGGCGGTCACCCGACGCTGGACGCGGAACCGACGTCGCCGGAGCGCCCCCGACACCTGGTCCGCCGTGAGCGTCAGCCCCTGGAGCACCGCCCGGTCGGCCAGCCGCGGGTCGAAGAACGGCAGGGGCTGGTCCACGCGACCCGGCCGCACCTGGCGCCACAGTCGTGGCGTGCGGTCGAGGGTGCAGCACACGATGGCGATGACCAGGACCACGAGCAGCAGCACGAACCAGGGTGCCGAGAAGATCCGGAACAGACCCAGCCGATCGAACACGTCCACCAAGGCCGGTCCGATGCGCACCCCCATGACCTCGATGCCATCCCAGCGGACGTGCATGTCCGAGACCTCGCGCGCATAGCCCGCCGGGTCGTGGAGCGCCGCAGCAGGGAACTGGCGCACCAGCGAGCCGATGACCCCGGCCACCGCGATGAGCAGGATGAGCAGGACCGCGAACCGGACGCTCGTGAGCGTCGCCCACGCGGCACCGCCGATGCGGGCGAGCGCGTCGAGAGGCGAGAAGGGTCGCCGGCGGCTCAGGCTCGTGGTGGCGATGCTCGGGTCCTCGCGTGAACGACCGCCGTCAGGCGGGGATGCCTGCCTGACTGCCCGGGGACCCCGTCGACGCAGGCACGTCCCCGGCGGCTCCCGGTCCGGTCGCGGCCCCGAGCGCACCCAGGATGTCCTCCTTGAGGTCCTCGACGTCCTCCAGCCCCACCGAGACACGCACCAGGCCGGGCGCGATGCCGGCCGCGGCGAGCTCCCCGTCATCGAGCTGGCGATGGGTGGTCGAGGCCGGGTGGACCGCGATCGTCTGGATGCTCCCCAGGGACGCCGTGCGAGGCGGGATGGACAGCCCGTCCAGGAACCGCGCCGCGCTCGCCCGATCACCCAGGTCGAGCGCCAGGAGGCCACCGCCGTTGCGCAACTGCCGTCGGGCCACCGCGGCCTGCGGGTGCGACGGCAGCCCAGGGTACGTGACCCGCATCACCCGTCGGTCGAGCTCCAAGAGCCGTGCCAGGGCCAGCGCGTTCGCGGCGTGACGGTCCATGCGCACGTGCAGCGTCTCAAGGCCCCGCAGGACCAGGAACGCCGCGAGGGGCGCGATCATGCCGCCGGTCTCGATCTCGGTGTCGCGGACGCCTGCCACGAGGTCCCTGCGCCCGACCACCCCGCCCGCCAGCGCATCGGAATGGCCACCGACCCACTTGGTCAGCGACTCCACCACGAGGTCGGCGCCCAGGTCCAGCGGTCGACACAGGTACGGCGACGCGAAGGTGTTGTCCACGATGACCGTGGCACCCGCGCGATGGCCCGCCTCCGACAGGCGCGCGAGGTCCGCGACCAGCAGGGTGGGGTTGGCGATGGTCTCCAAGTACAGCACGCGCGCGGGCCGGTCGAGCGCCGCGAGGACGGCGTCCTCCTGGGTGATGTCCACGTACTCCACCACCACGCCGAAGCGGGTGAGCACCCGGGAGAGCAGCGTGCGGGTGCTGCCGTACAGCGCCTGCGTCGCCACCACCCGGTCACCCGCCCGCAGGCGGGACACGAGGGCGGCGTGGATGGCCGCCATGCCGCTCGCGAAGGCGAACCCGGCCGGTGCGCCGTGGAGGTCGGCGAGGGCGTCCGCGAGGGCGCTCGCGGTGGGGTTGTCGGACCGGGCGTAGGCGTATCCCGCGCGCCTGTCGGCCAGGATGTCACCCAACTCGGCGGCATCGGCCGCCTCGAACGTCACGGATTGGTAGATGGGCACCGAGTTGCCACCCTGGTGGACCACCGGGGGTCGGGTGGCGCTCGCGATGGCACGTGTGCCGAAGCCCCGCTCGGAGGCTTGTCGGACGCTGGACACGACCTGACTCTACACCCGGTCCGGGGAGGGCCCGGACGGCGCTCGGGCCGGGACGGCCGGGACCGGGGCGGTGTCGTGCCGGACCGACAGGGTCAGGCGCCCCAGGGCGGCTCCGTGATGCCGGGTGGGCGTGCCTCGCCTGGGTCCGTCCGCGCGGCCGAAGCGGCATCGCCCGGTTCGACACGGACGGCGACCCGCTGCCGCTGCCCGGCGTCCCAGGCTGGGTCGGCACTGGTCTCCCACGGCGCCCGCTCACGTGACCGGACCGCGGCGGGGGGTGTCGTCGTCGCCGGTGGTGCCGCCGTCGCCGGTGGTGCCGCCGCGGCGGGGGGTGCCGTCGCGGTCGGTGGTGCCGCCGCGGCCGGAGGCGGAGTCGCGGCCGGAGGCGGAGTCGCGGCCGGAGACGCCATCGTCGATGCTCGCTCCATCGCCCCCATGCGGGTGGCGACACGCTCGGTCCGCGTGGTGTAGCCCACGATCCGGTCACGCCCACCGCGCTTCGCCTCGTAGAGGGCCGCATCGGCGGCGGCCATCAGCTCCTCCACGGTGGAGCCATCGTCAGGGTACGCCACGAGGCCGATGGAGACCGAGGTCCGGATGGAGCGATCGCTGACCTGGATGCTGAGCGCCGCGATGTCGCGCCGGAGCTTCTCGGCGACCACGTAGGCACCCGGGGCATCGGTGTCCGGCAGCAGCAGCACGAACTCGTCGCCACCGTACCTGGCAGGCGTGTCCGACGCTCGCACCGACTGCTGGATGACCTGCGTGACGGCCTGGAGCATCCGGTCGCCATACTGGTGCCCGAACTGGTCGTTGATGGGCTTGAGGCCGTCGAGGTCCACCATCAGCAGCGCGAACGACCGGCCGGCGCGCTGGGCCAGGCGGAGCTCACGCTCCAGCTCCGCGAAGAAGTGCGCCCGGTTGTACAGCGCGGTGAGCGGGTCGAACCGGGCGAGCCGGAGGGCGGCATCACGGGCACGACGCTGCTCCCGACCCGCGACCGCGCCGACCACCGCGAGCAGCAGCAGTGCCAGCGCCTGGAAGGTCACTGCGAGGACGGTGTCCGGGTCGAGCGCGCCCTGGTTCGCGACCACCAGCTCCACCGCGCCCGCGGCCAGGCCCGCGACCAGCGCGAGCACGATGGGTGCCATCCCGTCGCGGGACAGGGCGGCTGCGCCGACCAGCAGGAAGAACCCCGCCGTGAACGGGCTGGCGACCCCACCGGTGAGACCCACGAGGATGGTCAGGAACAGCACGGCCGCGATGGACTGGGCCCAGCCGCGAAGCCCCTCTGGTACCGACGTCGGGAGGAGGTCCCCCAGAAGCACCACCGCGAGCGTGCCAAGCGCCACCAGCGCGTAGACGACCGGCGCCTGGCTCGGCCAGCGACCGCTGATCGCGACGACCAACGCGACCGCGACCAGGAACAGCAGCGCGACCGTGCGCACGGTCAGGTCCCGGACCGCCCGCCGGGGGGCCTCCAGGTCCCCCTCCGAGGTGACTGCGGAGGGCTCGGATGGTGCGCCCCAAGGCGTGCTGGCGAGACCGGGGCGCAGCATCGAGGACCCCGCGTACCGGCGGCCCGAGAGCCATGCCGCAGCGAGGCCGGCACACAGCGCGCCAAGCGCGAGGACGCCCACGCCCACGATGAGCACGAGCTGGTCGGTCGTCACGTCCGAGCTCCAGGGACCGTCGTGGCCTGGGTGTCACGACGGGGGAAGGTGGGTCCTCCCCGGGTGGGCCGATGGTACCTGCCCCGGCGATGGCGGGGACCCCCGCCTCTGCGTCGTCGCTTTGTTAGTGTGGCGCACGTGCAACGGACTCGACGATCGGCCACGACGCGGCGGACCCGGGCGGACACGACCCAGGAACCCCTCACCGAACTGGACCGGGTCATCATCGACCAGCTCCAGCGGGATGGCCGTCGACCCTACACGCGGATGGCCGCGGACCTCGGGGTCGCCGAGTCGACCATCCGGTCACGCACCGAGCAGCTCATCAAGCGTGGCATCCTCCAGGTGGTGGGGGTCACCGACCCGCTCCGCCTGGGATACGACCAGATGGCCATGGTGGGGGTCCGCTGCGAGAGCGACCGCCTGCTCGCCGTCGCGGACGAGGTGGCCGCCTTGCCGGAGGTGACCTACGTGGTCATCACCGCGGGCACGTTCGACCTGCTCGTGGAGACCGTGTGCCGGGACAACGCGGAGCTGCTGGCGTTCCTCGCGGAGCGACTGCGGCGGATTCCGGGCGTGGTCAGCACCGAGACGTTCGTGTACCTGCGGATCGCCAAGCAGAGCTTCCATTGGGGTGCGCGGTGAGCCGTCCGACCCCGGGCGGCCTGCGTGCTCGTGTGTGCGGCCGAGGCGCACCTTGACCGGGCGCCAACGGTCCGGGCTGCTCGACCCACGCAACCGGCCCGCGGTGCTCGGCTCGGTCATCGGGGGCGTCGCGCTGTTCGTGCTGCTGTGGCTGGGCCTGGGCTGGTCACCGCTGCTCGCCTGGATGGTCGGCTGGTCGCCCGTGGCGTTCGCGGCCTATGGCATCGACAAGCGCGCCGCGACGCGCGACGGGTGGCGCATCCCGGAGGCCGTGCTCCACGGTGTCGCGCTCATCGGCGGGGTGGCGGGCGCGTGGGCCGGTCGCGCGGTCTTCCGGCACAAGACCCACAAGCCCGTGTTCCTCGTGGTCCTCGTCCTGGCAACGGTGCTGTGGGGGCTCGTCGCGGTCCTGGCCATCACCGGCCGCTTGTAGCGGATACGCCCCGCCAGGCCGGTGTGCCTATGCCGCGGGGGACCCCGCGGGAGCACCTGAGGGCGCGACCGCGCCGGGGTCCTGCGCGCCCGGGTCGTGACGGAAGAACACCTGGAGCTCCAGGGTCACGTCATCCGCGAGCGACACCACGCGCATCGAGGTCGGTTGCTCCATGCCGTGGTCGGCCCACGTGAAGGTGGATGACCCGCGGACCCCTACGATGTCGCCGGAGCGGATCGCGGCGAGCGGGATGGACACGTTCCTCGTGACGCCGTGGATGGTGAGGTCGCCGGTGGCCGTGATGTCGAAGGCCACATCGTCCTCCGGGATCGAGCCCAGCGCGATGGGTGCGGTGAGCACGAAGGTCGCGGTCGGGAAGCGGTCCGTCTCGATGCCCTGGCGGCCCAGTTGGCCGTCCCGCATCGACTCGTCGCTCCGGAGGGTGGTCAGGTCAGCGGTCAGCTCGGCAGCGGTGAGGGTCGTGCCCGCGAGGGTGATGCTGCCCGTGATGTCCGGGGTGCGCCCGACCGCCTCCGTGCCGCCCACACCGGCCAACTCCTCCTGGACCCGATAGCCCACCCACGAGCCGCTGAAGTCGCCCGCGGCGTAGTCGAACGAGCCGATGGCGGGGTCGACCACCCAGGTCCCGTCGAGCGAGGCCGCGGGAGCACCAGCGGTGCCGACCGCCGGCGAGGGTGCCGCGCCCTGCTGCGAGGGGGCGGCGCCCTGCGCCAGCGTCGGTCCGGCCGGCCCGGCCGCGGCGAGCAGCGCGACGAGCGACCCGAGGGCGCCGATCCTGCGCCCTCGGCCGACGACCCCGGGACGGTGGCTCCGCTGCGTCATGTGCATCTGGACTCATCCTTTCCGCGTGAGGAACAGTTGGGTCTCCATGGTCAGGTCGTCCGCGACCGAGAGGACGCGCTGCGCGGACGGCCGCTCCATGTCGAAGTCATCCCAGGCGAACGCGAGCGAGCCGGCGACCGCGATGACCCGGTCGTGGAGCGCGGCGTGCAGCGGGATCGACACCTGCCTGGTGACGCCGTGGATAGTCAGATCCCCAGTGGCCGTCACCGCGACGTCCTGCCCCACGGCAGGCAGCGATCCCAGCTCGATGGGCACGGTCAGCACGAAGGTCGCGGTGGGGAAGCGCTCGGTCTCCACGCCCTGGCGGGCCAGCTGGCCGTCGCGCAGCGCCTCGTCGCTCACGAGGGTCGCGAGGTCGGCCTCGAGGCGCGCGCTGGTGACCGTCGCCCCCTGGATGGTCAGGCTGCCGGTGACGCTCGGGGTGCGCCCGACCGCCTCCTGCCCGCCCACCCCGGCGAGCTCCTCCTGGACCCGATAGCCCACCCACGAGCCGCTGAAGTCGCCCGCGGCGTAGTCGAACGAGCCGATGGACGGGTCGACCGACCAGGTCCCGTCGAGCGAGCCTGCCGGCGGCACGGTCCCCGCGGGGGCGACGCTGGTCGGGGGCGCCGAGGCCGGCGCGTCGGAAGGGCTTGGATTCGTGCTGGCGGCAGCGGAACTGGTCGCGCTGGAGCCCGGGATGACCGGCGCGCCCGTCCCGATGGGCGGTGGGCCCGGCGGCCGAAAGAGGACGTACCAGACCCCCAGGCCACCCAGGATGAGCGCGGCGACGACGAGGGCGAGCAGGGTCGTCCTGATCCAGGGAAGACCATCCTCATCGCGAGGCCGGCGCGGGGTCGGGCTGGGCGCTGGCTCGAACGACTGGGTCACGGCGACCTCCTGTCGGCTGGTGGCGAGCGCCTATGGTCTTCGAGAATCGTGAGACCCGCTTGAGATGACCGCCCACCGCGAGCCGATGCGAGGCGCGGATGATCGGGCCGACCGGCAGCCACGACCGAGCCACCGACGGCATCCCGGCGCGCCCGCCGACTCAGAGGGCCGATCGCCGGCTGTCCTACGCGCCGGGCGGCTCCCCCAGCCGTCGAGTCACCCCCGGGTGACCGGCCGACGGCCCGATCATGCACCGGGCGGCGCGCGCCCGAGGTCAGCGACGCGCGATGAGCTCTGCGGTCCACTCCCGGAGTCGCGCGAGGTGCTCCTCGTAGTGCTCGGGCCCCGACTTGTGGACCCACCACGCGGACTCGTCATCGGGTCCTGGGAGACCCGCCCAGGCCTGGAGCATGCGCGTGCGGGCAGCGCTCGCCTGCGTCCAAGTGACATCCCACGGCTGGCCCTGCATCGCGGCGAGGAACGAGGCATTCAGGGCGTCGATGTCCACGTCATGGCCGCCATAGCTGCCAACGACCATGCGCTCGAGCTGGGCACCAGCCTCCGCGAGCCACGTCCCGATGTGCGCGACCACGTCACGCACCGCCCAATCCGGGTCGCGGTAGTAGCCAGCGACGAGGCACTCCGTCGGGGTGAGGGACCGGACGAGCCGCTCGACCTCGTACCAGCCCTCGCGCTCGGCGTCGGGCCCCGCTGCGAACGCCCTGTCCGCGGGTGAGATGCGGTCCTCATGGGGAGTGGTCATGACGCGCATGGTGCCTCGATCACGGCACCGTCCGCCAGCCCACGCGGACGGACCCGGCGCGTGCCGGCGCGACCGCGCGCACCGGTGCGGGCCCAGGGGCCGGCCCGGTATTGCCTACGAGGTATGACAGGTCTAGGCTCCGCCGTCCGGGAGTCCTGGGACGCATCCCGGCCGCGGGAGGCAGACATGTCGCGACACGTGAAGGCCCTCATGGTCATGCTGGCGCTCATCACCCTTGTGGGCACGGCGCCATCAGTCGCAGCGCAGGGCGGGCCGGTGGCGGTCGGCACGCCTGCGACGTACGTGGATGAGAAGGGTGTCGAGCAGGGGTCCGTCACCGTCAACGAGGTCCTGGACCCGTTCACGGGGTACCCGGAGGGCGAGCCGCCTGACCCGGGCAGCAAGTTCGTCCTGGTCGTCCTGACCTACGAGGGACTCGGGGACGAGGGCATCGAGGCCTACCACGGCGGCGTGTACCTCCACGACACGACCGGCGCGACATGGGGCTACGGCTTCCCCAACGTGCCCGACGACTTCCCACAGGCCGAGCTGTCCAACACCACGGTGGGCGCCGGCAGCAGCATCTCGGGGTATGTGGGCTTCGTGGTGCCGGCGGATCGGGTCATCGATGCGGTGCTGGTCTCGGCGGTCGTGGGCGGCTCGGTGCTGCTCATCCCCGCCGACCTGGGCCTGCCCACACCTCAGGTGGGCGAGGCTGTGACATTGACCGACCAGGACGGCGCGACGGTGGACGTCACCGTCAAGTCGGTCGTTGACCCATACAAGCGCTTCGCCAAGGATCGGCGACCTGCGAGTGGCGCGCGCTTCGTGCTCGCCACCGTCATGCTCCAGAACACCGGTGACATGCCCTTCGCGGTCGACCGGAGCGGCTTCGTGCTCCGGGATGCCAACGGCTACATGTGGGGCCCGACACGGATCGAGCATGCGAAGAAGCCCAAGCTCAAGGACATCGACTCGGTCAACCTCGGCAAGGGCAACCGCGTGTCCGGGCTCCTGGGCTTCCAGATACCCAAGGATGTGCCGGCAGAGGGCATCTACTACCAGGGCAGGTCGGGCCTGCTCAGGCTCGTGGACCTGGCCGGTGACGCGGCCCCCGGGGGCGGTGGTGTGGCGGCGCAGCCGACATGCGACGAGATGAGGGCCTGGTGGGCCGCCGTCAGCCCGCTGCTCGAGCGCCTCATCGCATTGCCGCCCTTCCAGCCCGGGGCGGGACCCATGGACCTGGCCGCATCGGAGACCATGCTCAAGGACATCAGGGCGATACGTGGCGACCTGCTGGGGGTGCCCACGCCGGACTCCCTGACGAGCATCCAGCGTCGGACGCTGGGCGGTCTCCTGCTCTACGAGCGCAGCGCCGACGACCAGGTGACGGCCGCTCGGGACGGTGACACCGATGCCCTCGCGCTGAGCCAGATGGCATTCGACGCGGCCCAGCTCGTGGCCAAGGACGCCCTCGACGCTCTTGACGCGGCGGGCCTCGACGACTGCGAGGCCTGAGCGACCGCCGGGTCATCGAGGCGCTCGGGCGCGTCACGCTCGGGCGCCGTCACTGGGGCGACCGGTCAGTCGCCCGCGGTGTGCTCGTGCGCCATCATCTCGTCGAGGGCGATGACGGAGTGGGCGTAGGCACCGCCTGAGCGCATCTCGGCGGCGACCCAGATCGCCTCCATGACCTGCTCCTGGGAGGCGCCCTGACGCAGCGCCTCCCGCGTATGGCCCCGGATGCAGTACGGGCATTGCGTCGTGTGGGCCACGGCCACGGCGAGGAGCTGCTTGGTGACCGCGGGGATGGCCCCCTCGGCGAACGCCGCCTGGCTGAACCGGCGCTACGCATCGAGCGTGTCGGGTGCCAGTGCGCGGCGCTTCTCGGCCATCTCCGGGGTCATGTGGGGCAGCACGTCGTGGCTCATGGGGTCTCCTGCTCGCGCCTAGGCTCACGCCCGGCCATGGGGTCGTCCGCTCCGGGCGCGGTCTCGCGTGCTGTGCGGCCGTCGACATGCTGCGACAAGCCCACACGAGAGGACGTGGTGGCGCCCAGCCCGCCCGAGCGGCCAAGGTCGCGTGTGGCGTGCGTGGCCCCATGGTGACGCGCCAGGCATCGATATGCACGTGGGGCCACCCGCCGTCAGACACAGGCCGGAGTCCGACCGGCGCCTATGATTGGTTCGCTGCCCACCAGGCCCAGCCGCAGGACCGGACGAGATCATGACCAACCCGCCGAGCCCCCCATCCAGCCGCTTCTCGGCCCACTACGACGACGTGGCCGAGTTCCGGGCCGACGCGTTCACCGCGACGCCCGTGGGACGAGGCGAGCACCTCCAGGCCATGGTCGTGTGCCTCGAGCCGGGTCAGTTCATCCCCGTGCACGCGCCTCGGCTCGACCTCGCCCTGGTGGTCCTGGAGGGCGAGGGGGAGTTGGCCATGGACGACCGCACGGTCGCCCTGGCGCCCGGCGCTGTCGCGTTCATCCCCGGGGGCGGCACGCGCGGCATCCGGGCCACCACGCGCCTGAAGGCGTTCCAGGTGGTGGCGCCGCCGCCGACCCCGTCGGACCACGATGGGGTGCGCGCCGGCCTCGAGAAGGGCTCCTGGCGCTAGGCACGGCAGCCCGCGGGCCACAGCTTCATGGAAAGACCCGTGGCCAGTAGGACCGTCGAACTCAAGGGAACGTGCGTACGGGGAAACGCCACTCATCGGTGGCCTTGGCATGCCATCCTGAGCCCATGACACGCCAGACGGCGAAGGTCCGGACCACGAGCAGGGTCGTCGCCACCAAGCCGGCATGTGCCCCACTGCGCGCCATGTACGACGCCGCCGTCGCGGCACACCCGAGGACTTGGAACGAGGTCGAGGATGACTTCGTGCGGGCGATGGAAGCCTTCGACGCCAACGTCGCCTCTGGGGTGGCGGACATCGGCGATCTCCAGAACGGGAAAGGCGACTTCTTCAACGACCTACTTGCCTTGATACTCGAGGACTGCGCCGGACTGAACCTGTACACGCGAGGTGGCGTGCCGGGATTCGTGTTCGCCAATCACAACCTCGACCTGACGTACCCGAATACCGGCGTGGTGCGGTTCACGCTGGAAGCCAAGGCGGTCGGGACTCCTCGCCATCCGTTGTCGCCGAAGCAGAAGCCTATTGGGAGGCCGGGATCTGCCGACCTCGCGAAGCGCGTGAAGGAGGTCGCCTTCAAGTCGATTGACCTCAAGGCCGAGTACGGCCGGATCATGGCGATGCAAGGTCAATCGCCGGAATCGACCCCTGGCGGGAACCTCACCACCTGGCTCAGAGCGGTGCCGCCGAGCAGCTACCTATTCATTGCTGCGCGGGTGGTGAGCCAGACCGACTTCGAAGCGGTCGTCGCCTTCGCCCATACCGCGGCCCAGGTCCAGGACGGCGTCGGCATCTTCTGCTTCACGCCCGAGTCCCCCAGCCGGCCCACTACATATCGGAAGGTGGGCGTACCTGCCGACTTGAGCCTCGACCGCGTCCTGTATCGGGCATGCCAGGACCTGGTCGGCCTCAGGCATGAGGCGCCCGTGGCCATCCCAGAGCAGGCCGTTGGCCCGGCGCCCAGCACTGGGGCTGAGGCCGCTAGAGCCGACGACACCTCGACGTGACAGGCAAGGTGTCTCTGCGCGGGGCAAGGATGCAGCCATGACCCCTGCGGCGGCCGAGCCCCTCGATGAGATGAAGGCGCGGGGCGCCTTCTACACGCCTGAGGGGCTGACGCGCTTCCTGGTCCGTTGGGGGGTCCAATCGCGCGATGAGCGGGTGCTTGAGCCCTCGTGTGGTGACGGCGCGTTTGTTACCGCGCTCGTTGATCGTTTCCGGGACTTGGGCGGTGGAGCATCTGGGTCGCACCTCATCGGGGTCGAACGCGAGCCGTCGGAGGCGAAGAAGGCCCGCTCGCTGGCCCCGGACGCCGACATTCGCGTCCTCGACTTCTTTGACCTCGACCCGACCGAGGTTGCGCCGGTGGACGTGGCAATCGGCAACCCTCCGTACATCCGATATCACGGATTCACCGGATCCGATCGTGAGAAGGCCCTTGGGCGGGCGCGGCTCCAAGGCGTCGAGCTGACCCGATTGGCATCGTCGTGGGCGCATTTCACTGTGCATGCGGCTGGGTTCCTCAAGCCGACCGGTCGGCTCGCGCTCGTCCTCCCAGCCGAGCTGCTCCACACGGACTACGGGCAACCTGTCCGCGACTTCCTGCTCCGCCGCTTTGCGTCTCTTGTGGTCATCGCGTTCGACCGCATGGTCTTCCCCGAGGCTCAGGTCGATGCCGTCCTCCTGCTGGCCTCCAACGATGGCCCCCCGGGGCTTCAGGTTGTGCGTGTTCGCGACGCGGATGGACTGGAAGCCCTTGATCTGGCGGTGGTCGAGGGAGGCAACGGCCACGATGCCAAGCGGTGGAGCTCGGCGGTGGACGCCGATGCTGGCGAGGTCTACCGACGCGCCGTGCAGAGCCAGGGAGTCCAGCGATTGGGTGACTTCGCATCGGTCGACATCGGCTTCGTCACGGGCGCCAACGACTTCTTCGTCCTCAGCGCCCATGAGGCAGAGGCCCGGGGATTGCCGCCGAGTGTCCTTTCGCCTGCGGTGAGGAGACCCCGCGATGTTCCAGGTCTCACAGTTCGACCCGCTGAACTGAGTTGGCTGCTGGATCTGGCGGGCGACAGGGACCTGCCCGAGTCCGTTGGCATGTACCTGAGCGAGGGTGAGCGGGATGGAATCCCAGGGCGCTACAAGTGCCGCGTCCGGAAGCCCTGGTACGCCGTCCCGATTCCACGGCAGCGACCAGACGCATTCATTCCGTATATGTCTCACCTCGGGCCCCGCCTCATCGTGAACGACCTCAGCGCACGAAGCACCAACCTGCTACATGGGGTCTCGCTTCACCCCAGCGGCCCAGCAGCACGGGTCCTCGCGGTGGCGATGTGCAGCTCCCTTACGCTGCTCAGTGCGGAGATCGAGGGTCGAGCCTACGGCGGCGGCGTACTCAAGGTCGAGACGCGCGAAGCGGAGCGTCTGGTTGTGCCCGTCGGGGACACGCGGACATCCAAGACCGCTGAAATGGTCTTTGGCAGGATGGATGGATTGATACGCCATGGCGACGTCCAGGCCGCAGCTGAGGCTGCAGACGCGACGTTTGACCTCGACCATGACGCTCTATGGCGTGCCTACAGCGCCTTTCGCGATCGTCGCCTTGGCCGACGCCGAGCCCAGGCCGCTGCGGGTTCAAACCGAGGATGAGTGGGTCGGACCAGGTCCCGCCGCCGTTTGCTCGGCCCAATCGCTGGAGCACGCGACGATCCCACGCACGCCGGCGTGGCCCTGGCGGGGGGCGCCCTGCTTCCGGAGGCCATAGGTCTCGCAGATGGCGGGATCGAGGTCGATCGTGAGCCGGGGCGTCCCCAGGTCCGGCGCCCGCGGCCCAGGCACGGGCGAGAGCTCCCGGCTCACCCGGTCGAGCTGGCGGACATTGCCCCAGCGGAAGCTGCGCAGGAACGTGCCCACGGTCGAGGCGGCCTCGACCGCGAGGCCCGGGACCCGACCGGTGCCGCCCGCCCGCAGCGCGTCCACGTGGCCGATGTGATCACCACCGGCCAGCGCCGACATGACGAGGGTCAGGACCTTGGCGCCGACGTTGGCGCGGCCGGGCCTCGGGCCCAGGTCGGGATGCTCATCGCGCGTCGAGCACGACGACCCGCGGCCAGGTCCTCGGGTGCAGCTCGGCGAGGACCGCCGCGGCGTACGCGTCGAGATGGTTGACCCAGGGGTTGACCCGCCGGCTCGTCCCGTCGGCCGTGCTCCGCAGGATGTGGCGCCGGAGGTCGGCGCTGGCCGACCGCAGGCTCGTGCCGTCTACGACGCCGATGAGCAGGCGGGCAATCTCGGCATGGCCGAGGACGATGTCCCGTCCCGGTCCCGATGCCCTCGTGGCGGGCGTACCGGTGCTCGCAAGTCGGGCACGCGGCACCGGCGTCGGGGGGCTGCTCGGTCGGCTGGCGGACCGCGACCGACACGCTGAACCGCGGCCCCGCATCCCGGCCTGCGTCACGCACCGATAGAAGGGTCGGCGGTGGGCGTCGCTCAAGCGGCAGCGCTCGGAGTCATCGAGTCGGGGCGGCTGCCGGGGTGTCTCGGGCAGGGCGGCCGGGCGACCATGGGATCTGCCTTCGTGCGTGCCATGGCACGACCGTGACCACCCGACGTGACACCTCGGATGGCACGAGATTCCCAGTCAAGTCAAACAGGGGTGGAGCGGGAGACGGGATTCGAACCCGCGACATTCTGCTTGGGAAGCAGACACTCTGCCAGCTGAGTTACTCCCGCTCGGCAGGCACCGAGCATAGCCGAATCCCATCGCCATGGCCAGGTTCGTGGGTGGGACGACCCGCGAGCCCCTGAGGCCTGGCGGCAGGCCGGCGGCGCAGCGGCCGCCCAAGGCGCAGCGGCCGCCCAAGGCGCGACTCGGATCGAGCGACGCCCGCACACGGCCCTGGCGACCCGAGGGGCGTCCCATGCGTCGCGACGCATGGGCTGGGCCACGTCGGCTGGCACCGCCACGCTACTGTGCGGGCGCGCCCTTCTCGATGGGCACACCGATGAGCGAGCCCCATTCCGCCCAGGAGCCATCGTAGTTCCTGACCCTCGGATAGCCCAGCAGCTCGTGGAGCACGAACCAGGAATGCGACGAGCGCTCGCCGATGCGGCAGTAGGCGATGACCTCCAGGTCGCGATGCACCCCCTTGGCCGCGTAGTAGGCCGCGAGCGTGGCGGCATCCTTGAAGGTGCCGTCGGCATTGAGCGTCTGCGCCCAGGGGGTCGATGTCGCCCCGGGGATCCGGCCGGCGCGCTGCGCGGCCTCGGTCAGGCCGGGGGGCGCGATGACCTCCCCGTGGAACTCCGCGGGCGAGCGCACGTCCACCAGGCACAGCGAGGTGCCCACCTCGTCCAGACGAGCCAGCAGCTCATCCCGCATGACACGCAGCGACCGATCCATGGGCGGCAGGTCGACGGTGGTCGCGGCGTACACGGGCACGTCCATCGAGACCGGCAGGCCATGGTCAAGCCAGTACTGCCGGCCTCCGTCGAGCATGCTCACCTGCCGCCAGCCGAAGAGCTTGAGCTGCCAGTACGCCCACGCAGCGAACCAGTTGCTGTTGTCACCGTAGAGCACGATGCGGGTGTCAGGACCGATCCCCGAGCGCGACAGGAGCGCCCCCATCTCCTCACGGCTCACGATGTCCCGACGGACGCCGTCCGAGAGCTGTCGGGTCCAGTCCCAGCTGATCGCGCCCGGGATGTGACCCTGGGAGTAGGCGGAGGTATCGATGTCGACCTCCACGAACCGGACCCCGTCGTCGCCGAGGTGCCCCCGTGCCCACTCCGTGCTCACCAGCGCGTCAGAGGTCGCAAATTCGCTCATGACAGCCTCGCTGCTGTGGTGGCGTGGCAGCGCCCTGCATCGCCGAACGTCCGCATGCTGGGTGCGTGGCGGTCGCCGTCGCCATCACAGCAGGAAGGGCGCGCGATGTCGAGCGGGCACGGAGAGTACTGCCGATGAGGTACCTACCTCCCATCGACGGGCAGGATGCCTGAGCGGGAACGTTGACGGGCACTGGTTCTGCGTCCGCCCGCTGGACGACCCCTGGGGTTTGGTCTTGACCGTTCACGCGGACCCTCGCGACGCTGGCCAGATCGACCGTCTGAGACATGATGTCGGCTGGCTGAGACGCTTGGTCCTAGCCTCCGCCGTGGCCACGGCGCTCGCCGCCATCAGCGCGCTCGCTGTCGCGTTCCTCGCCGACGACGAACGACCGGTCGAGGTCGCGCTCGTCATGCTCATGCTCACCGGCTGGCTGTTGCTCACGCGCCGCGGCGGCCCCACATGGGACGCGCCCCGCTACCTGGGTCGGGCCGCCGTGGGGCTGTTCCTGAGCATGCTGCTGCTCCTGCCGCTGGCCCCGGCCCTGGCCCCGACCATCGCCATGGCCTGTCTGGTCCCTCTGTTCGCGGCCGTCCCCTACCTGGGGCTGCCTGCCCTTCGGCGCTTCGGGATGCTCGCATGGGTCCTCAGCACGTCATACGTGCTTGCGGCCTCGGTGCTCCTTCTATGGCGTGGCACGGCCACGGGCGACGTCACGCTCCTGGCCCTCGAGGTCATCGGCACGGCCATCATCGTGGGGTTCGTGGTGCTGTTCATCCTGCGCTACGCAGACGCCAACGAGGCCATCCGCTTCCTGACCCTGCACGACCCGCTCACCGGGCTCTTCACCCGGGCGCTCCTTGTCGACCGCCTGCGACATTGCCTCTCGCAGGACGGTCAGAGCCACCGGGCCGTGGCGCTCGTCTGCCTCGGGCTCGACGGCTTCAAGGCCACCATCGAGCGCCACGGTCACGCCTACGGCGACACGGTGCTGCGGATCGTGGCCGACCGCTTGCGATCGGGTGTCCGGACGACGGACGCCATCGCCCGGCTGGGCGATGACGAGTTCGCGGTCCTCATCGAGGACGTCGACGACCGGGATGATGTCGTGGCGCTCGCGGAGCGACTGCGGTGGGCCACACTGGACCCCGGTGCGTCGCTCGGGGACAGGGTCTCCATCGACTCGAGCGTCGGCATCGCCTTCAGCGACGACGGCGGGGACACCTCCGTGGAGCTGCTCCGCAACGCGAACTACGCCATGCGCCAGTCCAAGCGGACCAAGCGGGGCGGAGTCGTGGTGTACGCACCCTCGATGCGACCCGCGGCCGCCGAGAGGCGCGCCGTGAGGCGCGCCCTGCGGGGCATCGTGGAGCGCCAAGAGCTGCGGCTCCAGTACCAACCCATCGTGCGCCTCCACAGTGGCTTCGGGGAGACACCCGCCATCGAGCCGATGGCGGGCTCGGTCGTGGGCATGGAGGCGCTCGTGCGCTGGCAGGACCCGCAGCGTGGCAGGCGCATGCCGGACGCGTTCATCGCGCTCGCCGAAGAGACGGGCGACATCGTGGCCATCGGCCGCTGGGTCTTCCAGGAGGCGTGTCAGCAGCTGGTCGCGTGGCAGCGGCTGCCGGGCATGGGGGACCTGCGCGTCTCCGTCAACCTCTCCGCGCGCCAGCTCCAGCGGCCGGGCCTCGTGGATGACATCGAGGCCGTCATCGCGACGACCGGCATCGCGCGGTCGTCCATCGAGCTGGAGATCACCGAGCACGTGCTCATGCGCGACAGCGCGGCGGTGCACGGGCTGCTTCGACGGCTCCGGTCGGCCGGCATCCACATCGCCCTTGACGACTTCGGGACCGGATACTCCTCGTTCAGCTACCTGCGGGACTTCCCCGTGGACACACTCAAGGTCGACCGCTCGTTCGTGCAGGACGCGGTCCACAGCCAGCGCGGGGCCGCGCTGCTGCGCGCGATGGTGGACGTCGGCGCCGCGCTGCATGCCAAGGTGGTCGTCGAGGGCATCGAGACCACCGCCCAGCTGGACCTGGTGCGCTCGCTCGGCTGTGACCTGGGCCAGGGCTTCGTGCTCTCCCGCCCGATGGACGCCGATGCCGTCAGCGCCATGCTCGCCGAGGGACGACGGCCCTGGGACCACCTGCTCGGCGCCAGTGGCACCCGCCCGGACATCGACCCTGGGGACCCTCGCCCGACCGTCCGGGAGGCTGCTGACCCAGTCGGGCTCGAGGTCGGCGTCCCGCTGCCGGCGCCCGACGAGCATCCTGCGAACGGCAATGGGGAGGAGTCCCTCATCGACCTCCAGCCGAGGCGGCGCACCGCCCAGTTGGAGCATCTCCTCGCAGGCACCGAGGTCAGCGCAGCGTCCTGAGCGTGCGCGGGCTCCGAGCGGGCGCGGAACGGCTCAGAGGGTCGGCGGGATGGCGCCTCGTCCGAGGGCCGCGAGCGCCGTCCGGACGTGGCGCATGCCGTCGCTCACGCTGAACGTGAGGTGACCCGGGAACAGGCCGTCGTGATGGTGCTCGCCCAGGCGACGGATCGTCGCGAGGTGGGCCGAGAGGTCGCAGTCCCACGTGTCCTGGAGGATGATCAGACCTCCGAACAGGAGGGTGTCGCCAGTGAACAGGTCCGCTCGCGCGCCGTCATGCACCAGATACGCGGTGTGCCCGGTCGCGTGGCCAGGCGTCGCGATCACCTCCACCTCCACCTCGCCCACGCGGATCCGCTCCCGGTCCGCCACCTCCCGCACCTCGGGCACGGCACGGTAGACGTAGTCCGCGGCATAGGTCCCCTGCGCCCGGCCGATGTGGACGCTCGCCGCCCGCTCGTCCCCGGCGCGCAGGATGGCGGCCACCTCCGGTGAGGCGCACACCTCGGCGCCCAGGGCATCGCGCAGGCCGGCGGCGCCACCCGCGTGATCGGCGTGGGCGTGCGTGACGAGCACTCGCCCGATGGTCCCGCGACGCACGGAGGTCCGGTCGATGCGCGCGAGCACGGCCGGCGTGTCGGCTCCCGAGCCCGCGTCGATGAGGCACGCCTCCGAGCCGCCGTCGATGAGCCACACGTGACAGTCGGAGGGGTGGGTCAGCCCGAACCCGTAGGCGCCGCTGCCCACGAGCCAGATGCGGTCGGTCACCTGCATGCTCACGCCTCCAGCCGGATGTCCGCCCCGCCCGCGGCCGCCGAGCGGACGATGGCGTCCGCGACCCGCACCCCGGCGAGCGCCTCCCCCACCGAGATGACGTCCGAGGGCGACCCGGTGCGCAGGCATGCCACGAAGTGCCTCGCCTCGGCGAGCATGGCCCCGCCGCCGTCCCCCAGGCCCACGAGCCAGTCGGGCGCACGGCTGGGCCCCGCATGGATCATCAGCTCGGGGGTCGTCAGGTCGAGGACCGCGACGCCCTTGGTGCCATAGACCTCGAACCGGTCGGACATGGGCACGGGCACGTCCGACGGGTGGAGCAACGCGGTGGCGAACGAGGCGATGGCCCCCGACGCCATCTCCGCGTGGGCCCACAGGATGTCCGGCTGCGCGTCACCGGGCGACCGATGCTCCATGGCGCGGATGCGCGTGACCTGCGCGCCGGTGACCCAGAGCGCCAGGTCGATGTCGTGGACGCAGATCAGGAACGCGGGGTGGACGTGCGTGTACTGCTCATGGATGGCACGGATCCGATCCCGACGCGCGGACACCCCCACGACCTCACCGATCGCCCCCGCGGCGATCTCCGCGCGGAGGCGCTGGTGGGGCAGCGCGTGACGGAGGATGTGGCCGGGGATGAGCAAGCCACCGGTGCGCTCGACGGCAGCCGCGATCGCCTCGGCGCCTGCGACGTCGTTGGCGATGGGCTTCTCCAGCAGCACGCCGGCACCCGCATCGAGCGCCGCGAGCGTGGGCGCGACGTGCGCGTCGTCCTTGGTGCAGATGCTGACGCCGTCAGGTCGGGTCGCTGCGAGGAGGGCCGCAGCATCAGGGAACACGGCGTCGGCCCCCAGGCCGAACCGGGCGGCGAGCTCCTCGCCACGCACGCGACTCCGCGTGGCGATGCCCACGACACGCACGTCTGGCAGCTGCGCGTACGCCGCCAGGTGCGCCTCCCCCATGGCGCCGGCACCGATCACCCCCACCCTGGTCTCGCTCATCACTGGTCCCCTTGCGCCCCCAGGCCATGGGCGAGCAGGTCGGCCGTGAGGGCCGCCATGACTGCCACGCCGGCGCCGATGCACCGCTCATCCACGTCGAACAGGCCACTGTGCAGGGGCGGCCATGGCGTGCCGGACGGGCCCGCCACGCCCAGCTTCAGATAGACCGCGGGCGCCCGCAGCGCGAGGAGGGCGAAGTCATCGGCGGTCATGGGCGGGTCCTTCAGCGACCGCGCGCCATGGGGGCCGAGCACCCGCGTCGTGACGTCGAGGGCACGGCGCACGAGCCGCGGGTCGTTCGTCACGGCAGGCATCTCGTCGGCCCACATCAGGTCCGCGCCCACCCCGTGGGCTGCCGCGACACCCGCGGTGATGCGCTCGATCGCCTCGCGGAGCCGTGTGCGAACGCTCGGGTCCACGGTCCGGAGCGTCCCGGTGAGCGACGCCTCCTCCGCGACCACGCTCTGGGAGCGGCCGCCGGCCACGGTGCCGATGTTGAACGCGACCCGATCAGCGGCGTCCATGCTGCGCGCCACCCCGGCGTGGAGCGCCTGCACGAGCGCCGCCAGCGCGAGGATGGCGTCGCGTCCCCGGCTGGGCGTCGCGGCGTGGCCACCCCGACCGGTGATGGTCACGGAGAAGGCGTCCTTGGACGCCATGGCGGTGCGGTCGTCCACCCCCACGACCCCGGCCGGGAGGTCCGGCCAGGCGTGGAGCCCCAGGATCGCGTCCGGGTCACCCTCAGCAAGGAGCCCGTCATCGAGCATCGCCTGTGCGCCGCTCGGCTCCCCGAACGGTCGCTCCTCGGCGGGCTGGAACACGATCGTGAGGCGGCCACGGGGGATACCATCTGCCGCCAGCCGCTGGGCGGCCCCCAGCACCACGGTCATATGCACGTCGTGGCCACACGCGTGGGCCAGACCGGGGTGTTCGGACGCATACGCCACGGCCTTCCGATCCTGCACCGGCAGCGCATCCATGTCCGCTCGGACGACCACGTGGGGTCCCGGTGCGGTGGCACAGAGCTCCCCGACCACGCCAGTCACGCCCACGCCGGTGCGCACGACATAGCCCGCGGCCTCCAGCCTGTCTGCCAGGATTGCCGCGGTCCGACGCTCCGCGAAGCGCCCCTCCGGATGACGATGGAGGTCCCGGCGCAGGGCGACGAGGTCCGGGGCGGCCTCGAGCGCCTCCCCGGCCGTGCGCGGTGGCTCCATGGGCGTAACATACCACGAATGTGGCCGAAATCACCCCTCCACCCGACGAGCCGGCTCGGATGATCGGCGTCATCGGACCGGCCGACTCGGTCGCGCTGGCCCTGTCGGTCGCCACGGAGCGCGGGCTCGCCGACCAGGTGGTCGGCCGATCATACCGCTCCGTGGACGAGGCACCCGCGCTGGCACGCGAGCTCGACCGCGTCTGCCAGGTGCTGCTGTTCACGGGTCGGGTCCCCTACTCCGTCGCCCGCGCGAGCGGGCGACTGTCCGCGAGCCTCCGCTTCGTGCCGCACTCGGGCGCCGACCTGTATCGGACGCTCGTCGGGCTGCTCCGCGAGCGGCGCGGCGAGCTGCCGCGCATCAGCCTCGACACCATCGAGCCGGATGTGGTGCGCGAGGCGTACGAGGACATCGGCCTCGAGCCACCCAAGCACGTGCTGGAGCTGGAGGTGGATGGCGACCCGGGACGGGTCCGCGGCAGCGCGGAGCTGGTGGCCTTCCATCGCGCCCGCTTCGAGGCGGGGGACGTGGACCTGTGCGTCACGTGCCTGGGCGAGGTGGACCGGGAGTTGCGGGCACAGGGGGTCGGCACGTGGCGCATCGCCCACACCCGGGCCGTGCTGCGCGAGGCGCTGGATGCGGCGGCACTCCAGGCGCGCCTCGCCATCACCGAGACCACCCAGCCCGCCGCGGTCATGGTCGCGGTGTCGGGCCCCTCCAGGGAGAGGATGCCAGCCGTGGGCCCAGACGGCCGGGGCGAGTACGGCGTCGAGCGGCGTCGCCTGCGTGTGCGGGAGCGTGCGCTCGACCTCGCCGAGAGCCTCCAAGGGCGACTCGCCGACCTCGACGGACGGACGTTCATCGTCCACACCAACCGGGGTGCCATCGAGGCCGCCATCGAGCGGCTGTCCGCGGGGCACGGCGGCCCACTGGACCTGGGTGGCTCGGAGCCGGGACTGCGCATGGGCATCGGTGTGGGCGCCACGGTGCCCGGCGCCGAGGAGAACGCCCGGCGCGCGCTCGTGATGAGCGAGCGCGACACCGACCTGCACGTGGCCTACCCCGACGGTGCCCTGACACGTGTGCCGCGGGATGGCAGGGCGGTGACCCTGCGACTGCGCGAGACGGACGTCAACAGCGCGCGCGTCGCGCGGCAGCTGGGTCTTGGCCCCCTGTCGCTGACGCGACTCACGCGGGCGCTTCGGCAGGTGGACGTGTCGGCCGTCACCGCGGCGGACGTGGCACGGGCGTACGGCATCGAGGCGCGCTCCGCACGGCGTCTGATGACCGCGCTCCGACGGGCCGGCATCGCCACGGAACTGGGTCGTCAGGGTGGCCCGCGAGCCGGCAGGCCGCAGACGGTGTACCGCATCGATGTCGGCAGGCTGGTGGGCGCGGAGGAGGGCCAGGATGAGCGGTGACGCGCGTGGGCGCACGGTGGGCTTCGGGCACGTGGGGCTCCAGGTCTCCGACCTGGACCGATCGATCGCCTACTATCGCGACGTCATCGGCCTCCGGGCCCTGGAGCGGCTGGTGCGCGACGACGCGTATCTGAAGGTGGTGGTGGGCTATCCGGGGGTGACGCTCGATGTCGGGCTGTTGGAGGAGCCTGCGAGCGGGACCCTGCTGGAGCTGCTCCAGTACCGGGGCACCCACGGCACCCCGATCGACCCGCAGACCGCCAACCCAGGCACCGCGCATGTCTGCTTCGAGGTGGATGACGTGGACGCGGTCCACGCGCGCGCCATCGCCGCGGGGCATGGCGCCGTCAACGCGCCCGTGACGCCCACGGCCGGCCGTTGGGTGGGCGGTCGGTCGGTGTACCTGCTCGACCCGGATGGGATCCGCGTGGAACTCGTCCAGCGCGGCCCGAGCGACAGCACCGGACCGGCTTCGGCGACCGGGGGTCGCGAGTAGCCGCGGAGCCACCAGGAGACACCGCAGATGCGCCACGGCGCACTGTGGCACACCACGGAGGAGGGAGCGCCATGGCGCGATATGCCTGGACCGCCCGACTACGACCGGAGCGGGTCGCGGAGTACGTGGAGGCACACGCGCACACGTGGCCCGAGGTGCTCGACGCGATCCGCGCGGCGGGCATCCATGACTACTCGATCTGGCTGTTCGGCGATCGCGTCTTCGCGCAGTACTCGGTGGAGGGCGACCATGACGAGGCGCTGCGGGTCGAGGCGGCCGCGGAGGCGACGCAGCGCTGGCGGGCGCTGATGCGAACGTGCTTCCAACCGGAGGTGGCCACCGACGGGGTCACCTGGCTGCCGGAGGTCTTCCGCCTCGACTGATCGACACGCGCGTCTGGTCGTCGCGGCCGGGACGCGTGTGGCGTGGCTCCACCAGCTACGCTCCGCGGAGGCATGGACCCCGACGCCTCCGACCTGCTCGAGCGGATGCTCGCGGTCGACTCGGTCAATCGTCACATCAGCGGCCGCGAGCGCGCCGAGGCGGCCCTCGTGGGGCTGCTCGAGGGCCTCGCCGCGGACCTCGGCCTGACCAGCCGGCGGTTGCCGGTGCCCGGTGAGGCGGACGACCTGCTGGTGACCACCCGCGAGGCGCGCGCAGGCGTCCCCTGGCTCCTGTTCGAGTGCCATCTGGACACCGTCGGCGTGGAGGCGATGACGGTGCCGCCGTTCGCGGGGACCCGCTCACCCGGCAGGGTCCACGGCCGGGGCGCCTGCGACGCCAAGGGCGCCGGTGCCGCGATGCTGGCCGCGCTGGCGGGGCACGCTCGCGCTCAGATGGACGGCCCTCATGGCGCAGCCGCCGTCAATGGCGCGATCGTGTTCACGGTGGACGAGGAGGTGGCACGGGCCGGCATCCACCGGTTCGTGGACGCCCATCTGCCCACGCTCGGCTGGCGGCCCGCGGCGGTCGTCGTGGGCGAGCCGACGGAGCTGCGCATGGTGGTCGCCCATGGCGGGGTCGTGCGCGGCGTGATCAGGACGCAGGGCGTGGCCGCGCACTCGTCGGACCCACGGCTGGGCCGGTCCGCGATCAGCGCGATGCTGCCCATCGTGCGCGAGCTCGAGGAGGTCGTCCTCCCGGCGATCCGCGCGTCCCACCCCCTGACCGGGCGTGCCGTCGGCTCGGTCAACGTCATCCGCGGCGGCGAGCAGGTCAACATCATCCCGGCGTCCTGTGAGATCCACGTGGATCGGCGCATCGTGCCGGGCGAGGACGGTCACGAGGTGGAGGCCGGGCTCCTGGCGATGCTGGACCGGTTCCGCGCCGCGGACCCGATGCTCCGGGTCGAGTGGGCAGACCCGGTCATCCACGGCACCCTCGACCCGGATACCAACGACGGGTGGGCACCAATCGTGGGCGCGACGCTCGCGCGTCTGGGCCTCGACCCCACGGGCATCGGCGTGGCGTATGGGACCGACGCGTCCGAGTTCGGCGCCGTGGGCATCCCGGCGGTCGTGCTCGGGCCTGGCAGCATCGCCCAGGCGCACGCCGCCGACGAGTGGGTGTCGACCGACCAGTTGGCGCGGGCGGTCACGGTCTACCGGGAGTTGCTGGGCGGACCGCTGCCGGCGTGAGCGGTCGGCATCACCGCGCTCGTGCGCGACGGTCGATGCGCTCGCTGAACGGCGTGTAGCCCATGCGCCGCCAGAGGGCGTGCGCGGCCTCGTCGACCTGGGCCAGCAGGGCTGGCTCGTCGAGGTGCGGGAACACCCCCTCGTCCAGGACCACCCGCCCGTCCACGATGACCGACCGGATGGAGCGCGACCGGCTGGAGAACACCAGGTTCCGGATCATGTCCGATGTGGGGCGCATCTCCGGCCGGTCGAGCGTGTGGAGCACCAGGTCGGCCCGCTTGCCCACCTCGATGGACCCGATGTCCGCCTCCAGACCGGCCGCTCGCGCCCCGCCGCGGGTGGCCATCCGGAGGCCGTCCTCGGCGAGCAGGAACGTCCGGTCCTCGTGGGCGTCGCGCGCGGTGAGCACCGCGAGGTTCGCCTGTCGGAACAGGTCGAAGTCGTTGCTCCAGTTCGCCGAGTCCGAGCCGAGCCCGATGTTCGCGCCGCGTCGCCACAGCTCGGCATGCCGGCCGTGATGGGTCCCCCCATGCCCCCACATCATGCTCGCGGCCGGGGCCCACGCGACGCTCGCGCCCGTCTCGATGAGCGTCTCGGCCTCCGCGTCCGTCAGGTGGTTCGCATGGCCCAGGGTGGTGCGCCGATCGATGATGCCAATCTCGGCGAGGTGGAGCACCGGATCGCGCCCGTACCGCGCGCGATCCGCCTCCGTGTCCGCCAGGGAGTACGCGTGATGCATGTTGAGCACGACGCCCGCGTCGTTCGCGAGGCGCTTCGCCTCCAGCAGGAGCCGCTCCGACGCCGTGCCCAGACCCATCACCGCGATGTGCCCGCGCACCAGCGCGTCGGGGTCCTCGTTGCGCCGCAACTGCCGCCCGAGTTGCGCGAGCGCCTCGTCAAGGTCATGGGGGGCCCGCGTGATGAAGTCGGACCCGGCCGCGCGCGCCTCCTTGCCCTGGGCGAAGCCGCCGGGCTGGTCGTTGATGCACACGTCGCCGAGCAGCGCCCGGATGCCCACGGTCGTCGCCGCGGAGGCGCCAGCGTCGGGGTGCAGGAAGGTGCCGGCCTCGAGGAAGCAGGTCGTGCCGTTGCGGACCATCTCGAGACAGGCCAGCAGGGCGCCTAGCTCCTCCTCCTGCGCGCTGACCACGTCGTAGAACCGCCGCTCGATGGCGGGGAACACGTCCACCTCGCGGATCTGGTCGGGGACCACGCCGCGGAACGTCTGGTACGAGGCGTGCAGGTGGGTCTCCACCATGCCCGGATGGATCGGGCCGCCGCTCGCGTCGACGACCCGGGCTGCGCGCAGGTCGGCGAGGCCCGCGTCGGGTCCCAGATGGCTGATGCGCCGACCGCTGATCGCCACGGCCCCGTCCGGGATGAGCGTGCCATCGTCATCCATGGTGATGACGTAGGCATGGCGGATCAGCAGGTCCACGTCGGGGAGCGTCGGGTCGTTGGTCATCAAGGCCTCCGGACGAGACATGACAGGTCGATGGTGCGGCTGACCCGGGTCGGCCGGCACGACCCCGCAGGGCCGCGCCGACCGGCACGCATCAGCTGAGCTTGAAGCGCTGCCACGCCTCCTGCCATTTGGCGATTCCCACGATGTCCCCGTCGTCCTCCGCGGGCGGCGTCACCACCTGGGTGTCCAGGACGCCGCCTGGCTCGCGCACCTCGTCATAGGGGTAGAGGCCCGCGATCACGGGGTCCATCAGCGGCAGCGCCGCCTCGATCGTGCACCCGGAGCCCAGTTCCGTGGCGATCGCCGCGTTGGCCTCCGGGGACATCATGAAGTCGATGAACCCATAGGCGTTGTCCAGGTTGGGCGCATCGAGCGCGATCGAGTACGCGTCCGACCAGAAGTACGTGCCATCCACCTCGGGCGAGGCGGCCGCGAGGGTGACGCCCTTCTCCTTGGCGATGAGGATCTGATACGCCCAGCCGCCCACGGCCATGGTGGCATCGCCCCGGATGAGCACGTCGGCCTGGTCGCCGAGGGTGGCGGCGAAGGTGACCACGTTGGGCTTGGTCTTGAGCATCTCGTCGATAGCCTGGTCGAGCTGGGCCTGGGTCAGCCGGTTCGGCTGCTCGAAGCCGAGGCTCTTGCCCCACAGCCAGGTGTTGGCGATCGGGTCATCCACGAGCACGAGGGCGCCCGCCCAGGATGGGTCGGCGAAGTCGGTGTACCTGGGTGGCGGCGCGTCCCAGACCGCCGGGTCGAACGTGCAGGGCTCATCGCCCCAGATGAGGGGGATGCCATAGGTGACACCGTCGCGGTACAGCCACGATGGCGTCTTGAGCCCCTCGAACAACCCAGCTGCGTTGGGGATGCGCTCCAGGTCCAGGGGCATGAGGAACTCGGTCCCGGCGTCCAGGACCGCACGCATGAAGTCCTTGTTGTCCGAGATGAGGTCCATCTGCCCGCGCCCGCCGGTCTGGAAGCGGGTCAGCGGCTCGAACGGGTCGGCGATGAACGTCGGGTTGACCTGGATCCCGTTGGCCTCCAGGAACGGCTTGGCGACATTGCGGGCATCCTCGCCGTCATACCCGATGTAGTTGAGCTGCCCGCCGAGGGTCTGGCCACGCACCGCCAGACGCGGGCCCAGCACGCTGAGGGCGGCCACGCCGGCCGCGCCCCTGAGGAACACCCGGCGGTGCAGCCGGGCGTCGAGCAATGACCTGATCCGATCGTCCACGTCTCTGTCTCCTGGTCTGCGTCGGGTCGCAGACGACCCGCCGTGACATCCGAGGCCTGCGGGCGCCAGGGCGCCGCTCCGTCAATCGCCGATCGTGCCGCTCACACCTCCGATCCGGCGAGGCCACCCGCCCAGATGCGCGCGGCGCCGGGTGCCCAGTCGAGCGCGACCCAGTCGTCCACGCTGATGCCCTCCGCCTCGTCGTCACGGAGGTCCGCCCATGCGATCACGCCGTCGGGCGCGACCGCCTCGACCCGCACCCGTGACCCGAGGTAGATGATCTCCCGGACCCTGCCGCGGTAACCGGGTGCCGCTCCCGACGCACCGGACGGCGCCGCGAGGTGCGTCATCCGGATCGATTCCGGGCGGACCGACAGGGTGGCGGCCACGCCAATGGGCGTGTCGGTGACCGCCCTGCCCACGAGACGCGTGGCCGGGCCTGCCGCCAGCGTCGCCAGTCCGTCAGCCACCTCCGCGACAACGCCCCGGATGAGGTTCGCCTCGCCGATGAAGTCGGATGCGAAGACGGTCGCGGGCCGGGTGTAGATGTCCCGAGGGGTGCCGACCTGGACGAGCCGCCCGGCGTTCATGATCGCGATCCGGTCGGACATCACGAGGGCCTCGGTCTGGTCATGGGTGACATAGATGAACGTGGCCTGGAGCTGCCGCTGGAGCGCGCGCAACTCCAGCTGCATGTGCTGGCGCAGCTTGAGGTCGAGCGCCGACAGCGGCTCATCGAGCAGCAGCAGCGCCGGCTCCGGCGCGAGGGCCCGCGCGAGCGCGGCGCGCTGGATCTGGCCACCAGACAACTGG
Source organism: Chloroflexota bacterium (assembly GCA_034436475.1). Taxonomy (GTDB): domain Bacteria; phylum Chloroflexota; class Limnocylindria; order Limnocylindrales; family CSP1-4; genus JAFMJV01. Next base: position 8,354 of record DAOTUX010000050.1, on the reverse strand, counting down.
GTTGGCCCACGTCCGCCCATGCCCTCGAGTCGCACGAGGGCGAGCAGCTCCTCGACACGCGCCTCGATGCGGGCGCGCGGCCAGCCACGCAGCCGGAGGCTGTAGCCGATGTTCTCCGCGACGGTCATGTGCGGGAACAGGGCACCCCGCTGGAACACCAGGTTGGTGGGCCGCTGGTGCGGCGGCAGACGCGTCACGTCGGAACCGCCGATCTCCACGCGGCCCGACGACGCGTGCTCGAAGCCCGCCAGGATCCGCAGGAGCGTGGTCTTGCCGCAGCCGCTCGGCCCCAGCAGCGAGACGAACTCGCCCGCGGCGACGTCGAGGTCGATGCCATGCAGCACGGCATGCTCCCCGAACCGCTTCTCGACGCCCACGATCCGGATCGCGGCCCCGCTCACGCGCGCCTCCGTGACAGCAGGCCCGACACCACGACCAGCGCCACCAGGCTGGCGAGGACCACGGTCGCCAGTGCGTTGACGGTCGGGTCGATGCCACGGCGCAGCAGGCCCCAGATGAGGACCGGCAGCGACTGCTGGTTGCCGATGGTGAACCAGGTCACCACGAACTCGTCGATGGACAGTGCCATCGCCAGCAGCGCTGCGCCCATGACGGACGGCCGGATGAGCGGGAGGGTGATGTCCCGGAACGTCCGATACGGCGAGGCGCCCAGGTCCCGGGCGGCCTCCGTGACGCTGAAGTCGAACGTCTCGAGACGCGCGTTGAGGGTCAGGATGACGAAGGGCAGCGCGACCAGGATGTGGCCGACCGCGGCGTTGGGGAGACCCGGCTGACGATGGATCGCCGTGAAGAACACGGCCAGGGCGATGCCCATCACCAGCGCCGGGACGGCGGCCGGCAGCAGGCTGATGGTGAGGAGGCGGCCCCGCGTCCGGCCCTGGAGCCGTGCGAGGCCGTACGCGAAGGGGACCCCCAGGCCCACCGACACCACGGCGGTCACCAGCGCGAGGAGCATCGAGTTGGCGAGCGCGGTCGTGAACAGCGGGTCCGCGAAGGCCCGGCGGTACCAGTCCAGGGTGAGCCCCTCGATCGGGAGGCTGAGCCGGGGCGACGTGGTGAACGAGAACAGCACCGTGACCAGCACGGGCGCGAACAGATAGACGAGGACCGCAGTCACGAGCACCCGGGCGGCGAGTCGCGACAGACCGGACGCACCAACCCCCGCCGCGTGGTCCGCCGGCGGTCGCGGGGCCTGCCTCGCGGCGCTCACCATCGGGACACCCATCGCAACAGCCGGATGGTGGTCAGGTAGACCACCACCAGCAGGGCCATGATCAGGAACGCCAGGGCGGCGCCCAACGGCCAATCGGCGCCGGAGCCCCGGAACTGGTCGGCGATGATGTTGCCGACCATGGTCCCGCCGGACGTGCCGCCCACCATCGCGGGCACCACGAAGTCACCCGCGCCGAGCACGAACGCGATGGCGAACGCGCTGCTGACCCCGGGCAGGACCATGGGCAGCACCACCGTCCGATGGAGCCGCAGGCCGCTCGACCCCAGGTCACGGGCCGCCTCCAGGTGGTCCTGGGTCACGTTCGCCATCGATGACCAGATCGGGAGCAGGGCGAGCGGCAGGAGCAACCCCACGAGGGTGATCATCACCGCCCACGGGCTGAAGATGAGCGCGGTGATGGGCTCCGCGATGATGCCGGCCTGGAGCAGCAGCGTGTTGAGCAGCCCCTCGGTGCCCAGGATGGTCCGCCACGCGTAGATGCGCACGAGGTACCCGCTGAACAGCGAGATGAGCACCAGGCTCAGCAACAGCTGGGCGCGCCGCTCGAACGTGAAGCGCATCAGGTAGGCCAGCGCGTAGGCGACGGGCACCACGATCGCCGCGGCGGCGAGCCCGACGCCCACGGTGCGCAGGAACACCTGGAGGTACAGGCGGTTGGTGAGCCCATCGAGATAGTTGGCGAGCGTCAGGTCCGGGACGCGCTCGAAGCCCTGCTGCGTCCAGAAGCTGAGCACGAACAGGATGACCAGCGGGATGCCGAAGAAGACGCCGTAGAAGGCCGCGGACGGCGCGAGCTGGCGCAGCGCACCGGCCGAGTCCCGTCCGGTCATGCTGGGTATCGCCCTCCGTCGATCACGACCCAGGGTGCCGCCGCATGCACGCGTCCCGGTGATGTCCGACCGACGGCGCGGTCGTGACGCGAGGACCCATGGCGGTCTCCTTGGAACAGACCCGGCCGCACGATCGGCACCCTCGATGCGCCCGACGAGACCGAGGGTGATAGTATCGGATTACGGTCCAATCTCGTCAACGAGGACAGGCACGGATGCCGTGGTGGACCGAGGGCCGGCATGTCGCGGACGACGACGGGCCCGGCTATGGAGCGGGGAGGGAGTTGACTCGTGAAGCGACTCGGTGCCGTCGGGCTGGCGGCGATGCTCATCACGGCGTCCACTGCCGGGGTGGTCTCGGCGGGCAGCAGCGCATCGGAGGCCGGTGACGAGGCGCCGGCCATCGTCCAGGGGTCGCCGCTCGTGGTCTGGGTGGACCAGACCCGCGTCCCGGCCATCGACGCGTGGAAGGCGGCGCATCCCGACCAGGCGGACCTGGTGACCGCGGAGGTCGTGGACATCCTCCAGATCCCGGCCAAGATCGCCCTCGCCAACAACGTGGGGTCCGGCTGGCCGGATGTCGTGTTCAACGGCGCCAATCTCATCGCCATGACGGCGACCGAGCGCAACGACTGGGCCATGGACCTCAAGCCGCTCATCGCCCAGGACGTGGTCGACGGGTTCGAGGCCCAGGTCCTCGCGGAGTGCCAGCGCCCGGATGGCCGGCTCATCTGCCTCTCGAACGACGTGGCCCAGAGCGTCACCTACTACAACAAGCCACTGATGGACCAGTTCGGGTACACCGTGCCCACGACGTGGGAGGAGCTCGCGGCCCTGGGCGAGAAGGTCGCCGCCGAGCATCCTGGGTATCTCATCGGCGCGTTCGGCGACGCGCTCAGCCTGGACATGTACCTCTGGACCGCGCGCTGCGCCACCGGCCAGCTGCGGGGCGAGAACACGGTCTACATCAACGTCCTCGCGCCCGAGTGCGTGCGGGCCGCGCAGTGGGTGGACCGCATGCAGGCGCTTGGCGTGGTCGCCAAGGTGGGCACGTTCGACCCGGCCTTCATCGACGCGGCCAACCAGGACAAGCTGCTCATCCTGACCGCCCCGTCGTGGTTCGGGGAGTTCGTGTTCGGGGGCAAGGAGGACAGCGTCTACTACACGACCGCGGACCATCAACTGGGTGTCGGGCTCCCGCCCAAGTGGGAGGCTGACGACCAGCCCTACTTCGGCGGGCAGGGCGGGGCGGCCTGGGCGGTCTCCAAGCACACCCAGAACCCCGAGCTCGCCGTGGACCTGGTCACGTGGCTGGCGACCGCGGACGAGTACCAGGTGGACCTCGCGCCCACCTATCCCGCCTACAAGCCGCCCGCCGCGGAGTGGGTGCAGCGGGTCGCGCAGAACCCGCTGTACGCCAACGACCCGGGCCCGGTGTACATCCAGGCCGCCGCCTACCAGGACCCCCAGTTCGGCATCGTGACCTATGACACCGCGACGATCTTCTCGACGGTCGTCATCGGCGCCCTGAACGAGGGCAGGACCGTGGAGTCATCGCTCCCCGCGTTCCAGGAGGCCCTGGTCCAGGCGGCGCAGACCGCGGGGTACGAGGTGGTCACGACACCCTGAGATCGACAGGGAGGTCGACACCGGGCGGCTGAGCCCTGACTCACGCCGCCCGGTCAACCGAGGTGGGGATGCTCGCTCGGGCCCGGGGCGCGATCAAGCCGGCACACCTGTTCGTGCTGCCGCACACGGTGTTCCTGGTGCTGTTCGCGATCGCGCCGGCCATCTACGCGCTCGTCATCAGCTTCGCCTCGTTCGAATCAGGCACGCCTCGCTTCTTCGAGGCAGGCGCGGACAACTACGTCCGGGCCTATGGCGACACGCGCTTCCTGCCGTCGTTCTGGCACGTCACCCAGTTCCTGTTGATCTCCGTGCCCCTGGGCGCGATCGGGATCCTCGCCATCGCGGCGCTCGTGCACGCGCGTCAGGACCGCGTCGGCACGACCATGCGCACGGTCTACTTCATCCCCGGCGCGGTGGCGGGGCCGATCCTCGCGCTGCTCGCCATCTTCATGCTCGACCCGCGCATCAGCCCGTTCGCGCCCCTCATCCAGGGCCTCGGCTTCGAGTCGATCGGCAAGCTCGCGAGCGGTGACCGCCTGCCGTGGGTCTTCTCGATCATGTTCTTCTTCGCGGCGGCCGGTGGCTGGGTCGCGATCTTCTACGGGGCGTTCAACGGAATCTCACGAGAGGTGACCGAGGCCGCCATCGTGGATGGCTGCGGGCCGGTCCGGCTCGCCTGGTCGGTGAAGCTGCCGCTCGTCCGCCCGTACGTCATCTACATGCTGGTGCTGACGTTCGCGGCCAACGTCCAGCTGTTCGTCGAGCCACAGCTGCTGGCCAAGGCGCCGGGCGCGACGGTGGGCAAGTACTGGTCGCTCAACCAGTTGGGCTACGCATACGCGTTCGAGCTCGCCGACTTCGGCAGCGCCGCGGCGATCTCGATGCTGATGCTGGGGGTGGGGCTGGCCGGGGCCATCCTGATCATCCGACTCACCGGCTTCTTCCGCACCGATGTCGCGGAGCACTAGCCCGGTGGGCCCTGCGGTCGCCGGTCCGACCCGGCGTTCGCGCTGGTCGCCCCCGTCCGCGGGGAGCTCCGCGCGGGTCATCCTGCTCGTCCTCGTCGCGGTGTTCTTCGGGGTCCCGCTCCTCTGGCTCGCCATCGCCCCGAGCAAGCTCAACAACGAGTTCGTGACCATGCCCCCGTTGAGCTTTGGCGACCTGGCCAACTACCTCAGGGCCTGGGACCACCTCCTGAGCTTCAATGACGGCCAGATCCTGCTGTGGGCCTGGAACTCCGTGTGGTACACGACCGCCGCGCTGGTCATCGGCCTCGTCATCTCGCTGCCCGCGGGATACGCGCTGGCCACGACCGAGTTCCGGGGACGCCGCCTGATCCTGTGGCTCACGCTCATCTCGCTCATCGTGCCCGCATCGGCACTGGTGCTGCCCCTGTTCCTGGAGCTCAACCTGTTCCGGCTGGTCGGCAGCCCGTGGTCGGTCATCCTGCCCACGGCGTTCTTCCCGTTCGGCGTCTATCTCGCGTACGTGTTCTACGCGACGAGCATCCCCCGGGACCTGCTCGCCGCGGGCCGCGTGGACGGATGCTCGGAGTGGCAGTTGTTCCGGATGGTGTGCCTGCCGTTGTCCAAGACCCTCGTGGGCCTGCTCACGTTCCTGAGCTTCACGGCGAACTGGAACAACTACTTCCTGCCCTATGTGATGCTCAACGACGACCAGAACTACACGCTCGCGGTGGGCCTCCAGGCCCTGGTCGTGGGCACGCCGATGGTCTCGATGTCCGCGATCCAGGGCACCGACACGCTGCTCAAGCGGCCCGAGGGCGCCCTGATGGGGCTGCTGATGGTGCTGCCGCTGGCGCTCGTGTTCATCGCCTCGCAGCGCTATGTGATCAGCGGCGCGATGACCGGCTCCATCAAGGAGTGACCGCGGGGCCGGGGCGCCGACGCCCGTCCGCCTAGGCGCACGGCAGGTCGTCGCAGCCCAACGACCCGGGTTCGAGCCATGCGGCGTCGATCCGAGCGATCCCTTGGTGGATGACCCGAAGCCCAAACCCAGGGTAGTGCTCGCACGTGGGGTTGCCGAGCGTCTCCTCGCAGCGCTCATGGGCGACGCCCCCGAGCGTGGCCCTCGATCGACCCGCGTGGTGCAGATGCCACGCTCGACGTCGGTTGCCGGGGCCGGTCGATGAGGTCGTACGTGCACTGTGACCGGAGCCACAGCCGCACGTCGACGGGGACCCGCATCTAGCGCTCGAGCCCCGGCCGGACCCATGATCATCGCTCGGCAAGCTCGCGCTCGGTCGGGACCGGGACGGGCTCACCCATGGGAGTGACGTGACGGACGCGACGGAAGGTGACCTCGTACCGTGCTGGCGCGGAACCCGACGCGGACTGCTCGAGCGCAGGCACCGAGATCCTGCACAGCCGTTCCGACACGCGGGTCGCGGGGAGCCTCCCGGTGTGGAGGATGTCAGCCGCCTCGTGCGGGGTGTGGAAGCGTCTGGCCACGCCGCTCGTTCGCCCCAATGCGTATCGATCATGCTCTGCAGCAAGCCCAGCTCGTCAAACCGGTCCTCAGCCAGGGGTGTCAGCGGCCAGGGGCCTGTCCGACCCCGCCAGCCACGCCAATCGTCGGTACGGGCGCCTTTCCACGTTCCGTTCATGCGCCTTCTGCCAGATCGTCGCGCGGACCCGCTACGGTGGGCATCGAGGGCACGGGGATCGCGACCTGCGCCCTCGAGACACCACCACGGCCCCGTGGGGCCGGGCGTGACGCTCGCACGAAGCACGGAGGGCAGCAGGATGAACGGTCGACGGATCCTCGTCGCCTATGACGGCACCGAGCCCTCGTTTCGGGCGCTGGAGCAGGCAGCGGATGCTGCCGAGGCCACCGGGATGGCCCTGGGCGTCGTGACCGTCCTGCCACCGGTGGTCGATGCGGCCGCTGAGGCCCTGCGGTACCTCAAGGACCGCGGCATCGACGCCACGATGCACGCGCCGGTGGGCGACCCGGCGACCGAGATCGCGCGGGTCGCCGACGAGGGCGCCTACCACACCATCTATCTCGGACGACGGGACGGGACGGTGGGGCGCGCGCTCGGTCCGAGCGTGTCGCGTCGGGTGACGCGTGACGCGCCCGTCAACGTCCTCATCTCCCGGTAGCGCAGCATCGAGCACAGGAGGGTCAGTGATGCCACGACGACCAAGCCGCCCAAGGGTGGTCGAGCGCCTCGTCTCCCCGGTCGCCGCTCGGATCCGGCGACAGGTCCCCCGCATCCGGCGCGCCTCGCCGCGGATCCCGCTGCGATGGTCGCCCGGGCGTCGAGCCGGGCACCGACCGCCGGGCTCCGAGGCGTGGGACAGGGCATGATGTGACCGCGGCGGCCGGCCAGGCGGGGTCGCGGCCCGAGCTGGCGGGGCCCTGCATCGCCGACACGCAACGGATGATCGGGATGGGGGAGGATGGCATGAGAATCGGGGTCGCGGTCGATGGGTCGTCCCCGTCGAGAGCCGGCGTGGAACTCGTCTCGGGCCTCGCGCTCCGAGCGACCGACGAGGTGTCGGTCATCGCGGTCGCCGAGTCGCCGGCCATGCTGGGTGCCATGCCGTTCGGCATGACCCCCGTGGCGTCGGGCTATGTGGACTTGGTCCTCGAGGCCGCCCAGGCGAGCGCCCGCCAGGCTGCGGACAACGCCGCCGGGAGCCTCGCCGACCTCCCCTGCCGGGCGACCTCGGAAGTGCGCGTCGGTCATCCCGTGGAGGCACTCCTGCGCGCGGTGGCTGACCTGGACCTCGACCTGCTGGTCCTTGGGTCGCGCGGGCGCGGGGGTCTCGGCTCGATGCTCCTGGGGTCCGTGTCGCAGGGCCTGCTCCAGGCGATGCCCACCTCGATCCTCATCGCCCGCCCACCCACCGGCCGACTGGAGCGGGTGATCGTGGCCGCGGACGGGTCCCCGCAGAGCCTCGCCGCCGCGTCCTTCCTGTCCGACTTCCCGCTGCCCGCGGACGCGGACATCCGGGTCCTCGTCTCAGTCACCTCCTGGACGGAGGAGTATCGGGACATCGAGGGGCCCGACTATCTCTCGCTGCGCGCCACGGAAGGAGAGCGCGCGCGCGCGATCGCGGAGCGCGTCATGGCCGCGCTCGGGCCGGCGGCGCGCGACGCGACCCCGCTCATCCGTGACGGCGACCCCAAGCGCGAGATCGTCGATGCCGCCCGGGCCCTCGACGCGAACCTCGTGGTGACCGGGTCCCGAGGCCTCGGTGGCTTCAGGGGCCTGGTCCTGGGCAGCGTGTCCCGGGGCGTGAGCATCGCGGCGCCCTGCTCGGTCCTCGTGGTGGGTGGTCCGAAGGTCGCGGCACCCGACGAGCATCCGCCCGCCGCCTGACGCGCGCGGCGGCGCGGCGCGCCGGGTGCCGGGTCGCGCCGGGTCGCGCCGGGTGCCGGGTCGCGCCGGGTGCCGGGTCGCGCCGGGTGCCGCGGCGCGCCGGGCGCGCGCGGGCGGGTCGCGCCGGCCCGCCCCGGTCAACCGATGACTCGCGCCAGGTCCGCGAGTGCCGTCAGGCGATCGGCCCCCACCGGGACCAGCACGACGCTCGTCGCGCCGGCGGCATATCGCGCATCGATGCGCGAGCGGACCTCGCTCGGCGCGCCCGCGAGCGACAGGTGGTCCAGCC
>DAOTUX010000049.1:0-38323 GCA_034436475.1 Chloroflexota bacterium | reverse complement strand
CATAGGCGTCGACCGCGTTGGGTGTCACCGCGACCCCGAACGGCCACGCGTGATCGAGCAGCTGGTCGCGGGTGAGCGCCTGGCCGGGGTGCCGCAGGAGGCACTCCAGGAGCGCGAACTCGCGTGGCGAGAGCTCGACTGGTCGGCCGCTGACCGTCACCAGCCGGCGGGTCTCATCGAGCACGATGGGACCGACCTTGAGCCTGGGCTCGGTCCGACGTGGGCCGGCGGTCGAGCGACGCCCGAGCGCACGCAGCCGCGCCGCGAGCTCCGCGAACGCGAAGGGCTTGACGAGGTAGTCGTCCGCACCGGCATCCAGGCCGGAGACCCGGTCACCCACGGTGTCACGTGCCGTGAGCATCAGGATGGCGACATCGGAACCGGACCGGCGCAGGCGTCGCGCGACCTCGAGACCGCTCAGGTCCGGCAGGCCGACATCGAGGATCAGCACGTCGATGCCACCGCCTGGGGCGCTGGCGATGTCATATCCCTCGCCACCGGTGGCAGCCGTCTCGACCACGTGGCGCTGCTCCTCGAGGAGTCGCCTGAGCACCCGTCGAAGGCGCTCGTCATCCTCCACGATGAGCAGGTGCATGCCCCGAAGGGTACGGCCTCTGGCTGAGATCGGGCTGAGAGCGCACCCACCCCGGGGGCTCGCGGCTGGGGTCGGCCAAAGGTGGACAGGGTGCGTGGTCAGCGACTGAGCGCGAGCGCGAGCGTCGCGGTCGCGGCCATGTCGATCGCGGGCTCCACGGTCTGCCACGCGCGCACATCGTCCACGAAGCGGAAGCCATGGCCCGTGAGCGCCGCGTGGGCGTCCCTCGCCTTCGCCGGACAGGCCCGCATCCCCACGAGCGGCTCCCCGAGGGCGTCGGTGAGCTGTGATACCGCGGTGGGCCCACTGACGACCGCGCCGCGGAGGGTGAGTGGCCTGCCGCTCGGATCGGTCGCGAGGTTGCCGATCATATGATGGATGCAGCGCGGGAAGGTGTCCCCGACCCCCACGATGAATGACACGCCCCAGGCGTTGGCGCCCAGGACCCATGCGAGCTGTGACGTCTCGAGCGCCGCGAAGGTGTCGTCGTCGGCCAGGCGACGGAACAAGCTGGCCACCGCCACCAGCCCGAGCGCGTGGGGTGCGGCGTCGTGCCCGGGGCCCATGGCCGCCCGGAACGGGTCGCGAGATGCCCGCGCCTGGGCGGTCTCGAGGATCGCACGCAGCCCATCGAGCAGCATCGGCACGCCGACGTCGTCCTCGCTGGCGGGCGAGGCACGGAGACCTTGGACCAGGTCCCCGAACGCCAGTGGGCTCGTGTCGGTGACAGCCAGTGTGTCGGCAGCCTCCTCGTACTCCAGGTGGCTGAGGGCGAGGAGGGTGCCCATGTCGAGCCAGCCCGCGCTTCGCGGGTCGTCCAGCGCCTGACCCGCGAGGGTCAGCTCCGCGGCCGCCCAGGCTAGGTCGTCCCGCCAGCTCGTCTCCGGATACCAGGAGCGCGGCAGGGCCGTGACCACATCGGCCTTGGTCACTCCCTCCACACGAGCGGCGGCGAACACGTCGGCGGCCAGGTCGAGCAGGCGACGTGCCTCCGCCCGGTCCGAACGTGCCAGGACCTGGGCCGCGAGCGCGAACGCCGCGGATACGCGACCGGCGAGGTTGGGTGGCACCGGTGTGCCCGGGCCGTTGGCCTGGAACACGGGCCGATGGGAGAGGTAGCGCTGCACGGGCGCGAGGCGCAGCGTGTCGGTCTCGGGGCGTCGCCAGACGTCGTGGTCGCCCACGAAACTGCCGTCGATCGCACCACCGCCGATGCCCACCTGGAGGTCCAGCACCCCCGTGTCCGGGTGCCACACGCGCTCCAGCCACGCGAGGCCGTGCCTCGCCTCCGGCAGCAGGCTGTCGGGGGCCGTGTCGCCCAGTTCCCGCAGCGCCATCCAGAGGAGGGCATCAGTGTAGGCGGCGGTGTGGGTCAGCTTGATGGTGTCGCCCGCGTCGGACCAGCCGCCGGCCACATCGGTCTCGCCCCCGAGCGGGACCAGGTCGGCCACCAGCTGCTCGGAGCCGGTCACGAACTGGGGCCATGCGTACAGCGTGGCGCGGGCATCCGCAGGGTGACGCGGGGCAGGGGACGCGGTCCTTCCCACGAGGTCCGCGCCGTCGCGCTGGTCGCCCAGGAAGGCGACCGTGGCGGCAAGGACCGGGTCGATGACCCGCGCGGCGGTGCCCACCACGAACCAGGGCGAGCGGACCTGTGGCCGGCCCTCGAGGATCACCCGGTAGCGTCCTGCCTTCGTGACCCCCGACAGGTCGATGGGGAGCACGCCCTGATGGCGCCGGTTCCATCGGCCGGTGCTCGGGCCCGTGCGCCCCCGGAGCACGGTCCGGCCACGTCGGTCGACGACCCGGAACCTGGGTCGGGGTGTGGGTCGCCGAGCCAGGACCCAGGCCGTCATGGGCCGACCCAGCACGTAGCCCACTTGGTCCACCCGGACCACGTCGGCGCGGTCGGCGGCCGCTGCGGGCCAGGGCTCGACCACGCCTCCGACCAGCATGGACATCACGATGAGCATCGACAGGCTGGTCCCCACGCGCATCCCGCGAGCATGCAGCAGGCTGACGGTTCGCGCCACTCGGATTCCCGGACGGGCGGGCGGACGCGCGCCACCACGGTCGGGGCGGGCCCGCATCACGCGGCGATGGGGTGGGTCCGCTGCACGGCCCTCGGTGCGGGACCGCTGAGTCACAGGGCAGGGACCATGAGGACGTGCGGGTGCGTGGATCAGGCACGTCGCCCGATGTCACGTGCCTTGCGCGACGACATCGTTCGGTCCACGATGAGCCGCGACCGGTCCCGGGCGGGCATCGCCCACGTGGAGGTTGGTCATGGAGGACGCGCGCAGGCCGCTGTCCCGGATCGAGCTCATGCGCATCAGCCTGTACTGGCTCGCGCTCTCGGGGCTGTGGGCGGCCATCGGGTTCCAACTGCTGCCGTGGCTCGCCCGTCATCTCGTCTGCCCTGCCGGGGTGGACGCGGCCACGTGCGCGGCGCTGCCGGACGCGATGTACACGCCGATCGCCCTCGACATCCGGATGGAGCCCGAGCGGGCCACCGCCTACGTGGCGCTCCTGGGGGCCGCGGTCGCGTTCATCGTCCAGCCGATCGCGGCGGCTGCCAGTGACTACACGCGCTCGCGGCTCGGGCGTCGCCGGCCATGGATCCTGGTCGGGACCGCCCTCGACGTGGTGTTCCTGGTCGCGCTCGCCAACGCCCACACCTTCCTCGCGGTGGGCGCGCTGATCGTCCTGCTCCAGCTCTCGAGCAACCTGGCGCAGGGCCCCTTCCAGGGATACGTGCCGGACCTCGTCCCGGAGCGCCAGGTGGGCACGGCATCGGGCCTCGTGGGCATGATGTCCGTGGCTGGCCAGTTGGTGGGTGCCGCGATCGGGGCGCTCGCGGTCGTGACCACGAGCGTGCCCCTGGGCTTCCTCGCCCTCGCGGCGCTCGAGGTTGGCACGATGCTGCCCGCCGTGCTCGGGGTCGCTGACCGCCCGGTGGAGATGCCCACCCGCACCGGGTCGATGCTCGCCGCGTCCCGGGCCGCCCTCCACGAGGCGTGGGCTCATCGGAGCTTCGTGTGGCTGCTCACGAGCCGGTTCTTCATCCTCATGACCACCGGCACCGTGACGGGTCAGGCCTGGTTCTTCCTGAGCTACACCCTGGGGTACAGCGATGCGGAGGCGTCGGTCGCCATCCTCATCCTGCTGACCATCACCGTGCTGTCCGCAGCGGTCGTGGCGGGGTGGGCGGGACGGGCCTCCGACCGGCTGGGCCGTCGTCGGCTCATCTGGGCCGGGTGCGCCATCGGCGCGGTCGGCATGCTGGCCCTGGCCCTGGTGCCCGCGCAGCCCGAGATCGTCATCGGGGATGTGCGCTTCCCCCTGGGCGGGCTCGCTGCGGTCCCGGTCGGCGTCGGGGCCGGCATGTTCGTGGCCGTCGACTGGGCGCTCATGGTGGACATCATCCCGCGCTCCACGGCCGGTCGCTACATGGGCATCAGCAACGTCGTCACCGCGACCGCGGGTGCCATCGCGGCGGTCATCGCGGGGAGCGTGATCGCCCAGGTGACCGACCTCACGCGGGACGTGACAGTGGGCCCACGCATCGCGTTCGGGCTGACGCTCGCCTGGTACGCGATCGGTGCCCTGGCACTCCGACGCGTGGACACCCGCCCTTACGATGCCCAGATGGCGCAGCGCGCTCGCGGGCCTGTCATGGACGAGGCCGCGACCTAGGCTCCCAGGAAGTCGCCGATGTCGGTCCGCGGCGGCTGACCGATGCCCTCATATCGCCGAGCCCGCTAAGGCCCCCGCGTCGCGAAATGAGGCTGGGCGATGGCCCGGGTCCGGCGTCCGTCCGATGCCCTTCGCCCCCCTTACGGCGAGGCTGGCCCCATCGAGCGCATCGACCACCCGAGGTCGATGACCGGGTCGCACCGCGCAGCGGCGGGACCCACGCGACGGCTGACACGACGAGCGAGGGACAGGCTGTGAGGACCGAGATGGACGTCTGGACGCACATGATGAGCAGCCGCGACCGGTCGATCGCCCGGGCGCGACGGCCCGAGGCGCTGGCCGCCTCGATGGCGACCCCACCGCTCGAGGGCCTCGACTGGCTGGGCCGAGCCCCGTCACCCAAGGCGCCCCTGCTGTATCGGGTCCTGCTGCGCCTGGGCGAGGCCTTCCTGTACCGGGTGTGCCGGATCCGCGTGACCGTCGAGGGTCGCGAGCATCTGCCGAGCGGAGGCTTCATCGTCGTGGCCGCCCTCCACCGAAGCTGGGTCGACCCGCTCGTGGTGCTGAGGGCGCTGCCCCTCGAGCCCCGCGTGTGGTTCATGGGCAGTGGGCCGACCGCGTTCGCCCAGCCGTGGAGGGAGCGTCTGCTGCGTCGCACGGGCGGCATCCTGCCGGTGTGGCGTGGCGGTGTGGGCATCGACGTCCATGTCGCGGCCGCCAAGGCCGTCCTCGAGCGTGGTGGTGTGCTGGGCCTGTTCCTGGAGGGACGCATCGGCGGGCCGCCGGATGCGCCCGCACGGGTCCGCGACGGCGCGGCCATGATCGCGCTCAGGACCGGCGAGCAGATCGTGCCGATGGCGATCAGCGGTACGGATGCGTTGTACCGCGGCAAGCGTGTGAGGGTGCGGATCCTGCCGCCCACCTCGGTCGCGGACCTCATCGGCACCGATGCGACCGACCACGTGGTGCCGGGGACGCGCGAGGAGCTCCGCGTGGCCCGCGCGCTCACCGCGGCAGTGACGGAGCGCGTCGCCGCCGCGGTCGCCGAGGACCATCCGGCCACGGTGGACCCGCCCGGGCATCCGCGTCGCTGGCCCTGGCTGGCCCGCCTGATGCGCTAGTCGTCGATGGCCACGGAGGCACGAGCATGGACGCCCCGACACCCCAGACGCTGCTGCGTGACGACCTGGCCTGGGACCGTTTCGTCGCCGGTCAGCCCAGCCCCCCGGTCGCCCAACTGACGGCGTGGGCCCACGCCAATGCCCCCGAGGGCTGGGGCTCGGTGCGAGTGACGAGCGCAAGCGCGTCCGGCTGCCACGGCGCCCAGCTGCTGCTCCATCGCATGCGCCCAGGGTGCTGGCAGTGTGGGTACGCCACCCATGGTCCGGTGAGCGCGTTCGACGATCGCGAATCGGTCGCGGCGTTCACGACCTCCATCCGGGCGGTCGGTCGCCGGTTGCGTCTGAGCCACGTGCTCATCGACCCCGAGCTGCCGCGCACGGACCGACTCATGGCCTAGCTCGCGGCCGAGGGCTGGCTGGTCGCCAGCCCCCGCAGGCACCGCACCCGGATCATCGACCTCGACCGTGATGAGGCAGCCATCTTCGCGGGGTTCGAGTCCCGCTGCCGCCGCTCGATCAGGATCGGCGTCCGCGTCGGGGTGCGGGTGGAGGAGGGAGGTGAGGCCGACCTGCCGGCATTCCACGGGATGTATGCGGACACGATGCGCCGGGCCGGACGGGCGGCCCACCCGGAGGCCTACTTCCGGAGCCTGTGGGCCGACCTCGCGCCGTCGGGCCGCGCCCAGCTCCTGCTCGCGGTGGCGGACGGCAGCACCGGGCCGCTGGCGGCCACGCTGCTGGTCGCGTGCGGCCAGCGTGTCACGGAGGTCTGCGCGGGCACCACGCTCGCGGGTGAGGCGTGCGCGGCCAACCACGTCCTCAAGTGGCAGGCGATGTGCCGCGCCCGGGCGGCAGGCTACCTCGAGTACGACATGTACGGGCTGCCGACCGATGGCGTCGCGCTGTTCAAGCGGGCGTTCGGTGGCCGCGAGGTCGAGTACGTCGGATACCAGGTGCTGGTGATCGACCCGATCGCCTACCACGCGCTCGGCATCGCCCGTTGGGTCCGCGGGTCGCTCAGGTCGCTCGTGTCGGGTGGGTCCGACTCGGGTGACATCGCGCTGTGAGGGCCCATGCGGTCGTCATCGGGCGTCCGGCGGGTCCGGCACGTCGGCGCCCAGGCGATGCGCGATGGCGGCCGCCTCGATCCGTCGGTCCACGCCCAGCTTGCCCAGGATGTTGGACACGTGCACGCTCGCCGTCTTGCGGGTGATGAACAGGGCGTCCGCGATCTGCTGGTTCGTCCAGCCGCCCGCCACGAGACGGAGCACCTCGACCTCGCGGGTGGTCAGGCCCAGGCCATCGAGCGCCGCGCCTGGTGCTTCCGGATGATCGGAGACCTGGCTGTCGGGCGCGCCGGGCGCCGTCGGGGCGGACTCATCGAGGGCCAGTCGCGCCTGACGCGCGAACACCTCGATCTCGCGCGTCAGCGGCCCGGCTCCCAGGTGGGTCGCCACCCGGTGGGCGGCCCGCAGCGCCTCCTCCGCCGTCGTGCGGTCGCGCTGTGTCGCCATGATCGCGACGGCCTCCTGGTAGCGGGCGTGCGCGGCGAGATACGGTCGTCCGAGGCCCTCGGACTTGGTGGCGGCCTCCGCCCACGCAGCCGGGTCCGGCGTGCCGAGCGCCCTCGTGACCTCCGCTGCGATGAGTGCCTGATGCGCGCTCACGTGCGTGACGTGCCCGGTGTCCGAAGGCCCACCGATGAGCGGACGGGCCGCGAGGTCCGCAAGCCGCCCCGCGACCTCCTGGGCTCGCTCGACCGCCTCGGTCACGCCCGAGACGTCATGCCGTGCCCGCGAGCGCTCCGCTGCGTCCGCCTCGGCACGGACCGCGACAGTGGCGAGCCAGCACAGGGCCGGCTCAGGAGGGCCATCGGGGACGTCCGCGTACGCGAGCTCCGTCGCCCGCCGACAGTCCGCCACCCGCGCCTGCCAGCACGCCAGCTCTGCTTCGGCGGCGAGGATGGTGAGCCGATATCCGGTCCCACCCAGTCGCTCGTCGGCCGCGCGCGCCTGCTCGATGTCGAGGGCTGCCTGGTCGAAGCCACCGCGGCCGATCGCGAGGCGAGCACGCTGCGTGAGGAGGCCGACCGCCTGACGGCCGACAGGCTGACGCTGGAGTCCCTCCGCGATCGCCTGGGCCGCCTCGTCCCAGCGCCCGAGCGTGATCGCCGCACCCGCCTCCGCGGCCAGGAGCGAGCCGCCGTATGTCCGGACGAAGCCCATCCGGTGAGCGTGCTCCAGGCCCCGTCGCGCCACCTCGACCGCCTCCTCGTGCCGCCCGATGAGGTCAAGGAGCTGCGCCAGGCTGGAGTACCCGAGCGCGACCCCCTCCGCGCTGGCATCCTCCTCCGCGGCGGCGAGGCCGCCACGGAACAGGTCGAGGCCGGTGCCCGCATCGCCGAGCATGGCCAGCGACCAACCCAGGATGCCCATCGAGATGGCCCGCTGAGCCGGCACGTCACACGCGTCCGCGATGGCGATGGCCTCCTCGGCCAGCGCTCGGGACCGCAGGTAGTGGCCCGCGAACATCTCGATGCCGGCCTGGTGCGCCACGATCACGCAGCGCGCCCCCGATGGTGGCTCGCGGGGCACGAGTCGCTCCGCGAGGCGGAGCTCGACCTCCGCGCGCTCGCGATCGCCGTTGGTGAACAGGTACCACCGCAGGCGCTCATGCAGCCAGGCGCGACGGGCCAGGTCCGCGTCGTCCGGCAGGGCGGCGATGGCGGCCTCGCCGAGCTCCACCGCGCGCGCGTGCGCACCACTCGTGACCGCCGCCTCGGCGGCACGCTCGAGGACCGCTGCCCGGTCGACGCCCACGAGCGAGGCAGGGTCGGACGCGAGCTCCCACAGCGCGAGGGCCCGCTCGTAGCTGCGGGCGGCGTCGGCGTGGGCGTAGACACGCATCGCGGCGTCCCCGGCCTCGATGGTGGCTGGGAGCGCCCGCTGGTACTCGCCCGAGGCATCCCAGTGATACGCCAGCTCCCCCGGTGATGCCGGCGCGCTGAGGGCGCCGCCAGGCTCGGCCAGCCGTGCCGTGAGCGCGCTCGCGTAGGCGGCGTGGAGCCGCCTACGCTCCCCGGGGAACAGGCGCTGGTAGACGACCTCGCGCAGCAGGTCATGGCGGAACGCGTATCGCTGCCGCTGGTGCTGACCGCCCACCGCGACCAGGATGCCGTGCTCGATGACCTCCCGCAGATGGTCACGCAGCTCCCGAGAGGGGAGGTCGGACACCTCCGCGAGCATGTCGTCATCGATCCGGGCGCCGGCGGCGGACGCTGCCCGCAACACCTCCTGGGCACCCGGCGACAACTGGGCGAGGCGGCCCAGCAGCACGTCCCGGAGGCGGGGCGGGACCTCCGGGCCGGGCGTCTCGGGACGCGAGGCGAGGATTTGCTCGACAAAGAACGGGTTGCCGTTGGTGCGTTCCACGATCGCGTCGACCTGCTCATCGGACGGGCGGCGACCCAGGATGGCTGTGACCTGCTGGGCGACCTCCCCGCGGCCCAGGGGCAGGACCTCGATCCGGTCGACGCTCGCCAATCGCTCCAGCTCGGCCATGTACGGGAGGACCGGATGACCCACGCGCAGCTCCTCGCTGCGTGCGGTGACCACGAACAGGACGGCAGTCCGCCGCACGACGTGGACGAGGAACGACAGGAGGTCCCGCGTCGATTGGTCCGCCCACTGGAGGTCCTCGATCACGAGCACCACCGGATGGCCCCGGGCGAGTCGCTCGAGCAGGCCCTGGATGAGCTCGAACAGGCGGGTCTGCCCCCCGCGCGCTCCCGGGGGCTCCGGGCCGGAGGGCTCCTCGTGGGCATCCAGCTCCGGGATCAGTCGTCCGAGCACCGCCCTTCCGGGGCCCAGCAGCGACGGCAGCGTCGCGGCGTCCGTCGTCCGAACGAGGGTCCGGAACGCCTCCACGAACGGGGCGTAGGGGATGCCCCGCTCGCCGAGGTCCAGGCAGCCACCAGTCAGGACGAGGCATCCTTCCGAGCGCGCCCGATCCGCCAGCGCCTCCACGAGACGGGTCTTGCCCACGCCGGCCTCACCGCCCACGATGACGGCCGTGGCGTGGCCCTCCCGAGTCCGACGCAGCGCCGCGTCCAGCCGCTCCAACTCGGCCGCCCTGCCGACGATGGCTGCGGTTCGTCGCTCGGTCTGAGACCAGTCGGTCGGCGGGTCGCGTCCGTCCGATCCGGGTCGTGCCTCCTGCGCCATGACGTGACTCCGTCCGAACAGGGCCACCCAAGATCTGCGCTCGCGGTCCGCAGTCTAGGCGCCCGCAGCGTCTGTGGCCACCGTCACGCGCGAGCTCGACCGCGCTGGCGTCCGATGGACGGCCCGCCGGGTACCCGCCCATGGCCCAGGCGGCCTGTTCGGATGGTCGGGCTGGTTGGGGGGGACAGCCCGACCATGAGCGACGATGGACGACGCCTGTGCCAGCTCGGGTGGCACGACTGCCGGGCCGGGTGCTGGGTCAGGCCTCGCTCGGGTGCCCCACGGCATTCCGGGCGATCACGTCCCGGTACCAGCCGGCGCTCCGGCGAGGCGTGCGGCGCAGCGTGTCGAAGTCGACGTGGACGATGCCGAACCGCTTGGCGTACCCCTCCGCCCACTCGAAGTTGTCGAGCAGCGACCACACGAGATAGCCCCGCACGTCCGCGCCGTCCGCGATGGCATCGCCGAGCGCGATCAGGTGCTGCTCGAGGTACGCGATGCGTCGGACGTCGTCGATGCTGCCATCCGGCCCGATCGGGTCGTCGTAGGCGGCACCGTTCTCGGTGATGAGCATGGACGGCGCGCCGGGGTGATCGCGCCCGACAGAGACCAGGAGGTCCCGAAGCCCGCCGGGCGTGATGGGCCAACCCATGTCCGTCCGCGTCGGGCCCGCCGGGGCCTCGGCCACGCCGTGCACCCCGGGGTGCAGCGGGTCCGCGTGGGTCGCGGGCACCAGCACCAGGTCGTTGTAGTAGTTGATGCCCAGCCAGTCGAGTGGCGTGGCGATGGTCGCGAGGTCCCCGTCCTGCACCGGGAGGCCCCCGAACCGCTCGGTGGCAAGCTCGGCGACGTCCTGTGGGTAGCGGGCCTCGAACAGCGGGCCCATCCACACCCGGTTCCGATAGCCATCGATGAGTCGCACGCCGTGCCCCACGACCGGGTCGTCCACGGGGACGGAGGGCGCGGCTCGCACCGGGACGAGGTTGAGCACGATGCCCAGGTGCGGATCGGGGTCGATGGCGCGCATGGCGGCGGTGGCGAGGCCGTGGCCGAGGAGCAGGTGGTGGACGGACCGGATGGTCTGCACAGGGTCGCGGACGCCGGGTGCGTGGATGCCCGCGGCATGGCCCAGGAAGGCCGAGCACCACGGCTCGTTGAGGGTGCCCCACCAGGGGACCCGGTCATGGAGCGCCCGGTACACGATCGCCGCGTAGTCGGCGAAGCGCAGCGCCGTCTCACGTGCCGGCCATCCGCCCAGGTCCTGGAGGGCCTGAGGCAGGTCCCAGTGATACAGCGTGAGGTTGGGCGTGATGCCGGCCTCGAGGAGTGCGTCCACGAGGCGCCGGTAGAAGTCGAGCCCGCGCTCGTTCGCAGGCCCCCGGCCCAGGGGCTGGATGCGTGGCCACGCGACCGAGAAGCGGTACATGCGGATGCCCAGTTCGCGCATGAGTCGCACGTCGTCGCGATAGCGATGGTAGTGGTCCGCCGCGACCGCGCCGGTGTCGCCGCCCACCACGGCCCCAGGGGTCGCCGCGAAGGCGTCCCAGATGGACGGGCCTCGCCCATCGGCATCCACGGCGCCCTCCACCTGATAGGCGGAGGTGGCGGTCCCCCACAGGAAGCCCGATGGGAACACGCCACGGCCCCTGTCGCTCATCGGTCCTCTCGCTTCGGGGTCCACCGAGTCCCGTCGATACCATGGTACGCCCGTGACCAGCGCCCGTTCCGCCACGCCCTCCTATCGTGCCCTGCTCCAGGTGCCCCAGCTCGGGCGTGTGCTGCTCTCGATGCAGCTGGCGCGCATCGCGCAGTCGATGGTCAGCGTCGCCATCGTGCTGTTCGCGCTCGCGGAGTACCGCTCCGCGGCGGTCGCGGGCGTGGTGACCTTCGCGAGTCTGTTCCCGGGCATCGTGCTCAGCCCCATCGCGGGTGCCCTGCTCGACAGACACGGCCGAGTCCGGCTCATCGCCCTCGACTACCTGGTGGCCATGGCCACGATGCTGCTCGTGGGCGGGCTCGCCATCGCGGGCCTGCTCTCGGGGGCGCTGCTGGTGATCATCGCGGCGGTGTCCTCCGTCACGGGCCCGCTCTCCCAGACCGGGCTCCGAAGCCTGTTCCCGCTCATGACGCCGAGGCACCTGTGGGAGCGGGTGAATGCGATGGACTCCTCGGGCTACGTGGTCGCGACCATCATCGGACCCCCGGTCGCCGCGGTCCTGGTGGCGGTCCTGGGGCCGCGCCTGGCGGTCATGGCCATCGGCATCCCATACCTCGTGGCCGCGATCTGCCTGGTGGGCGTCCGAGAGCCGTCCACGGCGCCATCGTCGAGCGGTCGCCTGCTACGGGATGCCTGGGATGGCCTGCGGTATGTCTGGGCCAACCGCTCCTTGCGAGGACTCGGCTTCTCCATCTCGACGCTCAACATCGCGGGTGGCATGCAGACCATCGTGGTGCCCCTCATCGTCCTCGAGCGACTCGGTGGCTCGGAGGCCGCGGTGGGACTGGTGTTCGCGCTCTCGGGGGTCGCGGGTGTCATCGCCGTCGCCCTCGCGGGCCGCATCGACTCCCGACGCCGCGAGTGGCGGCTGCTGGTGCTGCCGATGATCTCGATGGCCCCGGTGACCCTGCTGCTCCTGGTCGCCGCCGGGACGTCGGATGCCGCCCTGGGCTACCTGGCCCTGGCCGGCAGCCTGGTCATCGTGGGGCTGCTCGCGGGGCCCATGGACATCGGCCTGTTCACGATGCGCCAGCGTCGGACGGACCCGGCCATGCTGGGTCGGGCCTTCGCGGTCTCGATGGCCTTCAACTTCCTGGGCTATCCGATCGGCGCGGCCGTCTCGGGTGCGTTGGCCACGGACTCGCTAGAGGGCGCCATCTGGCTGGGCGCCGCCGCCTGCGCCCTGGCGGCGGTGTTCGCTGCCACCCTCGTCCCCCGCCAGGAGAGTCCCGCCGAACGCATCGGCTGAGCCACGTGCGGTGTGGCTCTCGGCGTGGTCGGAGGGCCTGCGGGGCATCCAGATGACCGCCACGAGCACACCCCCGAACGCGATGACGGAACCCACCACGGTCGTGAGCGCCATCGCCGCGACGAACGCATCCTGGGCCGCCACCACGAGGGCCTGGCCGATGGCCCCACCCACCTGCTCGGCCACGGCCATGGCCCCGGCGAGCGAGTCGGTGACGATGCGTGCGACGTCCTCTGGCACGTTGGGCGGCAGCTGGGGCCGCAGACGGTCGCTGTACGCGGTCGCGAACAGGCTCCCCAGGATCGCGATGCCCATCGCCCCGCCGACCTCGCGGGTGGTGTCGTTGACCGCGGAGCCGACACCGAACTGGTCGGGCGGGAGCGCGCCCATGATCGCGTCGGTGGCGGGCGTCATGGCGAGGCCGATGCCCGCGGAGCACACGAACAGCAGCATCCCCACGAACAGGTCGCCGCTGTCCACGCGGATGAGCGCGAAGCCGAGCAGGCCCACGGCCATGAGCGCGAGGCCCGCGGAGGTCACGACCCGCGCCCCGAGGCGTCGGACCGCGCCGGCGCTGATGCCGGCGCCCAGCATCACCCCGATGGCGACCGGGATGAAGCGCAGACCCGTCTCGAAGGCGTCGAGGCCCTGGACGCCCTGCATGTACTGGGTGAGGAAGAACAGCGCGCCATTGAGCGCGAAGAACACGAGCGTCACAGACAGGCAGGCGGCGGCGAAGCCCTGATCCCGGAACAGGCCGACGTCCAGCATGGGTGCCGGGGTGCGACGCTCCCACGCGATGAACGCCCCGAGGGCCACCGCGGCGACGGCGAAGGCGAGCAGCACCGAGGGGTCGTCCCAGCCGCGTGCCGGGATCTCGATGATGGCGTAGACCAGCGCCACGAGGCCCACCACCGACAGGGCGGCACCCACCAGGTCCAGCGACACGCGCCCGGGCGCCCGGGACTCGGGCACGACCGCCATGGTGGCGATGATGCCCGCGATCGCGAACGGCACGTTGACGAGGAACACCGAGGGCCACGCGAAGTGGTCGAGCAGCCACCCCCCGAGGATCGGCCCCGCCACGATCCCGATCGCGGAGATGGAGCCCCAGGCTGCGATGGCCTTGGGTCGCTCCTCGGAGTCGAATACGTCCGCGATGATGGACAGGGTGGCCGGCATCATGAAGCTTGCCCCCAGGCCCATGAACGCCCGCAGCGCGATGAGCTGGTCGGCGCTCGTGACGAATGGCGCGAACACCGACCCCACGCCGAACAGGGCGAGGCCGATGACCAGCATCAGGCGACGGCCGTAGCGATCGGCGAGGGCGCCCGAGAGCAGCAGGAAGCCCGCGAACACCAGGATGTAGGCATCCACCATCCACTGGAGGTCAGCCGCGCTGGCCTGCAGGTCGCGCGCCAGCGTGGGCAGCGCGATGATGAGGATGGTGTTGTCGACGCTCACCCCGAACAGCGCCACGATCAGGACGAGCAGGATCCACCAGCGACGCGGGTTGCGCGTCGTGGGATCGATCGAGGACACGGTCCCCTGAGGTCCGCTCATTACGCCTCCGTGCGGTGGTGCACAATCACATCCTGCAGGTCACTCTTGAGATTGTCAATGAGGACCTGAGAGATATCGATGAACAGATGTACAACAGTAATCATCCGACGGCCCGATCGCCGCCTCGGCCTCGTGATCGCCGCCTCGGCCTCGTGATCGCCGCCTCGGCCTCGTGATCGCCGCATCCGACGGCCCGATCGCCGCCTCGGCCTCGTGATCGCCGCATCGGACGTGGCTGGCCGCCCAACAGCCGGGGTCTTGATCCACGCATGAATGGTCCACCCGCAGCATCGCAGAGGCGTGGCTCGTTCGCGCCGGCTGCATAGCCGGATCGTGCTACGTCAGATGACGCACCCGCACATGAGAGGGCAGTTCACAGGCAGCCCCAGGCCAACGCGGTGGGGCCGGTGCTCTGGCTGGGGCATGGCGCGACCGATCGACCGTCGCCCGTCCGGGCACGGCCGCGTGGGTCAGGCGGGGGCGGCGGCGGGCGTCGGGGAGGCGCCCGGGGTCCCGTCCACGCCAACCCATGGCGCGTGGCGGACGCGCCCCCGTGCCGGACGCGATGGCCGGGCCCCGGCGCTCGCCACCGTCGTCGCGTCGATCGTGCCATCGGTGGCGCCGCGGCCACGGACCACGACCCATGTGCCGACCCGCAGTCCCTCGAGGCCACCCGACTGCCGACACCCGCTGACCCAGGTCGTGCCCTCGCTGACGCGGACCGTGACGGTGGTGCCGTCACGCGTGGCGAGCGTGAAGCCGTCCGGGGTCACCGACGCGACGGCGCCACGGGCGGTCGCGGGCAGGATGCGCAACCGGGTCACCTGCCAGGTGCCGTCCTCGGCACGCCGCCCCACCACGCGGACCCGATCGCTGACCTGGAGGCCGGCGCCCGTGACATCCTCGGTGCCACGCATCACGGGGATGCCCGTGACGTCGAGCGTCCGGCCCCAGCCATCCGCGGTCGTGAGCGTGATGCTGGCGCCGTCGACAGCGGTGACCGTGGCGATGCGACCAGCCTGGCGGACGGGCATCGCAGCGAAGCCATCGGGCCCCACCCAGCGCCGCTGGCCGCGGTCGGCGCGCCGCTCGCCCATGCCGCGCCGCTGGCCGCGGTCGGCGCGCCGCTCGCCCATGCCGCGCCGACGCTGGTCCCGTTGTCGCGAGCGGCCGTCGCGGGCCCACCGCGGTCCGCAGTCCATCCGGCCATCGGGGTCCCCAGGTGCGGCCAGGGGTGACGGAGAGGCCGACCCGAGCGGGGAGGGTGGTGACGACTGCGCCAGGACACTGCCGCCGAGCGCCATCACCGCGATCACGGCCATGCCAAGGACACCGGTGGCCCAGCGAGTGTGCGCGAACCGTCTGGTCGGGCCCATGTGGACCTCCCTGTTTGCGGGGGTGGCCGTCGAGCGACGGCATCGTGGCGTCATCCCACCACATCCGGATGAGCCCAGCCTGAGATCGGTGCGCAGGCACGGTGCGTGTGCGCACCACGCGTGACGCGCGCATCATCGGGTGCCCGATCGGCAGGCCGACGCCGACGGCCGGGGCCGGGCGTGTGACACATCGGGCGTCGATGCGTCGGATGACATCGAGCGCCGGGTCCGTGACCCGGACCGTCGACCGACCGACTGGGCTTCCTCGGCGCATCACATGGGAGACCCGCATGATGCGACCAGCCCCATCCGGCCGGCACGACCGGGCACGACGACCTCGCTGGCCATGGGTGGTCCTCACCATCGGGCTCGGTGTCGCCGTGGGCGTCGGCGTCTGGGCCGACGTGGGTGGGGCAAGGACGCGCCTCGAGCATCTGGTCGACCGCGTCGACCTGGCGCTGCACCCTCCCGCCGATCGGGAGGGCGTGGGCACCATCGAGGTCACGCCACCCCCGGGCGAGGTGTCCGACGACGAGGTCGCCATCGCGGTACCCGACCCCAGCGACGAGGTCGAGCTGGTCGCCGAGCCAGATGTGCCCACGCCCAGCCCCACGGCGTCCCACGCGCGCCCGTCCACGGGCCCGCCGCCCCCATCCTCGGCCGCCGCGACCCAGCCACCCCGCCGCACCCACCGACCCGAGCGCAAGCCGGTCCGCTTCCGGCTCAAGGTCGCCGACCCCAGGACGAGGTTCATCTCCCAGGTGGACCACACGATGTGTGCGGCGGCGGGCATCCAGATGGTGCTCGGCATGCACGACCAGGTGCCCATGACTGCCGCGTTCCAGCGGCGTCTCGACGGGCGCCTCGATGAGTGGGAGAGCCGCAAGGACGCCAAGGCAGGTGGCTGGGGCCCGTCATCGATGGCCGAGGCCCTCGCGGCCTACGGCGTCGAGGGCTACGAGGTGCGGGCCTACGAGAACCGGAACCAGTCCCTGCGCGAGGCGGCGGCGGCCATGGTGCGCACGGGCGCCCCCGCCATCCTCATCGCATGGCGCGGCGCCCACACCTGGGTCATGACCGGCTTTCGGGCGGATGGGGACCCCAGCGCGTTCCGGGACGCCCGCATCACGGGCATCAACGTGTTCGACCCGTGGTATCCCACCGTCTCCACGATCTGGGGCGCGTCCGACCCGCCGGGCACGCTCCAGGACCTCGCGGAGATCAAGCGCAACTTCCTTCAATGGGATCGACCGGAGGGCCCGTATCCCGATCGGGATGGCAAGTACATCGTGGTCATCCCCACCATTCCGCTCCGAGAGCAGCGCGGCGACGAGCGCTGAGCGGCTCACCCCCGGGTCACGGCGTGGCCGCGACCTCGGGCAGCACACGGACGCGCCACACGAGCGCCCCCACCAGGATGGCCACCCGCACCGCGAGACCAGCCGCGAACGCGAGCGGCACGGCCACCAGGCCATAGGGGCCCCGCGCCGCCTCGAGTGTGACCACGATGACGACGAGCCCCACCAGGGATGCCACGACCGGCAGGACCGTGTGGCGGGTCGCATACACCGAGCGCGCCAGGACGTGCGTCAGGCTCTCGAGCGGCACCGAGGCCGCGAACGCCACGAGGAGCGTGGCCGTCATCGCCACATCCTGCGCATCGAAGGCCGCGCCACCCAGCAGCGTCTCGATGGCGACCTCCGCCACGATGGCGAGCGCCACACCCGCGAGGGCGGACAGGGCGCCGACGAGCAGCACGTTGTCACGCACCAGGCGCCCGAACAGCCGACGGTCACCCTCGGCTGCGACGCGCGACAGGACCGGGAAGGCGGCCACCGAGAACGCGATGCCGATGAGGCTGACTGGGACGCTCTGGAAGTTGCGTGCGAAGCTGACCGAGCTGACGCTCCCGGCGGCCATCTCGCTCGCGGCCCGCGTGAAGAACAGGAACGTGACCGCCTCGATGGGCTGGGCGAGCGCGCGAGGCACCGACAGGCGGACCAGCTCCCGGAACTCCGGTGTGCGCACAGCGGACATCGGGCGGTACCGGAACCCGGTCCGGATGACGCCGGCGACCCGGATGGTGAGGTGGAGCGAGGCCCCGACCAGGGTCCCGACTGCCACGCCCTCGATGCCCATGGACGGTGCGAGGAGCAGCGCGCCGAGCACGATGCCCAGGTTGTAGAGGAGGGGGGCCACGCCATAGGCGAGGAACCGCTGGCGCGCCACCAGCAGCTCCCCCAGGGCGAAGGACACCGCGAACAGGAGTGATGTCAGGCACATCTGCCGGAACAGCACCACGTACCGTCCGGCCTGCACCTCGTCGAAGCCAGGCGCCACGAGACCCACGGTCCAGGGTGCGACGACGAGCAGCACCATGGTGGCCACCGCCATGATCAGCGCGGAGGCCGTGATCACGGTGCGTGCGAACGCGAGCCCGCGCGTGGGGTCATCCCGCTCGGTCCGCAGGAGGACCGGCACGAACGCCGCGGTGAGGCCTGCCAGCACCAGCACGTCGAGCACCAGCTCCGGGATGACGAGGGCGGCGTTGTAGACGTCGAGGTCGCTCCCCGCGCCGAACGTGCGGGCGAGGACCCGGTCACGGGCGAGACCCACCACGTAGCTACCGAGCGTGAGCACGGACAGCAGCAGGGCGCCGGGCGGCAGGCGGTCGAGCAGGCGCACGAGGGGTGCCGGCAGGGGCAGCCGGGCCCCCGGGCGGGTGGCTGGGGCCACCGGGTCGGGTGTGTGGCTCATCAGAGGCTGGGACGCGACCGACGTCGGTGTGTCACGGGTCGTCGTCCTCCGCCTGCCGGGGTATGGGGGACCATCGGCGCCCCGGGTGGGACCATCGTCGGGATCCTGCCCACCGGACCCCACCGCAATACTCCTGAGCCGTCCGCACCACGAAGGGGACCATGATGCATCTCCCGATGGGCCGTGACCGGCGGCATGGCATGCAGGACGTGCTGCGCTCGCTTGGGGCCCTCCTCGATGAGCGTCTCGCCCAGGACGTGCGCATCACCGAGGTCGTCGACGGCCTCCATGTCCGAGCGCGCCTGGTGGCAGGGGTCGCCGATCGCATCGCGGGCCGATGGACCAGCACGGAGCGGCGCTTCTCCCGTCTCGAGGTGCGCCGCCTCCAGGCCGACGCGCGACGCCGCAGAGGTCACGATCACATGCCCGGACGCCATGAGCGCTGCCTGCGCATGGTGGGTCGGGTCATCGACGAGCGCGGCCTTCGCGACGTCACCCTCATGCAGCATCCAAGCGGTGGCTGGCTGGTGTGGCACACCGACACGCGCTCCGCGCGCTTCGTGCTGACCTTCCTCGCCGAGGATGACCTCCTGGGGCGAGGCGAGGAGATCGCCACCGTTCGCGAGGCCACGATCGTCATGGGGGCACGGGCGCGCGCCATCGCCTGATGGCCACGCGCCATCGCGTGGCGCGGGCAGGGCCTATCCTCTCGGGGTGTCCGATACGAGCGCCCCGGGTGCGACCCACGAGCCCGCCGAAGTCGTGGTGATCGACGCGCCTGAGTCGTCGCGCTACGAGGCGCGCGTCGCCGACGTCGTCGTCGGCTTCGCGCGCTACCGGCTCACCCCGGACACCATCACGTTCCTCCACACCGAGGTCCTGCCAGGGTCCGAGGGGAGGGGCATCGGCAGCCGTCTCGCTGAGGCCGCCCTCCGTGATGCGAGGGTGCGCGGCCTGCGCGTGCGGCCCTTGTGCCCGTTCTTCGCCGCGTACATCCAGCGCCACGCTGAGCACGCCGACCTGGTCGCCACGTCGTCGCCCGTCCCGGGCCCACCCTCCTCGGCCTGACCCTCCTCGGCCGGACCGGCCCGGCAGGGGACCGGCCCGGCAGGGGACCGGCTCTGTCCTGATCGCGCGTCGACCCCACGCACCACGACCGTCTCGACCTGGCTGCCACAACGGGCGCCTGGCTCAGGCGGGGTCCGGTGCCGTGCGGGCTCGGGGTGCCAGGGCATGGAAGGCGAGGGACGCGAGACAGGCGAACGTGGCGATGCCCACTGCCGAGGGCAGTGCCGAGGCGGTCCCACCGAGGCCCACGAGGGGTGCCGCCAGGGCGCCCGCCAGGAACTGGACGCCACCCATCAGCGCCGCCGCGCTCCCCGCGTGATGGGCATGATCGGTCAGCGCCAGCGCCATTGCGTTGGGTGCGATGAGCCCATACGACGCGACCACCAAGAGGTAGCCCAGCAGGATCCCCGCGATCCCGATGCCCGCCGCGGCGGCGACCGACAGCACCAGGCCGCCCAGGAGCATCGTGGTGAGGCCGGTCACGAGGATGCGCCGGGGACCCAGGCGGCCCACCAGCAGACCGCTCGCCTGGCTGCACGCGACGATCCCCAGCGCGTTGGCCGCGAACACCAGGCCGAACGCCTGGGGCGACAGGCCGTACAGGTCCTGGAGCACGAACGGCGAGGACGCGATGTACGCGAACATCGCGCAGAAGGCGAGGCTCGATGCCAGGACGTAGCGCATGAACGACCGGTCGACCAGGAGCGACCGATAGACCGCGACGACCGTGCCCAGGCCGCCGGTCCGTCGACGCTCGGGTGGCAGCGACTCCCGCAGGCGGGTCGCGGCGAACACGAACAGCGCCGCGCCGATCGCGCCCAGCAGCACGAACGTGCCCTGCCAGTCGGTGACGAGCAGCAGCTGCCCGCCCACGATGGGCGCGAGGATCGGCGCGAGGCCATTCACGAGCATCGTGAGCGCGAAGAACCGTGCTGCCTGCGTGCCCGCGTAGTGGTCGCGCACGATGGCCCGGGCGATGACGATGCCGGCCGCGCCCCCGATGCCCTGCAGGACGCGGAGCACCACGAACGGCTCGATGCGGTCGACGATGGCGCACAGCAGCGAAGCCACGGTGAAGAGGGCGAGACCGGCCAGGAGCGGTCGCCGTCGACCGAGCCGGTCGCTCACGGGGCCCGCCACGAGCTGGCCCATGGCCAGGCCCACGAGACATGCGGTGAGCGTCAGCTGGACCTGGGATTCGGTGGCGCCGAGGTCCGCCGCGATGCGTGGCAGACCGGGCAGGTACATGTCGGTGGACAGCGGTCCGAACGCCGAGAGGGCGCCGATGAGCAGCACCAACTCGGCACGTACCGCGCGTGGTGCGGCCGTGGCGGAGATCCCCTGGGACACACGGCAAGTGTGCCCGAAGCGCCGCTCCGCCGGCGCCGGAGATACTGTGTCGATGCAGCACCAGGCCCACGACCCGCTCGCGCCCGACGACGGGGCCGTCTCCGAGTTCACCCGACTGGGCCTTGCCCGCCCGCTCGTGGCGACACTGGAGGAGTTGGGCTACGAGGAGCCCACACCCATCCAGCAGGAGGCGATCCCCCCGCTGCTCGAGGGTCGGGACGTCCTCGCGGAGGCGCCCACCGGGACCGGCAAGACAGCGGCCTTCAGCCTGCCCGCGCTCCAACGGCTGTCCGAGGGGCTGTCCTTTGAGGGCACCCGACCCGACGGCCGTCCTCGGATGCTGGTCCTGGTGCCCACGCGCGAGCTGGCGATGCAGGTCTCCGAGGCGATCCACCGCTACGGGGGCCGCCTGGGCGTGCGCGCGCTGCCGGTCTATGGCGGCCAGGCCATCGGGCTCCAACTGCGCGCCCTGCGGAGTGGTGTCGACGCGGTGGTCGCCACGCCCGGACGCGCCGTGGACCATCTCCGTCGCGGCAGCCTCGATCTGTCGGGCGTCCGTGTCGTGGTCCTCGACGAGGCCGACGAGATGCTGGACATGGGCTTTGCCGAGGACCTGGACGTCGTCCTGACCGCCACCCCGACGGACCGCCAGACGGCGCTCTTCTCGGCCACGGTCTCGGCGGTCATCGCCCGCGTCGCCAAGCGTCACCTCCGGGACCCTGTTCGGTTGACGGTGGGCAAGGAGCGCTCGGCGGCCGTGGATGGCACCGTCCGACAGGTCGCCTATGTCGTCCGTCGGTCCGACAAGCTGGCCGCCCTGTCACGCATCCTGGACCTCGAGGACCCGACCTCGGCGCTCGTGTTCGCGCGCACACGGACGGAGGTGGATGAGCTCACCGAACGCCTGTCGGGACGTGGCCATGACGCGGGTGCCCTCCATGGCGGCCTCTCCCAGGAGCAGCGGGACCGGGTCATGGGCCGCTTCCGGGAGGGTGGCCTGGACGTTCTCGTGGCGACGGACGTGGCGGCGCGCGGCCTGGACATCGAGCATGTCAGCCACGTCGTCAACTTCGACGTGCCCACCGACCCCGAGTCGTACGTCCACCGCATCGGGCGGACCGGTCGAGCGGGTCGGTCGGGGGTCGCCATCACCATCGTGGAGCCCCGGGAGACACGGTTGTTGCGCGCCATCGAGCGTGTCGTGGGAACGCGCCTCGACATCGGCCGCATCCCCACCATCGCCGACCTGCGCGAGCGGCGCATGGAACTGCTGCGGGCCACGCTCCGGGAGCAGGCGCTCGAGGAGGGCAACGAGCGCTATCGAGCGGTCCTCGAGCCCCTCGCCGACGAGTTCGACCTGTTCGACCTCGCCCTCGCCGCGGTCAGTCTCGCGGACGGCGCCGGACGCACCGAGGAGGACGAGCGGGACATCGTGCCCGCCACGCTGTACGAGGAGCGGCCCGCCAAGGGGCGTGCGGTGGGTACGTCACGTGGCGCACGGCCCATGCCGCTGACGCGGCCCACCGGGCGACCCGTGACGGGTGGCCGACCTCAGGTCGCTGGCCGACCGCAGGGTGCTGGCGGTCGGTCGCCTGGGAAGTCGGCCGGGCGGACCGGCGGCCCCGGTGTGGGCGGCTGGGCACGCCTGTGGGTGGGCGGTGGCCGCCGCGCGGGACTGCGCCCGGGTGACATCGTGGGAGCCATCACCCATGAGGCCGGGGTCACGGGCGCCGACGTGGGCGCCATCCAGATCGCCGATGCGTTCGCCCTCGTGGACGTCCGGGCGGAGGTGGCCGACCGGGTCGTGGGCGCCCTGGGGGACGCGACCATCCGAGGCAAGGTGCTCCCGGTCCGTCGCGACTGGTAGATGCCGAGAGGCAGGGGACGGCTCGGGGCCTGCTCGGGCGCGGGGCGCATCCGAGGCCGCTGTCATCCCGCGGGTCAACAGGGTTCCGCAAAGTAGAACATCTGTTCTATCATGCTCGCATGTCCAGCTCACCGACGAGGGTCACGACTACGCTCGCCAGCCTCCGTGACCGATGGGGGGCGAACGTCGTGCGCTCAGGGTCGCACACGCCATCGACCCGGTCGGTGGCTACGCTGGGTGCCTTGGCGCTGGCGCCTCTCCCCCACGCGCCGGGCACGGCCGGGGCGCCGGGCACGGCCGGGGCGCCGGGCACGGCCGGGGCGCTCGTCCGGTCCGGTTTCCGGGCCCTCGACACGCTCATCGATGGCCTGCCCGACCACGGGACGGTGTCCTTGGTGGGTGATCCCTCGAGCGGGGCCACCACACTGGCCCTGCGGTCCCTCGCGGAAGCGCAGGCGACGGGTGCCATCGGGGCGTGGCTGGACCTGCCCGGTCGGTTCGACCCGCTCGAGGCCACGACGCGTGGCGTGGACCTGCGCTGGCTGGTGGTGATCCGGCCCGCGACCCCCACCGATGGGTTGCGGGCGGCGGGCTCGCTCGTGGCCGGCCGCTCCGTGGACCTGCTGGTCCTGGACCTGCCGCCCCGACTGCCATCGAGTCAGGTCGGTCTGCTGCGCCAGGTCACGGCCCAGGCACGAAGGGTGGGGTCACGGGTCCTCGTCATAGGCCCCGGGAGCCTCCATCCAGCGGTCCGGGAGACGCTCGCCACGGCCAGTCACCTGCGACTCGCGCTCGCCCATCGGGACTGGCTCCGCGCAGGTCGGGAGATCGTGGGTCAACGCGTGACCGTCACCGTCGAGAAGGACCGTGGCGGGGCACCGGGCCGGGCCGTGGACATCGAGATCCTGTACCCGCCAGATGGCGAGCGCGGTCCGGCGATCACTCGGCTCCTGGCGGAGGACACCGGGCCACCGGGGAAGGTCGTCCCAGACCCATCGAGGGCCCCGGTCCTCGTCCGTCCCGTCCTCATCGAGTCTGACCACCATCCCATCGAGCCTGATCATCGACCCATCCCATATGCGTCTCCTCCACCTCCGCTGGGACCATCTGCCGCTCCTCCTGGAGCGTCGCGACCTCGCCCCGTCCGACCTGGTCGTGCTGGGCGGACGACCGTGGGATCCGGGCGTCGTCCTTGATGCCAGTCCGGCCGCGCTGCGTGCCGGGGTCGCCCTGGGGCAGCCGCTGGGGTCCGCCCACGCGCTCGTACCCGACGCGCTGTTCCTGGAGGCGCATCGGGACGGCTATCGCCAGACGATGGAGACGGCACTCGATGCCCTGAGCGCGGTGTCCCCAGCGGTGGAGGGGGCCGTGGACCCCGATGACCCGGTGTTCGGCCGGGTGCTCCTGGGCATCGAGGGCCTCGACCGCCTGTGGGGGGACGAGTCGGCCATCACCGCTCGTGCCATCACCACGGCTGGCACGATGCTGCCCGGCAGGCCCCGGGCGGGTATCGGCAACACCCGCTTCGGTGCCCAGGTGGCGGCGGTGCTGGATGCCAGCATCCCCCCGGGTGGCGTGGAGGTGGAGCGGGCCTGGCTGGCGTCACGACCCATCCGCTGCCTGCCCGCGGACCCGGACACGCTGGCTCGGCTCGGACGGTTCGGGCTGGCGCGTGTCGGGGACCTGGCCGCGCTGCCGCGCTCCGCGGTGGTGGCCCGCTTCGGGGAGCGCGGCGGCATGCTCCATGACCTCGCGAGCGGCCTGGATGCCCGCCCGCTGCGTCCCCGCCGACCGGTGGAGCGGCTGCGTGCGGAACTGGAGCCCGAGTCGCCCATCGACGGCACCGAGCCCCTGCGCTTCATCCTCCACCACCTGTGCGACGCGTTGTGTCGGCAGTTGGTCGCCCGTGGCGCCGCGGTCACCAGGGCCGTGCTGACGCTCACGCTCGAGGACGCCCCTGGGGCCGCGGTCGTCATCGAGCAGCACCTGCCGGAGCCGGTGGCGCGACCCGATGCCATCGAACGACTGCTCGCGGCACGGCTCGAGACGCTCCGACCAGATGGCCGCATCGGTCGCGTGGCGCTCGAGCTGGATGGCCGACAGCCGGGCGCGGGCCGACAGCTGGGCCTGTTCGAGCCCCAGGGCGCTCGCGCCGACCGGTTCGCATGGGAGCTCGCCGCGCTCGCCATCCGCTTCCCGGGTCAGCTGTGGCGCACCTCCGTCGCCGACCCCCAGGCGACCCGCACCGAGGACCGCACGCGCTGGGAGCCGGTCGAGGTGCCGGAGGGCACCGTGGTCGGGGGTGCAGCGTGACACGCCGAGGGGCGCCGGTCCTTGGTCCTGCCCGCCGCGGGGTGTCGTGGCGGGGATGCCGCGTCCTGCCGCCCGGGTCTGGCCGCGAAGTGCGCGATCGAGCCCCTGGCGTCCATCGATCATGGACATGCGTCGACTGGGCGGGCCTCGAGCGACACGGGCGTGGGCGGGCCTCGCGACCATGAGCCCTCGCTACCAGCGGCTGCCATCGCTGGAGGTGGAGCCCGACGAGCTGGGCCGACCATCGTTGCTCCGCTGGCGAGGCACGGACCTGCGTGTGGAGGTCTGCGGTCAGTGGCGGGTCGATGAGCCGTGGGGTCGCCCCGTCCAGCGCGACTACTTCCAGCTCAGGGCCCTGGGTCCGCAGCTCTTGCTGCTCGTGTTCCTCGACCGGCTCACCGGCACCTGGCACCTGGAGCGGCTGTATGACTGAGCACACAGGGACGGGGACGGGTCCCGGTCGGTCACACGCGGCACCGATCGAGACCCGGTGGTGCGTTGGCCCACGCGGTGAGCCCACTCGGAGCATCACGTCATGATCCGAGCCGGCCCGCCTCTCGCGCGGCAGGTCCCGATGCGCCCCGCACACCCGCGCGACCGGAGGCCAGTCGACCCACCTCGTGCCGGGCTGGCATCGACGGTCATCCCCAGTGATTGCCCGAGCGGACTCAGCGAGGACGCGCATACCCCCACGCGACATCTCCTGGCGGACTCAGGGAGGCCACCCGAGAGACCGCCCGACGACCCCCGGCCGCCAGGCGCCCCGACCGCCCGACGACCCCCGGCCGCCAAGCGCCCCGACCACCCGATGACCCCGGCCGCCAAGCGTCCCCGGTCGCTGTGACCGCCCGGCCGTGGGCGGACCTGCATGTCCACTCCCACTTCTCGTTCCTCGACGGCGCCGCTCGGGTGGACGAGCTGGTCGAGCGTGGACGGGGGTTGGGGCTCACGGCGATGGCCCTCACTGACCACCAGGGGCTGTATGGCGCGGTCCGGTTCGCCAAGGCGGCCGAGGACATGGGCATCCGCCCCATCCTGGGCGTGGAGATCGAGCTCCTCGACGGCGCGGTCCCCGACCCTCATGGCCTCGTGATGCCACGTCGGCGAGGGCGTCGCGGGCGGCCCGCCGGCACGCCGCCAGGGCGGATGGAGGCTCTCGATGGCATCCCAGCCCACATCGAGACCGAGCGCTCCCGCCCACCGGGTCATCGGGAGGCCAGACGCGAGGACCTGCGGGGCATCCGGGACCGGGAGCGCGGCCCGCACCTGGTGCTGCTCGCTCGGGACATGACCGGATGGGCGAGCCTGTGCCAACTCGTCTCCGCGGCCCATCTCGCGGGCACCAAGGGCGTGCCGCGATACACACACGACCTGCTCGCTCGGCACGCCGAGGGTCTTGTGCTGCTCACCGGCTGCCGCCACGGCGAGGTGGCACGCCGCATCCTGGCGGGGGACGAGGAGGGGGCACGCCACGTGCTGCGCTGGTACGCGGAGCGCCTCGCGGACGTGCCGGGCATCGGGAGCGGCGTGCTCGTGGAGCTCCAGCATCACCTCGCACCCGACGACGACCTGCTGGTGGCCCGGCTCGCGCACCTCGCCCATCAGGTCGGCCTGCCCACGCTCGTCACCTCCGATGCGCACTACGCCGACGCCCACGACCGGGTGCTCCAGGACGTGCTGGTCGCGATCCGCCATGGCCTGACGGTGGAGGGGAGCGCCCATCTGCGACGCCACAACGGGGAGTACCACCTCGTCTCCCGGGCCGAGCTGGAGACGCGCCCCCCGGGCACGGCCGTCATGGCCGTCGCCGACCCTCGGACGCACCACGCCTGGCATGCCGGCCTCGACCTTGCCCCGGATCTGGCAGGCAGACTGGTCGTGCCGCTCCGCGCGCAGCGCCACCTGTTCCCGGCCGTGCCACTCCCCGCGGGCGTGACCGCGGCCCAGGAGCTGGAGCGACTGTGTCGGCGTGGCGTCACCGAGCGCTACGACATGACCGACCCAGCCGTCCGGGCAGCGGTGGAGGGGCGACTGACCCATGAGCTCGAGGTCATCGGTCGGACGAGCCTCTCGGGCTTCTTCCTGGTGTGCGAGGACCTCATGCGCTTCGCGCGGGAGCACGGCATCCCGGCGCAGGGACGGGGCAGCGCGGGTGACTCGATCGTGGCGTATGCGCTGGGCATCACGCGTGTCGACCCGGTGCGCCACGACCTGCTGTTCGACCGGTTCATCAACGAGGGTCGCATCAACGAGCGCTCCATCGCGTACCCCGACATCGACATCGACTTCGCCTCCTCCCGTCGCGAGGAGGTCATCCAGTACGTCTACGAGCACTACGGGGTGGAGCACACGGGCATGGTCGCCAACCTGGTGACCTATCGGGCCCGCTCGGCGGTCCGGGAGGTGGGTCTCGCGCTGGGCTTCCCGCGCGCGCTGGTGGACCGCGTGGCCAAGGCACTGGAGACCTATGACTCGGTGATGGTCCGACGGGACCTCGAGGCGGAGGGCGGCTTCGCGGCGCTGTTCGCACGACCGTCCGACCGACCCATGGGCACCGCCTCCGACGACAAGGGCGGCCCCGGTGACAGTCCCGTGAGCATCGCGTGGCTGCGCGGGGAGCGGCTCGGCCAGCCCGATCCCCACTCCTCGGTCGCCCGGGTCGAGCCCGAGCCGCCCGCCATGCCCCGGGGCGGCAGCATCGCTGACCTGTCGCCGTGGGAGCGCTGGCTGGAGCTGTGCGCCCGACTCGACGAGTTCCCGCGACACCTCTCGATCCACGTGGGCGGCATGCTCATCACGGATGGCCCGCTGACCGAGCTCGCGCCGCTCGAGCGGGCGACCATGCCGGGACGCGTGGTCATCCAATGGGACAAGCGGGACGTCGAGACCCTGGGCCTGGTCAAGCTCGACCTGCTGGGCCTCCGGATGCTGTCCACGATCGACGAGGCGGTGCGCCTGGTGGCCGCCGACTGTGGCCTCCGGCTCGACCTCGACGCGCTGCCCGAGGACCTCCCGGAGGTCTACGCGATGATTCGTGCCGCGGACACCGTGGGCGTGTTCCAGATCGAGTCACGCGCCCAGATGCAGGCGCTGCCCAAGGCGCGCCCCACGAGGCTCGACGACCTCATCGTCCAGGTGGCCATCATCCGGCCGGGGCCCATCCAGGGGAACGCGGTCCATCCGTACCTGCGGCGTCGTCAGGGCATCGAGCCGGTGAGCTATCTGCACCCGACCCTCGAGCCCATCCTCGCGGAGACCCTCGGCGTGATCTTGTACCAGGAGCAGGTGATGCGCATCGCCATCGAGGTGGCGGGCTTCAGCCCGGCCGATTCGGATGGCTTCCGACGGGCCATGGGCACCTGGCGCTCGAGCCGGGAGATGGAGAAGCTCCATGCCCGGTTCGTGGATGGCTGCATCGAGCGCAGCGGCCTCACGCGGGACCAGGCGGAGGAGCTGTATCGCCAGGCGGCCGCGTTCGCGAGCTTCGGCTTCAACAAGAGCCATGCCGCCGCGTTCGCACGGACCGCCTACGAATCGGCGTTCCTCAAGCTGTACTACCCGGCGCAGCTGCTGGCGGGGCTCATCAACGCCCAGCCCATGGGCTTCTATCCCGTGGAGGTGCTCGTCAACGATGCGCGCCGGCATGGCGTGGCGGTGCTGCCCGTGGACATCAACCGGAGCCGCTGGCGGACCACCACCGAATGGGTGGGGATGCCGGGCGAGCCGCTCCCACCCGGGGTCGGCATCGACCGACGACCGGTCCCGGTGCGTTCGTCGGGGTGCGTGGTCGCAAGCGACGACCGACCCCCCAACGCGGTGCGCGAGGCCGATGCGTATGGGGTGCGGCTGGGCCTGGGCCTCGTCAAGGGCATCGGCGAGGAGGTCGCGGAGCGGCTCGACACCGAGCTCGACCGAGGGCCATACCGTTCGCTCGAGGACGTGGTGGCGCGCACGGGCCTGTCGGAGGAGGTCATCGAGCGGCTCATCCGGGCGGGCGGCTTGGACTCACTCGACCGACCGCGTCGGGAGCTGCTGTGGCAGCTACGAGAGGTGGTGGGGTCCACGCGAGGCGATGCCCGCGACAAGGTCGCCGGCCGACCGATGGCCCTGCGGCTGCCCGCGACACCGGCGCCCGAGCTGCCACCACCGACCGACCTCGAGCGGCTGGGCGACAGTTACGCGATCCTGTCGCTCGATGCTCGACGCCAGGTGGTGGAGCCGTTCCGTCCGGCACTCGACCGGCTGGGTGCGGTCGCCAACGGACACCTCGCGGACCATCGGCCGGGCCGTATCCGGATCGGTGGGCTGGTGGTCACGCGGCAGCACCCCATGACCGCACGCGGCACCGTGTTCCTGGCACTCGAGGACGAGACGGGGATGGCCAACGTGACGCTCTGGCCGAGCGTGTGGGCCGAGTTCCGGGGGGTCATCCGCCGCCACGCGCTGCTGCTCATCGACGGCGAACTCCAGCGGGAGGGGGAGGTGGTCAACGTGGTGGCGCGCCGGGTGCGACCGCTCGCGGAGGTCGCGGCGGGCGTGGGCGGCCCGGTCCAGCCGGAGGGCGTCCGTCACATGGGCTACGCCGGCATGCGGAGAGTCGGGTAGCATCATGATGCTCCAAGTGTTAGCATCATCGTGTGGCACACCGAACGACGATCACCCTGGAGGACGATGTCATGGCCCGTGTCACCCGCGAGGTCGCCCGGTCGGGCAAGCCCTTCAAGGCGGTCGTCAACGACGCGATCCGTCAGGGGCTTGACCCGAAGGCACAGCCGGAGCTGCCCCCGTTCCGCGTCGAGCCCATGGACATGCAGACGCGCGAGTGGGTGGACCTGGATGACATCTGGGGCCTGATCCACCGACTCGACGGCCCGCGCGGCCGATAGGCTGGGCTGCGGCGTGCTCCTGATCGACGCCAACCTGCTCATCCATGCCTACCAGACGAACAGTCCTCACCACGAGCGCGCTCGACCTTGGCTGGAACACGTGCTGAGTGGCGACGAACCGGTCCTCATCTCGCTCACAACCCTGCTCGCGTTCATGCGGATCATGACCGACCCGAACATGCACGGTCAGGCGATGGATGTGCCCACGGCACATCGCCACGTCTCCGCGTGGCTCGCGCGGCCCAACGTATCGGTCGCCGAACCCACACCCGCACATTGGTCGACCCTCCTGTCGGTGGCGACCGAAAGCCAGGCGCGGGGCCCGATGCTCATGGACGCACATCTCGCGGCGCTGGCGGTCGAGCATGGCGCGACGGTCTGCACCTCGGATCGAGGCTTCCGAAGGTTCAAGGGCGTGCGCGTCGTGGATCCGCTCGCCGAACACTCCGGATGACTGCGTAGCTGATGGTGGTGCATCGTGATGCAGTCTGCACTACGATGCACGCATGCGGACCACGATCGATCTCCCGGATGACGTCCACCGGATCCTGACCGCCGTGGCGCGAGACCGCGGACAGACATTGAGTCAGACCGTGAGCGACATGCTCCGCAAGACGCTTACGCCCAGTGAGTCGCCACGGGTCTATATCGACCCCCGGATCGGACTGCCGGTCGTGCACTTCGGGCACGTCGTCACCAGCGAGGACGTCAAGGCGCTCGAGGACGAGCCGTGACCGACCTGTTGGATGGGAACGTGCTCATCGCGCTCGCCGATGATGGACACGTGAGCCATGAGTCAGTGATCGGCTGGTTCGTCGCCTCGACTGAGCCATTCGCGACGACCCCGACCACCCAGGGCACCCTGCTCCGTCATCTCCTCCGCAGTGGTCAGGACGCGAGTGCCGCGATCACGGTCCTGACTGCGTGGACCGCCCACGAGCGGCACGTCTTCTGGCCCGATGACGCCCCGTACGATGCTGCGACCATGCGCGGCGTGATCGGGCATAGGCCGGTCACGGATGCGTACCTCGTGGCGCGTGCGCGTGCGCGTGGTGGCCATGTCGCCACCCTCGACCGGGGCCTTCGCGCAGCCTACTCGGACGACAGCGTCTGGGCGGCCGAGGTCGAATAGGGCCCGAGGAGCCGAGCGCGTCAGGGCAGCGCCCGCACCATCCCGCCGTCGACCGGCACGATGGCGCCCGTGACATAGCTCGCCGCGGGTGACAGCAGGAACGCCGCGACCTGCCCCAGCTCCGCAGGGGCGCCGTACCGGCCGAGTGGGATCCGCCCGATGGTCGCCGCTCGGACCTCCTCCACGGGCGTGCCGGTGGAGTTCGCCCGCGCCGCGTCGATCTGGGCGATCCGGTCCGTCGCGAGACGACCCGGGGCGAGGCCGTTGATGCGCACCGGCACGACCTCGGGGACCAGGGACTTGATCAGACCAGCCAGCCCGGGGCGGATGAGGTTGGAGGTCGTGAGGCCAGGGATGGGCTCCCGCACCGAGGACGACAGGATGACCAGGATGGCCGGCCGGTCGCTCGCGCGCAGGTGGGGGAGGGCGGCCCTGATGAGTCGGAGCGCGCTCCACAGGGTGCCGTCGATGGCCCGTTGCCAGGCTGCCTCGTCAAGCTCGTCGAACGTGCCTGGTGGCGGCCCGCCGCTGTTGACGACCAGCAGGTCGAGACCTCCCATGGCCCCCACCGCGGCCGTCACCGCGGACATCGGGCCATCAGGGGTCGCGAGGTCGGCTGGTGTGGCGAGTGCCATCTCGCCCAGGCGCGCGACCACGGCATCCAGCCGGTCGCTGGGCCGTGCCACGAGCGCAGTGCGCGCCCCCTCGCCCACCAGGGCGGCCGCGACCGCGCCACCCAGCCCCCCTGAGCCACCACCCACGAGGGCGCGTGCGCCCGCCAGCCCCAGGTCCATGCGTGCCTCCTGTCGTCGCGCCCGGTCCCGGGCACGTGCGCTGGCTACGATAGGCGTGACGGGATCCGGAGGGGACGATGCGTCGCGTTCTGCTATGGCTCGCCGGGAACGCCTGGCTCCGGGAGCACCTCCCACGGTTCGCGTTCGCCAGGCGGGCAGCGCGTCGGTTCATGCCCGGTGAGCGCCTGGATGACGCGCTCACCGCGGCACAGGCCTTTGGGGCCCAGGGGATCGGCACGATCCTCACGCGCCTCGGCGAGGACGTCACCAACGATCGCGAGGCGGACGCGGTGGTGGCGCACTACGAGGGGGCCATCGAGCGCATGGCCGCCCTGGCCATCGACGGCTACGTCTCGTTCAAGCTCACGCAGCTGGGCCTGGCGCAGGACCCGGAGCGAGCGTACGAGCGCTGCGCCCGGCTCGCGGCCCGGGCCGCGGACCACGGCAGCCTCGTGGTGATCGACATGGAGTCGAGCCGGCTCGTGGACCCCACGCTCGCGTTGTACGAGCGGCTCCTTGCGGCCCACCCGGGCAGCGGCGTCTGTCTCCAGGCCTACCTTCGGCGGACGGCCGGGGACCTCCAGCGTCTGCTGCCCAAGGCCCCGTTCGTGCGACTCGTGAAGGGGGCCTACCAGGAGCCCGTGGACGTCGCGTTCCAGACGCGTCGGGAGATCGACGCCAGTTACGTGGCCATCGCGACCACGCTCCTCGGGGCGCTCGCGGCCGGCAGGGGGGTGGGGATCGGCCTGGGCACCCACGACCTCACGCTCATCGAGCTGATCGGGGCCCACGCACAGGCTCTCGGGCTGGGCAAGGCCGCATTCGAGGTGGAGATGCTGTATGGCATCCGGGTCGACCAGCAGCGTCGGCTCGCGGGGGACGGATATCGGGTCCGCGACCTCATCTCGTACGGTGACGCGTGGTACCCGTGGTACATGCGCAGGCTCGCGGAGCGACCCGCGAACGTCGCCTTCGCCCTTCGCCAGGTGGTGCCCTGGTGACCGGGCCCGTCGGCGCCGCGGCTCGCATCGAAGTGGCCCCGGGCCGAACCCGGCGGACTCCACATCGATCCGACACCATCGCTTCACTCGCGGGATGATGTGATACGGACCGGACCACGCACAGCGCGTGGCCCTTGTGCGGAGGCATCCATGACACCCACGCCCGGAACCCCGAGGGCGCCGCGGCTCGCCGCCTGGCTGGTGCTCCTGCTCCTGCTCGTGCTGGCGGTCCCGCTCGGCCCGGGCGCGGCGGCGCAGGAGCCGTCGGGCACGCTGCCACCGACGGCATCGGTGGGCGCGGTCATGTTCGGTGGCTCCACGGCGAAGGACGAGGGACGCGACCCGAAGGGGGACGCCTCGCTGACCCTCGCCACCTCCCTCGAGGGGCTCCTGGTGCACGGGCCGCGGAACGGGTTCGCCCCGGGTGAGATGGCCGCCTTTCGTCTGGCCCTGCCGGCACCGGCCGCCGCCACCGACCTGACGGTCCATCTCGTGAGCCCGGTGGGTGATGGCGTGGAGGCGCTCATCGGCACCGGCGCCTGGGTGCTCGACCCTGCCTGGGACACCGTCAGCGGCCTCATCCCGGCACCGCCCGTCGGTCAGCACGAGCTGCGTGTCCTTCGTGGTGCCGCGCTCGTCGCGAGCGCGCCCATCGCCACCTGGGACGTGCCCCGGGTGACGGGCGTGGTCACCGACCCACTGGGTGTCGTGGCCGACGCGACCGACCAGGTGTCGGCGGCCTCGGGCCGCTTCGCCGACGCCACCGACGGTCAGCTCTGGCTGGTCGTCCTCGACTCGACCGGTGACATCGGGGCGACCGACTACGCCGCCCGGCTGTGGGCGGTCAACGAGGACCATATGTGGCCGGGCGACGCACTCGTGGTGATGACCACGAGCGATGCCCAGGTCGCGGTGCGGGTGGGCACGGACCTCGGCTTCTACGTCACGCCTGACGAGGTTGACGAGGTGGTGGCCGCGGCCCAGCAGTCGGTCATCGAGGGCCGCTTCGCCGACGCCTATGACGTGGTCGCGGACGCCCTCGTGGGCGCGTTCGACGCGCCCCCGCCCGACCCGGGAGCCACGCCCACGCCCCGCCCGAGCCCCACTCCCGAGACGGTCCGCACCCCGGACCTCATCGGCCTCACGCGAGCCGAGGCCCAGGTCGTCGCGGATGAGCAGGACCTCCGGCTGCGGACGGTCTTCCAGCAGACCGACCAGGCCCCGGCAGGGGTCGTCATCGCCCAGGACCCCGCGCCAGGACGGCCAGTCGAGGTCCTCGGTCGCGTGACCATCACCGTGGCCCGGGCACCGGCGCTGGTTGCCGTGCCGGACGTCGTGGGTGAGCGCGAGGACGATGCCGTCGCCACGCTCCTCGACGCCGGCCTCCAGCCGGGCACCCGGAGCGGGCGCACCTCGGCCACCATCGCGCGCGGCCGGGTCATCAGCACCAACCCACGCGCGGGGGTGGTCGTCCAGCCGGGCTCCGGCATCGACTACGTCGTCTCGCGCGGTCCTGCGGCGAGCCCCGAGCCCACCCCAAGACCCACCGCGACGCCCAGCGTCGTCACCGTGCCCGATGTTCGCGGGCTCCCCGAGGCGGACGCCCTGACCGAGCTAGGCAGCGCTGGCCTGCGAGCCGGTGAGCGGACACGCGCATACCACTCGACCATCGATGTGGGCGAGGTCATCCGCACCGACCCCACGGGTGGCGTGCGCGTCTCGCGGGGCACGGTGGTGGACTATGTCGTGTCACGCGGCCCGCGGCCGTCGCCCACGCCCAACCCCACCCCGGAGCCGACGCTCGCCCCCACGGCCGTGCCGCGGGTCACCGTGCCCGATGTCCGGGGGCTCCCTGAGGCGGACGCCCTGACCGAGTTGGGCAGCGTGGGCCTGCGCGCGGGCGACCGCACGCGCGCGTACCACTCGAGTATCGACACAGGTGCGGTCGTCCGCACCGACCCGGCGGCCGGGGAGCGGGTCCGACGGGGGACCAGGGTCGACTACGTGGTCTCGCGCGGGCCGCGACCCACACCCAGCCCCACGCCTCGACCGACGCCCAGGCCCACGGCGACGCCCGCGCCGACCGTGCCGCCCACCCCCGCCCCCACCGAGACGCCCAGCGGCGACCTCCTTGAGCGGGTCTCCGCCGCGGGCCGGATCGTGGTCAACATCGACCCATCTGACGCCCCGTGGACCCGCATGTCCGACGAAGGCACGTTCCACGGCTTTGACGTCGACATCGCCAACCGGCTGGCAGACAGCTTGGGCGTGGACATCGCGTTCACCACATACCCCCTTGAGCAGGTGGTGGGTGGCGGCTGGGGCGGTCGCTTCGACATCGCGATGCAGCACCTGGCCATCACCGACCCGCGACGGGCGGTGCTCGACTTCAGCGCGCCATACGCCTTCGACCCCGCCCTGTTCGTGGTGCCAACCACCTCCACCCTGACTTCCATCGAGGAACTGGCGGGAGCGGCGGTGTGCGCCGCGCGCGGCTCAGTGGCGGACCAGTGGGTCTCGGGGACGCTCACCCTCACCGACCCGCCCGTGCCCGCGGCACCCGTCCCAGATGGGCTGACCATCGTGCCCACCACCACGGACTCGTCGTGCATCGATGCGGTCAAGGACGGCACCGATGGC
Organism: Chloroflexota bacterium; assembly: GCA_034436475.1. Taxonomy (GTDB): domain Bacteria; phylum Chloroflexota; class Limnocylindria; order Limnocylindrales; family CSP1-4; genus JAFMJV01. The sequence goes on along the minus strand of DAOTUX010000049.1, from coordinate 2,975 downwards.
GTGGTGGCGGGTCTGGTCGGGGCGGACGACGCCGCGCGCGCGATCGCGGCCGGCGAGCCGATCATGGCCCTGGGTGGCCCGGTCTATCACGCACCGATCGGCATCGCCTTCGATCGCTCCGGCCCCGACCCCGCGTCGCTCGAGGCGGAGCTGGGCGCGGCGCTCGAGGCGCTCCGCGCGGATGGCACGCTCTCGGCGCGCAGCATCGCGCGGTTCGAGGGCCTGGACCTGACCCAGGTCCCCGGTGGTGGGCCCATCGTGACCCCGGGGCCGGGTGACCCGCCCGCGTTCGGCGTGGATGGCACGCTCGTCGAGCGGTTCCCGACCGCCGTCGGTGACGCTGCACTCACGCCGCTGTTCCTGAGCGGCGCCGACCTGGACCTCCTGCTACGCCCCTCGAACGCCTCGGTCAGCCGCACCTACCGACCGTTCGCGGAGCTCGGCGCGGGCACCGACCTGGGCCTCGCGGCCCTTGGTCTCGCCATGGCGCCGGTGGTCGACGGGGACGGGTCGGCGATGCTCACCGCCGCCCACATGGAGGGCACCAGCTCGGCGGACCTCGCGTCGGCACTGACGCCGCTGCTCGGCAACCAGCTCCGCTCGGACACCCGGACGGCCGAGGTGGACCTTGGCGGCAAGTCGGTCACGCGCACCAGTTCGGGAGCATACGGACCGGGGGACGTGGCGCTGTGGGTGTACCCACGCTCCGGGGTCGCCTGGTTCGTCCTGGGCACCGAGCCGCTCGCGGAGGAGGTGCTTGCGGCGCTCCCCTGATGCCGACGGCGCGTGGCGTGGGCCGCCGAGCCGCCAATGGGCCGCCCCGGGCTCGCCCGAGGGGCCCTCGGGCGGGCCTCAGCGGGTAGTCCGGCGGCGGTACTCCGCGAACACCGTGTCGTTGTGGTTGGCAGGGAAGCGCGTGTCGTTGGGTGACACGAACGTGGGCAGCACCACGCCACGCTCCTTGAGCGCGGTCGCGAGGGCCGCGGTGAGCGCCATCGAGATGACGACCACCGCGACCGTCGAGGTGGCCGCGACCGGCGGACCCCAGCCCTCGATGTCGATGACCGCGTCGGCCGGGACGCAGCAGTTGTCGATGGTGATGTCACAGGCCTCGGCGAGTCGCTTGCCGGATGAGTGCCGCGCCTGGTTCACGTCGAGGTTGGCGACCGATGTCACCGCCACCGTGAGCACGCCGCGCTCCTTGGCGTAGAGCGCCGCCTCGATGGCCGCCGCATTGAGCCCACCGTGGCTGTACAGCACCATCGAGTCACCCTCGGCGAACGGGTAGTTGCCCAGGAAGTTGGCGACGTACCCCTCCTCGCGCTCGAGCCACAGGAGCTCGCGCACGCCACCGGTGCCCAGGACGTTGTGCCACGACAGGCGCACGTCGGTGAGCGGACGGAAGGCCGGGAACGCCCCGTAGCGCGGGAAGGCGTCCATGGCGGGCAGGATCGAGTGACCGCTGCCGAACAGGTTGACGAGGCCCCCCCTGGCGACGCCGTCGGCCATGAGGCCGGCGGTCCGCTCGATGGTGGCAGTCTGGGTGGTGGTGATGCGGTCGACCAGCGCGGCCGCCTCCCGCAGGTATCCGATGGCGCTCAAGGACGTTCCCTCCCTCGGGCGACCGCGAGCGCACCCGCGGCGGCACCCATGAGACTCGACTCCACGCCGAGTCGTGACCTGACGAACCTGGTCCGCCTTCTGGCGAACGGCTGGCATGACCGACGCGCGGCGCGCGTGGCGGGATCGGCGAAACGGGCACGAGAGCCCACGCCGCCGCTCCACACGACGACCTCCGGTCCGACCGCGTTGACGAGCGATCCCGCGACCACCCCTGCCACCACGGCCGCGCGCTCGATGGCCTCGCGGGCGACCCCATCCCCCCGGCCAGCGGCCGCGAACACGGCGCGCGCGTCGGGCCAGGCGCGATCGGGCGCGAGCCGGCATGCCTCCGCCACGATGCCGGGCCCCGACGCGACCGACTCGGCCGTCTCGGAGAGTGCGCCGTCACCGGTGGGCCACCGGAGGTGCCCCACGGCCCCCGCGACACCCACGGACGCACGGAGCACCCGTCCCTCGTACCAGGTGCCCGCCCCGAACCCGGTGCCCACGATGCACACGCATGCCACTCGGGCTCCCCGCGCGGCACCAAAGACACCCTCCGCGGCGGTCGCGGCATAGCCGTCGAAGTCCACCCATGAGGGCACCCCGAAGGCATCGGTCAGCGCAGCGCCGGCCCGGAAGCCATCCCATGCCTGGACGCTCGGGGCCGCCCAGTCGATCACGCCCCGCTCGGAGACGATGGCGGGGAGGGCGAGGCCCACCGCCTGCGCGCGCTCCGCGCCTGGCAGCGCCCGGGCCAGATCGACGAACCGGTCAATCGACTCCGCCGGGGGGAGGCGTGGCGCCGGTCCCACGGAGCGACCGAGCAGCTGGCCATCGGGGGTCACCGTGGCGACCGCCACCTTGGTGCCACCCAGGTCGATGGCGATGACCGGATCGTCCGACCGGGCACGCCGCGCGTGAGACATCAGCCCTTCACCGCGGACGAGAACCCGGTGTCGGCGTACGCGCGCCGGACGAGCAGGAACAGCACGATGTTGGGCACGATGGCGAGCAGGGTGCCCGCGAACACCACGTTGGCGTACTTGACCGCGGTCGTGTACGAGACGAGCTGGTTGACCACGAGGACCACCGTCTGGTTGCCCGGCGACTGGAGGATGACCAGCGGCCATAGGTAGCTGTTCCAGTAGTACACGAACGCGAACATGGCGAGGGTCGCGACGGCGGGTCGCAGCAGGGGCACCCCGATGGTCCACAGGATCCGCCACTCAGGAGCCGCCACTCCGGGGCACCGTCCACGCGGGCGCATCGAGCCCTTGCATGTCCGAGCGACAAGCGACGATCTGTTGTCGCAGGCAGCTGCCGAGCCGGCTGGCCAGATGGGCGGTTTCCGCGCGCAGCCGGCCGAGGCG
>DAOTUX010000048.1:0-9117 GCA_034436475.1 Chloroflexota bacterium | reverse complement strand
CGTGGGGATCGGATCGAGCACCGCGTCCGTCGACAACAGGGCTGAGAGGTCCCACCGGTCCACCGTGGCCGGCTGGGCTCCCACGATGTCCACGAGAGATCCCGTCATCTCGTAAGCCTCTCGCAGCCTCAGTCGAGCCGCCTGCCATTGGACGGCCCGCGCGTTGTCGTCGGTGACAGCAGCCCATGCACGCCCGGCCGCAGCGACGCTCTCACGTCGGTCGAGCAGCCCGCTGATGCTGACCCCATATGCCAGGAGCACGACGGAGGCGAGCATGCATGCGGCGGCGCCCAGGCCGACGACCGTCCGCCGGTTGGTGAGCGGCATGAGCGCCACCGCCATCACCACTGCCATCGTGAAGAAGAACACGTCGTGCACGTCGTGGCGGACGAAGCCCTGCCGGAAGGAGATCCAGAGATACCAGGACACGGCTGCCACGGCGACGACCCGTTGGATCGTCGACCGATCTCGAGTTGCCTCGCGCGCCTCGACGAGCAGCATCCCGACCAGCGCAAGGGCGGGCGCGTACGTCCACAGGAACCCTGCCTTCTCGATGGCCATTGCGGACACATACCCGCCCACGAGGGCGACCTGACCCTCCACATACCGTGGCAGGCCCGCCAGGTCCTGCCCCGCCAGGACCCAGAGGGCGAGCCAGGTGCCCACCATGAGCACAGCGAGCAGGAGGAGGTCACGGCGTCGTGGACGCGCGAGCGCGCAGATGACGACGAGGCCGGCGGCCAGCACGGCTTCCGAGAGCTTCTGATGGCCGAGGGTGCCCACGAGCACGCCAGAGACCACGACTGGCCATCGCTGCGTCAGCACGAGCACACACAGCGCAGTCGGCACGGAGGCGACCGTGAGCACCGAGACGCGGCCCCCCGGGACACCACCCGTGATGCCCACACCCACCACCAGCACGACGAGGGCCGCGACCATGGACATCGCGACCGCGAGCGGTGGCGAGACTGCGCGCAGCTCGGACAGGAGCGCATGGAACGAGGCCATGGTCACGACAGCGCCCATCACGTGGACCAGGCCGGCCACCACCACCTGCTCGGGCGGCGTCATCATCGGAGTGAGCGTGTAGCCCAGGGGGCCGTAGGTGAACACGATGTCGCGGCCCCACTGGAGACCGAGCGCCGCGGCCCACGAGAGCCCCGCCTGCCAACTCTGGTCGATGCCCGGCTCGGGCACATACGTCCAGGTCGGCCACGCGAGCAGGGCCACCGTGAGCGACAGGGCACCGAGAGCGAGCCAGCGCATGGCCACCCGTCCCCTCTCGGTGGCGATCGGGGGCCCGGACCCGTCACCGGACACCCTCATGGCGTGCTCATCCGGGCAGGCTCGGTGTGCTGGGATGCGTGCGGCAACCGTGCGGGGGACCCCGTGGTTCGCCGGTGCGCGAGCCACGACTGGCTGCCCATGGCCCCGGGTCGCCGCGATGGGCGACCACGGACGAGACAGTCAATGTCTGGAGGACCCACCTGGCCGATGCTGACGACCTACGCGTCGGGCACGGCTCGAGACACCGCGGAGCGTGCGACCCGATGGACACCCCGATGCATCATCGGGATGCGGATGAGATCAGCCAACACGCGCAGTGCCAGCATCGGTCTGACCCGCATCCGTGACCCACGCTTGTCAGCCCAATGCACGGGCACGACCGCCATCGAGTAGCCGCGGCGCCTGGCGAGATGGATGATCTCAGCGTCGAACACGATGCTCGTGATGCACTGGCGAGCGAACAGGTCCTGGCCAACCTCCCGTCGGAAGCCCTTGAAGCCGCACTGGGAGTCCGGGATGGGGCCCGTGACCCAGACGGCAGCCAAGGCGTGGAACGCCTTGCCAAGCATCCGTCGATAGAGCGGCTGGCTGGCACGCCGATCCGAGCCATCAGGCTGCACCCGGCTGCCAAGCGCGATGTCGTGATCCGCGAGCGCCTCGGTCAGCAGTGGGAGCTGGTCCGGCGGCGTGGCCATGTCCGAATCCGCGAAGACCACGAGGTCCCCTGTGGCCGCCATGACCCCGGCACGGACAGCGGCGCCCTTCCCGCCATGGGGGATCCGAAGCAGGTGCAGCCTGGGAGGGGCGCCCTGGGAGCCAGACATGGCCTCGGGCCGTGCCTCGACGACACCGCTGGTGGCGTCGCTGGAGCCGTCGTCCACGACGAGGACGTCCCAGTCGCCGAGCTCGGACGACGGGCGCCCACCGGCGCGCGCCGGGCCGCTCCTGCCGAGGTAGCCGAACAGTTCGTCCAGCGCGCCCGGAAGGCGATCCGCCTCGTTGTAGGCGGGCAGGACGAGCGTGAGGCTCGGATGGGCGAGATGGGTCATCGATGCATGGTAGACCCCGGACGGGACGCGGTTCCATGGGGCGCGGCGGTCCCGGCCGACCCATCCGATGGTCCCGAACGGCCGACGCGCTACCCTGTGGGCGTGATGGCCGTCGTTCGTGCCGTGCGTCCGCGGTCGTATTGGGTTCCGCGTGCCGTGGTCTGCGTGGCCGTGGCCGCGGGCCTGACCTTCCTTGCCTACACCTTCCTCGTCCAGGGGCCCGTGTCGCACATCGCGGGCGCGGATGCGTTCGCATACTGGAGCGTCGGCCTCGCCGACCCCTACCACGCCCCGGTGGGTGAGTTCGGCGCCTTCACCTACAGCCCGCCCATCGCTGCCATCGCCGGCATCGCCAGTCTCCTCCCATGGCGGGTGTTCCTGACCCTCTGGACGGTGCTCCTGCTGACCGTCACGGTCTGGCTCGGGGGCCGGCGCGCGCTCCTGGTGCTCGCGTTCCCGCCCGTCGTCATCGAGCTGTACTACGGCAACATCAACCTGCTGCTCGCCGCCGCGATCGTGGTGGGCATGACCCGCCCGTGGTCCTGGGCGTTCGTGCTGCTCACCAAGCCCACCTGCGGAGTGGGCCTCCTGTGGTTCGCGGCCCGTCGGGAGTGGCAGAGCCTGGCCATCGCGGTGGGTGCGACACTCGCGATCGCAGGCACCTCGATGGTGCTCCTGCCCGGCGCATGGCACGACTGGATCAGGCTGCTCCTGGACAGCGCCCAGCACCCACCGACCGACGCGTGGCTGCCGGTCCCCATCTGGCTCCGGCTGCCGATCGCGGGCGCGCTTGTCTGGTGGGGGGCACGCAGTGACCGGCCTTGGACCGTCGCCGCAGCCGCGACGATCGCGCTGCCGGTCATCTGGTTCGCGGGGCTCGCGATCCTGGTGGCGGCGCTGCGCACCGAGAGCCGTCGCGCGGTCCGGCCCGCACCAGCGCCGGTGCGTCTGTTCGAGGGTCAGCGCGCCGCGAGCCGGGCGGCGTAGGCAGCGCTCCGCTCGGCCGCGCTCCGCTCGGCCGCACCTGCGTCGGGCACGACCCCTCTCGCGAGGACCCACGCCAAGATCGCGGCCATGGCGACCCAGCCGAAGGTCGCCAGCGGCAGCCATGCCACACCCGCGGAGACGCCAGCCCCCGCGAGCACCAGCATGGCCCGTGCCGCACCGGATGCGCGCGGCCACGCGACGATGGCGAGCGGCAGCAGCACCACGAGGTAGTGATACCAGAGCGCCGCCGGGAGGAGCAGCATGGCGATGCTGCACAGCACGCCGGCGAGCGCGAGCCCACCCGGTCGGCGGACCACGACGATCGACCCCCCGACCGCGAGCACCGAGATCCCAACGCTGCCGATGCGCACCATCTGGCCGAGCCACTCCGGTGCGCCCGACGTAGCGACCATCGACCACGGCGCCACGTTGGTCGCCTCGTGGGCGGTGCCGGCGAGCATGTTGGGCAGGACCACCAGGTACTCGAGCCACGCCCCAGGTGACGCGAGGACGCTCACCGACACGACAGCGAGCGCTGTGACGACCATCGCCCGGCGAGACGGGCCGCCCACCACGAACCACGCGGGCGCGAGGACCACCGGGACCACCTTGAGCAGCGTGGCGAGGACGATGGCGACGCCGCTAGTGGCACCGCCTGCCACAGCCAGCGCCACCAAGAGGGCGAGCATCGTCGAGACGTTGCCCTTCCATAGGCAGTCGAAGACGGGCAGGAACAGGGTGGCGGCGGCGAGCACCCAGATCCTTGGCTCGGCACCGTCGATGGCAGCCGTGCGAAGTGCGACCAGCAGGGCTGCCACGATCGCGGCGAGGCCCAGTGCGAACCACGCCCAGAGGGCGGCCTGCGTCGGGACGGTGACCATGAGCGAGAGGACCTGAGCGAGCGGCGGTGGGTACCGATAGCGGTCCACGCCTTGTGAATCCACCGGCCCGACGAGCATGTCCGACGCGTAGGGGGACGCGCCCCGCGCGATGCGAGAGGCAGCCGTGAGGTAGTCGGTGGCGTCGATGCCGAACTGACCGACGGGCGAGGCCGACCGTGCGAGGAGCACGGCGCCCAGGACCGTTGCCGCGGCCGCGAGGATTGCCATCGCGAGGACGATCCGGAAGCGATGACTGGACAGGGTCCGGAGACCGAGCAGGCTCCAGATGCCGAGGGGTGCAGGAGTGCTGGGGACGCTCACCGGTCGAGCGTAGCCTCGTCCGAGCCCGTCAGGGGGTACCTGGTGGTACCAATGCGCGAACGACCTGGCACACCGGTTCGTCCACCCTGCACGACATGACCGAGCATCTTGCTGCGCCCGCGCGCGGGTTGCAGGTGACGCGCCTTCGATGGCGCTGGTCACGTCGGCCGCTGTCACCCGAGCATCGTCGCCTGCTGTGGTTCGCGGCGAGCGTCGAGTCGCTCCTGGTCGCCGCGGTGATCCTGTGGTTCCAGGGGGGACGCGGCTGGGGCCTCGACGCATGGGCCTACTGGAGCGTCGACCCCGTCCACCCGTACTCCCAGACCGTGGGCAGCTATGGCGCCTTCCTGTACGGACCGCCCGTCGCACAGGTGTTCGCTGTCCTGGGCCAGTTGCCCTGGCCCGTGTTCCTGGTGGGCTGGACGAGCCTGCTCATCGGCGTCTACGCCTGGATGACCGGGCGCTACGCGCTGGTGCTGCTGGGCCTCTTCCCGCCTGCCATCCTCGAACTCATCAACGGCAACATCCACCTGCTCCTCGCCGCCGCCGTGGCGCTGGGGTTCCGATACCCGTGGACCTGGACCTTGGTGCTCCTCACCAAGGTCACGCCCGGGGTCGGCCTGCTGTGGTTCGCGGTCCGCCGCGAATGGCGCAGCCTGCTCGTCGCGCTCGGCGCGACCGCCCTCGTCGCCGGCGTCTCGTTCCTGCTGGCCCCCTGGATGTGGCGGGAGTGGATCGACCTGCTCATCGCCGAGTCGGGCAAGCCCCTGGCACCCAAGGCAATCCCCATCCCGCTGATGCTGCGGCTGCCGGTCGCGGCGCTGGTCGTCGTCTGGGGTGCCCGGACCGACCGACCGTGGACCGTGGCAGTCGCGGCGTGGCTCGCCATCCCGGCCATGTGGTGGTACAGCTCCGTGATGTTGCTGGCCGTCATCCCCATCCGCCGATGGCAGCGCGCGCAGCAGGGCACCTCCACCGCACCGGACCCCACCGTTCCCCACCCTGCCGTGGTGCCCGGGTAGCCCATCCGTACCAGGCGGCGGACGATGCCTCCGTTGCTATGGTGCACCGGCATGGTCATCCCGGTCGCGCTGTTCCTGCTCGCCCTGGGCGCGAGGGCCCTGGGCACGGCGCTCTTCCCCGATCCGGCCTACCCCGATTCGTTCTACTACGTCGCGGTCGCCCGAGAGCTCGCTGCGGGCCACGGGCTCCAGGTGCACTACATCTGGGACTTCGTGGACGTGGGCGGCTCGCTGCCGGATCCGGGCGTCCTCCCCATCCCCTCGAACGCGCACTGGATGCCGCTCGCGGCGCTGGTCCAGGTGCCGTTCATCTGGCTCCTGGGCGCGACGCCCGTGGCATCGGCGCTGCCCTTCTGGATCGCCAGCGCGGCGACCGCCCCGCTCACCTGGTACGTCGCCCGTGATGCGGGCCTCGTCCGCTGGCAGGCGCTGGGCGCCGGGGTCATGGCGGCCATGCCCGCTCTCGTCAGCCCGTTCCTGGCCCAGCCCGACAACTTCGGGCTGTTCATGTTCCTCGGGACGCTCGCCCTGTGGCTGTGCGCCAAGGGTCTGCGTGGGGACCGGCGGGCGTTCGCCCTGGGTGGCGTGGTGGTCGGCCTCGCGTTCCTGTCGCGCAACGACGGGGTGCTCCTGGGCATGCCGTTCGCGCTCGCCTTCCTGGTGGACCTAGCGCGACGACCCCGCGCGTCACGCATCGGCTGGGCCGCGGCGCTCCTGTGTGCCGGCGGCTTCCTCGTGGTGGCGGCACCGTGGGTGCTGCGGCAGCTGGATGTCTTCGGGTCGGTCTCGCCATCGGCAGCCTCGGGCCGCATCCTCTGGATCCGGGAATACCGCGAGCTGTACAGCATCAGCTCCGAGGCGACGCCCGCCAGCTTCCTCGGGCAGGGCATCGGCCCGCTCGTCAGCAGCCGCGTGCTCGGCCTGGTCAACGCGCTCGGGCTGTTCGCGACACAGGCGCTCCTCCTGTTCCTTTCCCCGTTCGTGGTGGCCGGGGCGTGGTGGCGCCGTCGCGACCCCGCGTTCCGGCCCTGGATCGCATACGCGCTCGTCCTGTTCGCGGCGAGCGGTCTGGTGTTCGCGGTCCACGTGCCCAACGGCACCTTCCTGCACTCGGCCGTGGCACTCATCCCTTATGCGTACATCGCCGCGCTCGTGGGCATCGAGGGCGTCGTCGGGGCCGTCGCGCGTCGGCGTGCGTCGTGGTCGGTCCCGCGCGCGACGCGCATCTTCAGCGTCATGGCCGTTGCCGCGGTCGGCGTGGTCGCCGTGGTCGCCACGTTCGTCACCGCGCGAGGCTGGCAGCGCGCCCAGGACATCGCGCTCGCGGTGGCCGCACCGCTCGCGGACGTGCCAGTCGGGGAGCGCCTGATGTCCCCCGATGCCGGCGCGTTCTGGTACCTCGCCGGGCGCGAGGGCGTCGTGACGCCCGAGGACCCCCTGCCGGTGGTCGAGGACGTCCTGCGCCGGTATGACATCCGTTGGCTCATCCTCGAGCGTGCGTTCATGACCCGCGACCTCGCGCCCGTCCTCGCGGGCGAGGTCAGGCCCGCATGGCTGTCGGCGCCACTGGCGACGGTGAGGGCGCCCGGCGCCGCATCCCCGGCGCCCTCGCAGCCACCTGACGCGGCGCTCTACGCCGTGTGCCTCACCCCGGCCGACGTCCGGTGCGCCACATGAGCGGGTCGGCCACCGGCATGCTGACCGGGACACGGGCCCGGGACCACGCGCGGGTCGCGGTCTGGGCGGCCCCGCTCGCGCTGTACCTGATGGCGCTTGGCGTCCGCCTCGTGACGGCCGCATGGGTGTCCTTCCCGCCCACCGAGGGCAGCCTCTACTACCTCGACGTGGCACGCAACCTAGTCACCGGCCACGGCCTGGTGACCAACGTCCAGTGGAGCTACGCCACGCCACCGCTGGGGGTGCCGCGACCGGCGTTCGACCTGTGGCTGCCGCTGGCGAGCGTCATCGACGGCCTGCCGATGCTGGTCCTGGGCGCGACGCACCAGGCCGGCCAGGTCGGCATGGCGCTCTTTGGCGCCTTGCTTGCACCGCTCGCCTGGGCGGTCACCCGGGAGGCCGGCGCGCTTGATGGGATCGGACGACGACGTGGGGGCGCGGCGGCGTTCGGTGCGGGCGTCCTCGCCGGGATGCTGGGCCCATGGCTCGTGGCCACCGCAGGGCCCGACTCGACCGTCCCGTTCGCGGTGCTCGGGACGCTGGACGCCCTGCTCATCGCGCGCCTGCTGCGACCTGCTCCCGACCCTCCAGGTTCGACCCGAGCGCGCCTAGCGCCCGGGCTCGTGCTGGGCCTCGTGCTCGGTCTCACGTACCTCGCGCGCCAGGAGGTGGTCTGGATCGGCCTGACCCTGGTGCTGCTCGCGGGGCCACGGATCGCGGGGTCAGGGGCAGGGGCCCGGATGCGTGCCGGACTCGCGCTCCTGGGCCCCGTAATCGTGGGAGGCGGCCTCATCGTCCTGCCCTGGCTGGTGCGTCAGCAGCTCGCCTTTGGTGGCGGCGCCGCCGGGCAGGTGGTGGACAACCTGCTCCTGCTGCGCAACGAGCAGATCTTCGCGCTCCACGACACGCCCACGCTCGCAGCGTTCTTGGCGCAAGGGCTCGGCGGCATCGCCGGCAACATCGTGCGCGCCCTGACCACGCAGCTCGCGGACACGATCCTGCTGGGCGCCTTCCCGGTGGGCATCGTGGGGATCACCGCGATGGTCGGCCTGCGCGGGAGACCATCCCTTCGCACCCCGTCGGCACTCGTCGTGCTGCTCCTCTCGGGAGCCATCACATACGTCGCGACCGCGCTGCTGTTCCCCGTGGCCACGCTGTGGGGCACGTTCCAGCATGCGTCTGGCCCGCTGCTCGTCGGTCTGATCGCGTGTGCGGTTCTGGGCATGGACGCGGTCATGACACGCATCTCGGTGGCACGCCGCTGGGACCCCGTCAACGTCATCGTGGGTCCCGCGGCGCTCGTCACGTTGACGCTGCCCGTGGCGCTCATCCAGGTCGCTTCGGTGCGGACCAGCGCCGGGGACATGGAACGGCGCATCGAGGCCATCGCCGTGGCCCTAGACGCAGCGGCGGTCACGAGCGATGACCCGACCACTGAGCTCGCGGCGCCCCTCGTGAGCGACCACCCGATGTCCCTCGCCTGGGTCCTCGAGCGGCCGGTCCTCGTCCTCCCGGACGATCCACCGGAGGCACTCGGGGAGCTGGCTCGGAGGAGCGGCGCCCGTCAACTCCTCGTCCTCGATGAGCGTGGTCGATACCCGGAGGTGCTGCTCCATCCGCTGAGCTCGACCTGCACGCTCGGCGCGCCGGCACGGATCGGGCTCCGCGACGACCCCGCCTGGCTGTTCCGGCTCGACCCGTCATGTGCCGACCGATGAGCCGCCGTCGTCCGGAGCGCCGTGAGCCCTATACTCGGCACGAGATGGGCAGCGTGACCAGCGACGATCAGCGCGCGGCCGTCGACGACGGTGGGGCCGTCGACACCGATGCCGATATGGACGAGACGGGTCGCCTGATCCTCGGGGCACAGGAGGCTGAGCGTGCGCGACTGGC
>DAOTUX010000047.1:0-6065 GCA_034436475.1 Chloroflexota bacterium | reverse complement strand
GCCTGGTGGCCCTGCTGGGGCCGGTGCTGGGCATCGCCTTCGGGTTCGACGCCATCAGCTCCGAGCGGTCCGAGGGCACGCTGCCGCGCCTGGTGTCACAGCCCATCCATCGCGACGACGTCATCAACGGCAAGTTCGTGGCCGGCCTCGCGGTCATCGTGATGATCCTGTGCGCGGTCATCCTGATGCTCGCGGGCGTGGGCATCGTGCGCCTGGGCGTGGTGCCCGACGGCGACGTCGCGTCGAGGCTGGTGGCCTGGCTCGGGGTGACCGTGCTGTACGTGGCGTTCTGGCTGGCGCTCTCCACGCTCGCATCAGTCGTGTTCCGACGCGCGGCCACCGCGGCGCTGGTGGTCATCGCCTTCTGGCTGGTGCTCACGCTCTTTGGCAACCAGATCATCAGCACCGTAGCCAACGCGCTGCGGCCCGTGCCCGCGAGCCCGACCGCGAACGAGGTCCTCGCCAACGCCCAGATGATCACCGAGTTGCACCGCCTCAACCCGATCATCCTGTTCCAGCAGGCGACGCAGGCCTTGCTCGACCCCACCATCCAATCGTTCGACTTCGCGGCGCTCGCCCAGACCGACCAGACGCGCGCCGCCGTCACGATCCTGCCGTTCGGCCAGAGCCTGCTGCTCATCTGGCCGCAGGTCGTGCTCCTCGTGGCGGGCACTGTCGCGTGCTTCGCCGCGGCCTATGTCTCGTTCATGCGCCAGGAGATCCGTGCCTGACGCCCATGGACGTTCGTGGCACGACCGAGGCCCGGGTGGATCCACCCGGGCCTCATCGTATGCGGGTTGCCTCAAGCCTCACCCCCGGATCGTATGCGGGTTGCCTCAAGCCTCACCCCCGGCTGCGACCCGCCTCAGGCCACACCCGCGGGGCCGTGACCTCGCCTCGGTCAGCCCGAGGGCGGCTCGAGCCAGCGCCACAGCGTGAGACACGCGAGGTTGACGGCGCGCCGACGACCCATCTCGCCACCCAGGAACGCGGTGTGGGTCTCGACCGTCCCCCGGGAGCCGTCGGTGATTGCCACAGCGACCCGCATGTCCTCGCCCGTCTCGGTGGCGATGACCACGAGGCCCAGGTCCGCGGGCGCATGCGCACGGACCTCGGACGCCAATCGCAAGGCGTCGTCGATGCCATGCGCGCCGGCGTGACGGGTCTCCGCGAGCGTCAGCCAGGGCTCGTTGCCGAGCGTCGCGGCAAGCAGGCCCGAGGTCCCCTCCTCGGCGGTGGCCAGGATGCGGCCTGACAGGCGCGCCCCCAGCGCCTCCGGCCAGCCAGCATCGCCGTGGGCGAACACATACCGACCGATGAGCGGCTGGAGGCGCGCGAGCTCGGCGTCGACCAGCTCCCGGGCGCTCCGGCCATTCGCGCCGATGGCGCTCACCCGGACATCGACCGCCTCGACGCGCGCGTAGGTCGCCACCTCCGGGTTGCGGCGTCGGAGCGCCTCCTCGCCGATGAGCGGGACCAGCATCGACTCCCCGATGCCCGCGAGCCGCAGCGTCTCCGCGGCACGATCGGTGCCGAGTCCGCGCTGCTGCAGCCGAGGCAGCACGTCCGCCCGCCACATCGGGTGCATCTCGCGTGGCGGGCCCGGGAGGGCCACGATGACTCGGCCGTCCGGTCGGTCCACCCACCACCCAGGGGCCGTCCCGTTGGGGTTCGGGAGGGCGGTGGCACTGGGGATGAGCCACGCCTGCTTCCGATTGGCGTCGATGTAGGGCAGGCCGCGTCGCTCGAAGCGATCGCGGAGCCACGACCCGATGGCAGGGTCCTCGTACGGCTCCTCGCCGCACACGCGCGCGATCGATTCGCGCGTGAGGTCGTCAGGGGTCGGGCCCAGGCCGCCGGTCGTGACCACGAGGTCGGCGCGTGCCAGGGCGTCCGAGAGCGCGCCCGCGACCACGTCGAGTCGATCGGGCAGGTCCGACACGCGTGTGACCTCGACCCCGAGCGCTGTGAGCTCGTGCGCGAGGTCCCCGGAGTTCGTGTCCCGGGTGTCACCCAGGAGGAGCTCCGCTCCCACCGCGAGCAGCTCCGCTGTCTCGATGGGGCGGCTGTCGCGGTCCGTGGCAAGGGAGGGCACGACGCCGAGTATGCGTCATGCCGCGGCTCGCCAGGGTGGCGTCGACCGCGGTGCGGACCGCCGTGTGCGACACAGGAACGTCTCGGCGCACCTGTGCCTTCTCGGTTAGCGCTCTACCTCCGAGAGTGCTAACCTAGGGCTCGCCCAAACACGACGGACCGCCCCGGCCCCTGAGTGGCTGCCGCGGGAGCGGTCCGGGCGATCACAGGACGGCCTCATCGGCCGCATGACGGAGGACACCTGACAGGATGGCCAAGCTCATCAGCTACGACGAGGAGGCCCGAGGCGCCCTGAAGCGCGGCATCGACGCGCTGGCGGACGCGGTGGGCACGACGCTCGGTCCCAAGGGCCGGAACGTGGGCCTGGACAAGAAGTTCGGTGCGCCCACCGTCACCCACGATGGCGTGACGGTCGCGCGTGACATCGAGCTCGCCGATCCCTTCGAGAGCATGGGCGCGCAGCTCCTCAAGGAGGCGGCCACCAAGACCGAGGACGTCGCCGGCGACGGCACGACCACGGCCACCGTGCTGGCACGCGCGATCATCTCCGAGGGGCTCAAGAACGTGGCCGCCGGCGCCAACCCGATGCAGATGAAGATCGGCATCGACGCCGCGGAGAAGGCCCTGTCGGCCGCCATCAAGGCGGCAGCCATCCCGGTGAAGGGTCACGATGAGATCGCCCAGGTGGCGGCCATCAGCGCCGCGGACCCGGCCATCGGCGACCTGATCGCATCGGTCTTCGACAAGACCGGCAAGGACGGCGTCATCACGGTCGAGGAGTCCAAGTCCATGGACTTCGAGACCGAGTACGTCGAGGGGATGCAGTTCGACCGGGGCTACCTGTCAGCGTACTTCGTCACCGATCCCGGGCGCATGGAGTCCACGCTCGAGGACCCGTTCATCCTCATCACGGACAAGAAGATCTCGGCCATCACGGACCTCATCCCATCGCTGGAGAAGGCGCTCCAGGCGGGCAAGAAGGACATCCTCATCATCGCCGAGGATGTGGACGGCGAGGCCCTCGCCACGCTCGTGGTCAACAAGCTGCGGGGCATCGTGAACGCGCTCGCGGTCAAGGCCCCGGGCTTTGGCGACCGGCGCAAGGAGATGCTCCGTGACATCGCCATCCTCACGGGCGGCACCGTCATCAGCGAGGAGGTCGGCCGCAAGCTGGACGCGGTGGAGCTGTCCGACCTCGGGCGAGCCCGACGGGTCGTCGCCACCAAGGACAACACGACCATCATCGAGGGCCGCGGCGACCAGGCCCAGATCGACGGCCGGATGAAGGCCATCAAGGCGCAGATCGAGGAGACCACCTCGGACTACGACCGGGAGAAGCTCCAGGAGCGCCTCGCCAAGCTGGCCGGTGGCGTCGCCATCATCAAGGTGGGCGCCGGCACCGAGGTGGAGCTCAAGGAGAAGAAGCATCGCGTCGAGGACGCCCTGTCTGCGACCCGGTCCGCGCTCGAGGAGGGCCTCGTGCCGGGCGGGGGCGTGGCACTCCTCAATGCCCAGCAGGCGCTCGATGGCATCAAGCTCGAGGGCGATGCGGCCACGGGTGTCAGCATCGTCCGGCGCTCACTCGATGAGCCGCTCCGCCGGCTCGCCGAGAACGCGGGGCTCGACGGGAACGTGGTCATCGAGAACGTTCGACGTGCCCAGGCGGAGCAGAAGTCAGGCACGATCGGCTACAACGTGATGACCGAGCAGTACGTGGACATGATCGGCGCCGGCATCGTGGACCCCGCCAAGGTGACGCGGTCGGCCGTCGAGAACGCCTCGTCCATCGCGGCGATGATGCTGACGACCGAGGCGATGATCACCGACAAGCCCGAGCCCAAGCCGGCCGCCCCGGCCATGCCGCCCGGTGGCGGCATGGACTTCTAGGCAACCTCCGCGCCCATCGGGGCGCACCTGACACGCTCTTCGAGGCCCGACCCCGAGCGGTCGGGCCTCGGCGCGTCCGGAGTCGGCCCGCCCGGTGGCGTCCGGAGTCGGCCCGCCCGGTGGCGGCCCCGCCGCCACGCGTGTCCGGGCCGCGATCCGGACCTCAGGCCAGGCCGAGCTCGGCCGCGATCGGGTCGAGATGGGTTGCGCGATGGGCCGACCGATCGATGGCGCGCTCCATGCCACTCGACAGGGCGGCCTCCGCGAGCGCATCGGGGAGGTCGGCCACGCATCGGTCACAGGCATCGGCTGCGGCGAGGACCATGCGGCGGGCGTCGGTCGGATCGACGACCGACCAGGCATCGACCGACGCGTCGTTGACGAGGTCGGCGAACGGCCGACCCAGGCTCGGTGGCACCGTCCCGCCCATGGCGATCACGTGCTCCCAGCGACGTTGCGTGAAACGGTCCCAGAACGCGAGATGGAGGAGCGCGACGCCGATCGTCCAGCCGCCCACAGGCCGCCCCAGGTCGTCGTCCGTGAGGCGATCGAGGAGCCGCCGGAGGCGCTCGCGCGAGGCGTCGTTCCGCTGGACATGGCTGCGATCCACGTCAACCCTCCCTGTGTCGACACGGCCGGTCGGCCCTGCGCGGACGCTACCAGAGGCCGCCCTCCTCGTTGGTGGCCCCCGTGGCCCACAGTTGATCGTCGAACGCGCGAGCCCGATAGCACAGCCCACACATCGGACCCGTGGGATGCGAGGGGTCGTCGTCTCGGTCATTGGTGAGCGTCGTGCCGCAGACCGTGCAGGTCACGGTGCCCCAACCGAGGGCATCCTCAAGCTGCTCCAGCCCCCCGAGGGCGTCTGCCGGCTCATCTGGGTGGTCATGGCCTCTCATGGCGCCATCGTCGCAAGCGCCCGTGCCAGCTCGCGTGGCATCGTTCGGCGAGTGAGGGCGCTGCGGTCCATGGGGTTCGGCGTCGCCGTCCTGGCGACGATGGTGCTGTTGATGGCCGCCGACATCGGTGTCTGGGCCTTCGCCAGCCTGCTCGATCCGCCCGCGCTCGGCCGGACGGTGGCGACCGTGCTGGACGACCCAACGGCTCGCGGGCACCTGAGTCGGCGGATGGGTGCCCAGCTCGCACCAGCCGTCATCGACCTCGGACCGCTGCCCAGACCCGTCCGCGCGGTGCTGGGTCTGCCGGCCCGCCCCGACCCGGATGCGCTCGCCAGCAGGCTCGCGGAGCACATCGACGGCCTTCTGGCCAGTGGCGCGAGCGGGGACGCCGTGGCCTTGGCCGCCGGCGCATTCGCGCGGCTCGTCGACGAGACCCTGCACGGGACGGTGACCGATGAGGAGTTGGCGAGCCGCGGCCTCACCGTCGACCTGACACCGATCGGTCGCCTCGTGCTCGACCGGCTCGATCAGTCTGGCGTGCTCGACGGTGCGCTGACCCCGGGGCTCGTGGCCGTCCAACTCATCGACGGTCCGGCGATGTTGTGGGTCGCCCGGCTCGTGCGCCTGCTGGACACGCTCCGCTGGCTGCTGCCGATCGCGTGGCTCGTCGCGGCGGCGGCCATCCTGGTGCTCGCCCGCTATCGCGTGCACGCGTTCGCATGGCTGGGCCTGTGTGGCGTGGTCGCGGGCACCACGTCGCTGCTGGTCGCATCGGGAGTGCCGATCCTGGTCGCGCGGGCACGGACCGTGGACCCCAGCGAGGCGGCAGCCGTCACCGCGGCGCTCGACGCCATCACGGCATCCCTGGTGACCCAGTCCGCGGTGCTCGCGGGGCTCGGCTTGGCACTGGTGGTCGCGGGCATCGCGGGCGGCGTCGTGGTCTCGCACGGCAGCCCAGGGCAGGACCTGCGCCACGGTCGGGACCCGGGCCGACTATCCTGACGCCCACGCCGTCCGTCGCGGGCGGCCAGCGGGGGCGCACAGCCCGACACCCTGCATGGGTGTCCAGTGGGAAGCGAGGACATCCTGAGCCACCGAGCGGACGCCACGAACGGGCAGACACCGCCCGCGGCTCCCGCCACGCCCTCGCCCGGAGGGCCTGAGCAGGAGCCTGGCGTCGTGGAC
>DAOTUX010000046.1:0-3497 GCA_034436475.1 Chloroflexota bacterium | reverse complement strand
CCCCTCGACTCCATCGAAGCCCCGGTCGAAGCTGAGGATGCGACCGATGCCCCGCCGACGCATCACCGCGACGTGGATGGCGTCACGGGCGGAGAGCTTGGTGATGCGCACCACCTCCGCGGCCAAGATCACGTCCCCGCGTTCCATGGGGTACACCTCGACCACCAAGTCCAGGATGCTCTCCAGCGCCTCATGGACCAGATGGGAGCGCGCGGTCAGGACGTACCGGTGCAGGATCTCCTGCAGCACCTCGGCGTCGGTCACCAGCCGCTCACCCTCGGCGGCGACGGCGAGGAGCGAGGCCTGGGCCCGAGCGCGGTTCGGGTGCTCCCCGCCGACGAGGTACATCGGGATGTTGGAGTCGACGAGAATCACTCCGGCAACGGCTGTTGGTACCCGCGCTCGATCTCCTCGAGCATCTCCTCGATGTCACCGACCGGGTGGGAGTACTGGCTCGCTCGCTCGATCGCTCGAAGGACCCGCGCGGTATCGTCCGCGCGTGCTCGCTCGCGAGCGTCGCGCAGGGCATCACGCACCCACGCCGCGGTGGTCTGATGGCGCTGCCGAGCGTGTCGCTGGATGTCCGCAAGCTCCTCGTCATCGAGCAGCACCTGGAGTCGTTTCGTCATGCCCATGAGTGTAGTTGACTCATGCGCATGAGTCAGACATCCCCGATACGCTCCACGACCGCGTGGATCGCCTCGGGCCATCTGATCGTCCGAGGCCCCTCCGTGAGCGATGAGCGCCACCGTCCCCAGGCGCCCTGAGCGAGCACGGTCATCGGGCCGGCGGAACCGGATGCTCGGCACGAGACCCAGGCGCGAACACGATGCCTCTGTCGTTGGCGTGGATGGGCACGAAGCCATGGCCGACGATGGACGCGGCTAGGCTCGTCGGGAGTCCGGCCGGCTCCAGGACGACGTACCGATCGCGTAATCGCGGGTCCTCGAGCATGGCCTCCAGATCGGTAAGCGGGTGGAGACGCGACCCGAGCGAGTGGATCGTGGGCATGGCGTCCGGGCTCAGCGTGGTCTCGATGATGCCCGTGAACACGCCGATGGGCGTCGCGACCGACTGCCGAAAGCCGCTCGCGATGTGGAGGACCTCGGTGACCGCATCGATGCGTCCGGCCGCGACCTCCCTGCGCAGCACATTCAAGAGTTCCACCTGCTGGGCGCCAACGAGCTGTCGCGCATCCGGATAGCCCTCCCAATAGCCGTGCTCAGCCCACCGGAGCGCGATGGCGAGCGACTCGCTGACTCGGTGCTCGCCGACGTGATACGCGTCGATGGGTTCGTCATGCCACGGGACCACGGCGACCACCACCAGGGACCCAACCATCGCCACGACACCGAGTTCCGACAACCGGACGCTCGCGGGCGAGGTGCGGCGGAGGCGGGCCGCTCGGCAGCGACGCAGTCCCACGTCGATGGCGACCGCGGCGGCGATCGAGAGGACGAACGGAAGCCAGCTCTCGACCTCCTTGGGGACCTCGAACCTGATCGATCGGACCAGGAGCGACGGGTCATCGGACGCCACGAGCCCCGCGGCGAGCGCCGCGATGACCCCGCTCCCGAGCGCGGCACCGAGCACCAGCCGACTGGCAAGCCGTCCGGTCAGCGCGAGCCCCACGATACCCATGAGGGTCACCGCTCCTATGCCGCCCAAGGCCGCGAGCAGGGGGGCCAACGCGAGATGCTCAGTCGCCGCGATCGCGAGGAGCAGGCCGAGCGCCGTGGCGGCCACAGCGGGTGGAGCCAGCGCAGTCATGGTCCGTAGCACGTCCTGTCGTGCCAGCAGATGCAGCATCGCGCCCGCCATGGGGATCGCGGCGAGGGCCATGAAGGGCGGCATCGGCACACCCAGCATCACGAGGGCCTGCGGCGCCGCCAACATGGCCCCGGCGGCCAGCGCCGGGATGCCCGCGCGTGCCGTGCGGCCCGGCGCCACGGCGACGGTCAGCAGCACGGCGAGGGCCGCGAGCGCCCCCATGACCGCGTGCATCAGGATGGACGCACCGATGCCGACCGCGAGGAGGGTCGTCTCACGGGATCCCCGGTCCGCCTCGCTGGCGATGCGGCTCCTGCGGGTGGCACGGACCAGCGTGGCGAGAGTCAGGCACACGAGCGGCAGCACCAGCCCGCGCGACCGGTCATCGGCCAGGCGTGCGAACGGCTGGGTGATGCTGAACGCCAGCAGCGCCCAGACGCCGGCCCTCCCCCCGCCGATGGTTGTCGCCACGTGCCGGAGGCCCAGCGCGACGAGCACGACCTCCATCGCGATGAAGGAGGAGACCGACAGGGCTGCGGGGAGGCCCGTCAGCGTGGTGATGGTCCCCAGCAGCGAGACGTAGCCCAGCGACAGGCGCGATGGGCCATACGCTGGCGACGGGCTGGTGGTCAGGGGGTCGAGCCGCCCGAACGTCGCAAGGTGCGCGACCGGTGCCACATGGTTGGGGAGGACGTCGAAGAACGGCACCACCGGGGATGCCAACTGGAGCAGGAGCGGTCCCGCCCACGCGACCCCGATGAGGGCCCAAAGCGGCGACGGCCGCCACGCGATGGGCCGCCGCGGCGCGACCATGGGTAGTCCCGCGTGCCATCCGAGCACGAGGACCAGCACATGGACCACGACCAGCACCGGCCGGGTGAACAGGGCCGGCGAGTTCGCGAGCAGGCACACCAGCACGATGTCCAGCACGACGGCGCCGAGGAAGCCGACGAGGACGAGCTCGGTCAGCGATCGGAACGGCGCGCGCCGCGCCAGTCGCACCAAGGTCGCCCCTGCGGCGATGTTGGCCGCGCTCGCCAGCGCCGTCACGATGGCCGCGGGCAGGGTGATGACCAGTTGGCTCGCGATGCCCGCCGCCGCTCCCGACAGACCGAACGCCAGCGGACCAGGCACGAAGCCCAGACCCACGGCCAGGCCCGACAGCCCCAAGAGCCCGAACAGGTCCTCGTGCCTCGACCCGGACGCGCGCCACATCCGGCGAGCGTCCCGACCGGCGTGTGCGGTGCGCCGGTCGTCCGTCCGGCTCAGCTATTGGTGCGGCGCGTCGGTCCCCTCTGCCGCACCGCACAGATCGTCCTTGGACATCTCGTCGTACTCCACGACGAGCACCAGGTCGTGCCCATGCGCGATGCCGCCAAAGATGTGTCCCTCATCGGGTGGCGTCGTGGTCTGGTACGACCGCGTGTTCGGGAAGCCCTCCAGCTGCCATGTCACGTGAAAGCCGAGCGCCTCGAGACGGGGGGCCGCCTCCGATGGGACCATGTTGCGCATGTCCGAGCAGGCGAGCGGTTGACCGGGCATGAACACGTCGTCGTATCCGCGGACGCCCTCCTGTGGCGCGTTCTGGGCGGTCACCGCCACGCCTGCGACCGCCAGGCCGAGGACCGCCCCGGCCACCAGTAGCCAGCGCCCGGTCGATGGCCGTCGGCGTCGCCCCTCGCGGGCGATAGCCATGGGCAGCGACGCCTCCAGGCGCGCGAGCCGCC
>DAOTUX010000045.1:0-7263 GCA_034436475.1 Chloroflexota bacterium | reverse complement strand
CATTCGACCGCCGGGACCGCCCGATCCCCGCATCCGAACGACTGATCCCCGCATCCGAACGACTGATCCCCGCATTCGACCGCCGGGACCGCCTGACCCCGCATCCGAACGACTGATCGCCGCACCCGACCGCCGGGACCGCCTGATCCCCGCATCCGACCACCCGATCCCCGCATCCGACCGCCGGGACCGCCCGATCGCCGCATCCGAACGACTGATTGTGGAGATCTTCTGTCCCTGCGATGCCGGTGCACCGCCGCCATGTCGTTCGGGGGTCCATCGTGGGATCTCGGCCCCGGCGGGTGCTTGCTGCGCATCCGAGTAAGGCGGGCGTAAGAGCCGGCTGCTTATATGTCCGTGTGTCGCCAGATACGGCCGATCGGCCCCCTTCGTCCGCCGTCGAGATCGAGGTCGAGCGCCTTGCGACGCTTGTCGGCGTGCGGATCAGGGACCGGCGCCGGCACATGGGCTGGACGATCCGAGAGGTCGCCACCCGTGCCGGGGTCGCCATCGCCACGGTCCAGAAGATCGAGACGGGCGCCCGGGGCTCGCTGGAGATGTACGTTCGGCTCGCAGAGGCGCTCGACGCCACGCTCGGCGTCGACTTGGCAACCCAGCCGACCGAGGCACCACAGCTCACCACAGCCGACCAGGCTGGATCGCCCTCGGTCGCCCAGAGCGGGCACACGGGTTCCGGCGAGCGAGATCTCGTGCACGCCATGATGGGCGAGCAACTGGTCGGCATGCTCGTGCCGCATGGGTTCCGGTGCGGCGTCGACGAGCCGTGGCGACAGTATCAGTACGCGGGCCGCGCCGATGTGACCGCCTGGGATTTGCCGCGGCGCGCGCTGTTCCACGCCGAGAACCGGACGAGGTTCCCTGACGTCCAGGATTCGGTCGGCCGTTTCAATGGCAAGCGCGCATACCTCTCGGCTTCCTCGTGGGAACGCATGGGCCTGGCCGGGCCGCCCAAGGTCGAAACGCACGTCATGGTCGCACTCTGGTCGGCAGAAGTCCTCGAAGTCCTCCGCGCTTACCCGGGAACCTTCCGTGCCGTGTGCCCCGACCCGCCGGACGCGTTCTTGGCATGGCTGGCCGGCAAGCCGCCGACCACCGGTGTCACCTCCTCGCTCGTGCTGTTCGATCCGTTCACGACGCGTTCGCAGTCCCGCTTCGCATCGCTCGCGGATGCACTGGGTGGCGTGAAGCCGCGCGTCGCGGGCTACGCGGCCGCAGCTGAGCTGGTCCGAGCACGGTCACCGATTGGCTGACCGCCTGATCCCCGCATTTCGCGACGTGATCGCCGCATCGGGCCGCGCCGCACCGCCCGATCCCCGCATTCGACGGCCTGATGGCCGCATCCGGCCGCGCCGCACCGCCCGATCCCCGCCTTCGGCGGCCTGATGGCCGCATCCGGCCGCGCCGCACTGCCCGATCCCCGCATTCGGCGGCCTGATGGTCGCATCCGGCCGCGCCGCACCGCCCGATCCCCGCATTCGACGACGTGATCCCCGCAGTTCGCGACGTGATCCCCGCATTCGACGGCCTGATCGTCGCATCCGACCGCGCCGCACGCGCCTGATCCCCGCATTCGGCGACGTGATCCCCGCAGTTCGCGACCCCGTGATAGGAGTGTCCCCCCGAGTGGTGGGATTTGAGCAGGTGACCTGAGCTGCGCCGACGGCGCGCAGCGAGAGGCCACCGGTGTGATTCTCAGCGTGTTCCTAGCGAGAGCACGAAGGAGACACCGATGGCCCTGTCACAGTCTGAACTGTCCGAGCTCCTCGAGGCGATCCGATCGGGTGGGGGCCTCGACCTTGCCCGCGAAGCCTATCGCCGTGTGGCCCAGGAGCTCATCGAGCTCGAGGCCAGCGAGGTCATCGGCGCCGGCCGCTACGAGCGCACGGACGAGCGCACGACCCATCGCAACGGCAGCCGCACCCGGCTGCTCAGCACGAAGGCCGGCGACGTCGAGCTGCACATCCCCAAGCTGCGCGAGGGCAGCTTCTTCCCCTCGCTCCTCTCGCCCCGGCGACGCATCGACCAGGCCCTCTGGGCGGTCATCATGGAGGCCTATGTCCACGGCGTGTCCACGCGCAAGGTCGACGACCTCGTGGCCGCCCTGGGCATCGAGGCGGGTGTCTCCAAGAGCGAGGTCAGCCGCATCTGCCGGGAGCTCGACACGGTCGTGGGCGAGTTCCGCTCCCGCCGGCTCGACCACACCACCTTCCCCTACCTCTTCCTCGACGCCACCTACGTGAAGGCCCACCTGGGGGCCAGCGTCGTGTCCAAGGCCATCGTCGTGGCCACCGGGGTGACCGCGGGCGGTGAGCGCGAGGTCCTCGGGCTCGACGTCGGCGACTCTGAGGACGGCGCCTTCTGGGCTGCCTTCCTGCGCTCGCTGCGCGCTCGCGGCCTGGGGGGCGTGCGCCTCGTCGTGTCCGACGCCCACGAGGGCCTCAAGGGCGCCATCGGCGCGGTGCTCCTGGGCTCGGCGTGGCAGCGCTGTCGCGTCCACTTCCTGCGCAACGTCCTCGCGCGGGTGCCACGCGCCAGCGCGCAGATGGTGCTCGCCGCCATCCGCACCATCTTCGCGCAACCGGACGCCGGCCAGGTGCGTGCCCAGCTCGAGGAGGTGGCGGCCAAGCTGGCGCCGGGCTTCCCGACCGTGGCGGCCATGCTCAGCGAGGCGAAGGAGGACATCCTCGCCTTCAGCGCCTTCCCGGTGGCCCACTGGCGCAAGGTCTGGAGCACCAACCCATTGGAGCGGGTCAACAAGGAGATCAAGCGGCGCACCGACGTGGTGGGCATCTTCCCCAACGAGGCGGCGGTCACCCGTCTCGCGGGCGCCGTGCTCCTCGAGCTCCACGACGAGTGGCAGGTGGCCGAGCGGCGCTACCTGTCCGAGGGCTCGATGGCCCTCCTCGACGGCGACAGCGGGGCGCTCGGTCCTGCCGACGCCTACCTGCTGGCCTCATAGCAGGGGGTGTCCGGAGATGGCTCGGACCCGAGACGGGCGTCCTGGGCCGTCCTGGACGGGGCGATCCGCCGCCCGACCGGCAGCGGGGCCTCCACGGGGCACCGCTGGACCGATGGACGGCCGAGCAGGCATCATGGTGGCCATGAGCGAGGAGGTGTGAGCAAGCCAGAGACGAGCTGACGGCGTCGCATCGACGCCCTGACGAGACCCACCGCTGGGATCACGTCGGCTGGCTCATTTCCCACCACTCCAGGGGCCGCGATCGGCGACCCCCGCGCCCGGCCCGCGGCATCGATCGGCCCGCGATCGCGCGAACCATCGCGCATGGGGCCCCGCGCCTCGCCCCGCGCCCCGTCCCGGCCCGCGATCGCGCGAACCATCGCGCATGGGGCCCGGCGCCTGGCACGTCCGCGGCGCCCCGTCCGCGGCGCCCCGCCCCGCCCCGCCCCGACCGCGTGGGTCCGGCACGCCCTCGCTCGGTGTGGGCTACCCTGACGCGGTGAAGCACGGTCGCTCCCGAGCGGCGACGGGCCGCACGATCCTCGCGCTGCTCGCGGGACTGCTGCTGCTGACCCTCCTGAGCGCCGTGGCCGGCGCCGCCGCGCCGCCCTTC
Source organism: Chloroflexota bacterium (assembly GCA_034436475.1). GTDB lineage: Bacteria > Chloroflexota > Limnocylindria > Limnocylindrales > CSP1-4 > JAFMJV01. Next base: position 3,670 of record DAOTUX010000045.1, on the reverse strand, counting down.
CCGGAACGCCCCCGGGGCGCCCACCTCGTGGACGACGCTGAGCTCATCAATCGACTGCCGGAGCAGGGCCTCAACGTGGGGCTCGAGGCGTACCAGGAGCGGAGCGGCGTCGACATCGCCATCTTCATCCAGACCAAGCCGGCCGCCAACGAGCGTGCCGAGGCGGACGCCGACGCCCAGACCCTGCTCGAGGAGTGGCAGGTCGGCGGGGCTGACGGGATGGGACTCGCGATGGTCTGGGACATGGACCGCGACGCCACCCGCGCGGTCACCGGGATCGCGGTGGGTCAGGGCCTCGCGTCGCTCGCCGGCGACCTGGACCTACCAGCGGTGATGCGCACCGCCATGGCGGATGCGCTGCGCTCGGACGACTGGGTACAGGCACTCAACCAGGGCGTGTTCGCCCTGACCGCGGCCATCCCGACCGCCACAGCGACACCCATTCCGGGCTCCAGCACCCCTCCCGGCCCGGGTCCCACCAGCGGGCCTGTGGTGCCGAGCCTGCCCTCTGCGCCCGCCGGGCCGCCCTACCCGGACCCCATCCCGGGTGTCACGGTCTATGACTACGCGGGTGTGCTCGCCCCGTCGACGCGGCTGCGTGCCGCCAGGACCATCGAGGCCATCGAACGACGCACAGGCGCGGAGCTCATCGTCTACACCCAGGTGAAGCCCTCCAGCAACACCCCCGAGCGGGCCGAGCAGGATGCCATCGCGCTCATCGACCAGTACGGCGTGGGTCGCGAGGGGTTCGACGATGGCCTCGCCATCCTGTTCGACCTGGACGAGAGCCTCGCCCACGGCCAGGTCCAGCTCTACGCGGCACCCGGGTTCCGGGCCTCGTACCTGACCAACGAGGATCGCCAGCGCATCTTTGACGAGGCGATGCTGCCGCGCCTGCGCGCGGGTGACCTCTCGGGGGCCCTGGAGGCTGCCCTCGAACGCATCGACGCCGCGACGACCGCGGAGCGCGCCTCGCAGCTCCAGCTCGCACGGCAGGTGGATGCCGCGACAGGGCTCGTGCTCGCACCCCTCGCCCTCATCGCGCTGGTCGGCTGGGCTGGCTGGAGCTGGTTCCGGTACGGGCGCGACCCGCAGTACCTCGATGACCCCTCGATCCACATGCCCGCCCCACCATCGGGCCTCACCCCCGCGGCCGCCACGGTCGTGCTCGACGGACGGGCGACACAGCACGCGGTGACCACAGCCCTGGTGGATGAGGCAGGGCGGGGCGAGGTCCGCTTCCGACAGCCGAAGCGGGGCGACGCCCGCGCCAGCCTGGACCTGCTGGAGCCGGACATGGCGGACTCGCGGGTGCTCCGGAACCGGAGCGTGCCGGAGGGTGACGCCGAGCGCTTCCTGCGCGAGCGGCTGCGCGCGCTGCGCTCCGGGCCCGGCCACGTGAGCGCCGACCAGCTGACCCAGCTCGGGCCGGACATCAAGCGGTTCCTGGAGCACCTCGAGGACCACGTGGTGACCGCGGGCTGGTTCCGTGAGGCGCCCGCTGACGCCACCGAGCGATGGTCCTTCCGCGCGGGTGCCATCTTCGTGCTGGGTGTCGGCGCGATGTTCGCGGCCACCAAGCTGCCGAGCAGCGGCCTGCTGCTCCTGGGGGGCGCGCTCGTCGCCGCCTCGATCGCGATGTTCGTCCTCGCCCGTGTCATGCCACAGCGGACCATGTCCGGCGCGATGGTCCACGCGTGGCTGGCTGCCTACCGGCGCAGCCTCGAGCGGGCGCTCGCGGGCGCGCGGTCGATGGACGAGGTGGTCGGGAGCCATGCGCTGCCGTGGGTGGAGACCCCGGACCAGGCGATGGTGTGGGGCTTCGCGCTGGGCCTCCATCACGAGGTCGAGGATGTCCTCGTGCGGTCCGTGGAGCTTGCGCGGGAGTACGAGCAGGCCGGCGGGCGGGCGCCGTGGGTGCCGAGTTGGTACGTCCCTAGGACAGGGGGCGGTTCGTGGGGCGGCTCGACAAGCGGCCTTCTCTCGAGCTCGGCGATCCCCAGCTTCGCGGCCATGACGGCCGCGCTGTCGACCATCGGGGCTGCCGCCAGCTCCGACTCAGGAGGTGGTGGCTTCGGCGGTGGCGGCTCCGGGGGTGGCGGGGGCGGCGCGGGCGGAGGCTTCTGACCGCAAGTCACCCTCATCGCGCGCGGAGCGACCAAGGGACCTCGCAGGGCACCATCCCTGCTCGACCACGATCCGTCGGTCTGGGTCCAGGACCTCCTCGACATGGACCGCGTGGCGGTCGCCGAGCTGACCGTCACGGCCGCGGTGGCGGCGGCCCGACTCAGGGACCAGGGCTTCCCCGGTGACCCGGCGGACCGGTTCCGGCATGCCACGGCCCGGGAGCGAGGCGTGCCACTGGTGACCAAGGACGAGCGTCTGCGCCGGCACGCCCGGGAGCAGCGGGACCTCCGGGTCGTCTGGTAGTCGCGACCCGCCCACCCAGGGTGCCAACCTCGGGCGGCATGGGTCCGCTAGACTCCGGGCATGGGAGCGGTGGAGACGATGGAGGACTTCTTCGAGCGGCTGAACGCGGGTGACCGCGCGGGGGCCGTCAAGCTGTTCGACGAGCGGACCGAGATGCGCATCCACGTCCAGGGGAGCTCCCAGCTCCTCCGTGGCGCCGAGAAGGTCGGCGGCTGGTTCCTGCGCGCGGACACGGGGCTACGGATGATCCCGGGCGAGGTGCGCGAGACCGGCAACACCTACGAGGCGGACCTCGTGGTCATCCGACCGGGCGCGCCGAGCCAGCACCTGGACGCGACCTTCCGTGTGGAGGCCGGCCTCATCACCGCCATCAACCTGGCACCCCGGTAGTCGCCGCGTTGGCCCCCGACTCGACGCCGTCCGCGGCCGAGGGCGTGGCACGGCAGCGCCTGGTGATCCTTGCCGAGGGCGCGCTCGAGCCCCATGACGGCAAGACCGCGTTCGGCGTCCTGCGCTATGGGCGGCGACCAGTCGTGGCCGTCATCGACTCCACCCGGGCGCCCGGCAGGATGGGCGACGTCCGCAGCCTCCCGGGGCGCGATGACGTGCCCATCGTGGCGTCCCTGGACGAGGCGCTCGCGCTCCCGGACCCGCCCGACGCGTTGCTCGTCGGGCTCGCGCCCACCGGTGGGCGGCTCCCGGACGCATGGCGACCCGTCCTCCGGCATGCCATCGAGGCGGGCCTGGACATCATCTCGGGCCTCCACACGTTCCTGGCGGACGACCCGGAGCTGGCGGCGGCCGCACGGCAGGCTGGCGTGACGCTCCATGACGTCCGCCGTCCGACCGGCCCCAAGGTCACCGCGGTCGGCAGGCCGCATCTGCCGGGTCGCAAGGTGCTGCTCGCAGTGGGCACCGACTGCGCCATCGGCAAGATGTCGGTCATGCTGGAGCTCCGCGACGCTGCCCGGCGCGCCGGTGACAGCGCGGCGTTCGTGGCCACCGGCCAGACCGGCATCATGATCGAGGGCTGGGGCGCACCCGTGGACGCCGTGGTGTCCGACTTCATCAACGGCACCGTGGAGGGCATCGTGGCCCAGGCGGAGGAGTCGGCCGAGTACGTCCTGGTGGAGGGCCAGGGGTCGCTCGACCACCCCGCCTACTCGGCGGTCACCATGGGCCTCATCCATGGCGCGACGCCGTACCGCCTCGTACACTGCCCCTTCGCTCATACGCGGGC
>DAOTUX010000044.1:0-1740 GCA_034436475.1 Chloroflexota bacterium | reverse complement strand
TACGCGGGGGTCGCGCGCATTGCGTTCCCGGGGGTGCAGCTGCGACGGGACATCGGCGCGACCGGTGACCCGGTGCCCGCGGGGAGCGCCGCGTGATCGCAGGGAGCGCCGCGTGATCCCCCGCTACACCCTCCCGGAGATGGCTGCCGTGTGGGGGGACCAGGCGCGCTTCGAGGCCATGCTGCGCGTGGAGGTGGCGGTCCTGCGGGCGCTCGCCGACCGGGGCGTGGTGCCCGCCCGGGCGGTTGAGGCCATCGAGGCCCGCGCCCGGGTGGACGTCGAGCGCATCGCGCAGATCGAGCGCACGACCGACCACGACGTCATCGCCTTCGTGAGCCAGGTCGCCGAGTCCGTGGGCGAGGAGGGTCGCTGGCTGCACTTCGGCCTCACCAGCTCGGACGTCGTGGACACGGGTCTCGCCCTCCAGTGCCGTGACGCCGGTGAGCTCCTGTCGCGCGCGCTCGACGCGGCCATTTCCACGCTCGCCGATCGGGCGCGGGAGCACGCGACGACCCGCATGATGGGCCGCACCCACTCGGTGCACGCCGAGCCCATCACGCTCGGGCTCAAGCTTGCGTCGTGGGCGTTCGAGCTGGACCGGGCGCGGACCCGCCTGCACGCGGCCACCGACGACATCGCGACGGGCAAGGTCTCCGGCCCCGTGGGCACCTACTCGCAGCTGGGCCCGGAGGTGGAGGCGGCCGCGCTCGCGGCGCTCGGCCTCCGCGCGGACCCCGTGAGCACCCAGATCGTGCAGCGCGACCGCCACGCGGCGTTCCTCGCGGCCATCGCGGTCACCGGGGGGTCGATCGAGCGCTTCGCGACCGAGGTGCGCAACCTCCAGCACACCGTGATCGCCGAGCTCCAGGAGCCCTTCCGATCGGGTCAGAAGGGCAGTTCCGCGATGCCCCACAAGCGCAACCCCATCACGTCGGAGCGCCTGAGCGGGCTCGCGCGCCTCCTGCGCGGCTTCGCGGTCGCGGGGATGGAGGACCAGGCGCTGTGGCACGAGCGGGACATCAGCCACTCCTCGGTGGAGCGCGTGGCGCTGCCGGGCGCCACGACGCTGCTCCACTACATGCTGGTCCGCCTCCGGGGCCTGGTGGAGGGCCTGGTGGTGCGGCCCGACCGGATGACCGAGAACATCGAGCGCGGCCTGGGCCTCCACGCCTCCTCGCGGCTGCTCACCGCGCTGCTCGAGGACGGCGGCCTGTCGCGTGAGGCCGCCTATGCCATCGTCCAGCGCGCGGCCATGCGCGCCACCGACGAGCGCCGCCCGTTCCGGGACCTGGTGGTCGCGGACCCAGACGCGACCGGCGCGCTCACGGCCGAGCGCCTCGAGGCCGTGTTCGATGATGGGCCGTCGTTGCGCCACGTGGGCGCCATCCTCGGACGCCTGGACGCCATCGCGCCGGTCCGGGAGGCCGCACGTGTCGGTTGATGCGGCTGGGTTCCTGCGCTCAGGCAAGGTGCGGGACCTGTACCTCGTGGACGCCGAGCGGCTGCTCCTGGTGGCGTCGGACCGCCTGTCCGCCTTCGACGTGGTGCTCCCCACGCCCATCCCCGACAAGGGCCGGGTGCTCACGGGCCTCACCCGGTTCTGGCTGGCGCACACGACTGACCTGGCGACCGACCACCTCCTGGCCACCGACCCCGCCGCCCTGCCGGCCGGCCTGGCCGCCCGTCTGGGCCTGGACCCCGCGGACCTGCGAGGCCGGATGATGCTGTGCCGACGGGTCG
>DAOTUX010000043.1:0-2294 GCA_034436475.1 Chloroflexota bacterium | reverse complement strand
GTACTCGTGACCGACCTCGAGGATGTCCCAGGTCGTGCCGCGGCGCCCCAGCCCCATGAAGCGGACGGTGACCCTGAGACAGGTCGGTGGCTCGGTGGGCGCCACCCTCCCCAAGGAGATGGTCGACCGTCTTGACCTCGCGCCCGGTGACCAGGTCCTCGTGGTCGAGACCGAGGACGGGATCCTGCTCTCGCCCTACAGCCGCGAGCTCGAGGACGAGCTGGCCGCCACGCGGAGAGCCGCCAAGCGGTATCGCGGCGCGCTGCGAGAGCTCGCCGGTTGAGCCGGTCCGAGCCGCGATGGCTCGGTCGCCTTGCCATCGACGAGGCGCACGCGCGTCAGGTACGGGAGCACGGCGGGCCTCACGGCCTGCGCGATGCCGATGCGCTCGAAGCGGCCTTGGCACGGCCGCGGCATCGATGGGCCTACGTGCCAGAGGCCGATCTCGCCGACTTTGCGGCGGCGTACGCCTTCGGGCTCGTCCGGGGACATCCCTACGTCGACGGCAACGAGCGCGTGGGACTCGTGGCGCTCGCCGCCTTCCTCGACCTCAACGGGACGGAGCTGCTCGCGAGCGACCGAGAGGCCGTGGACACGATCCTTGGGCTCGCGGCGGGAGCCATCACGGAGGACGCCCTGGCGGGCTGGGTGCGACGACGCATCCGGTGAGAGGGCCCGCTCCGGCCGAGGGCGTGCGAGCGAGCCGTTCGGCGACATCCCGGCCGTGTGGCAGGTGCGCGAGTGACAGAACGGTCCCGTGGGGTGTCGGCACGATGACACGGCGCAGGGCGCCCGCGGCGTCATAGGAGAGGATCGCGCCCGTCCGGTCGGTCTCGCTGCGAGCCATCTCGGCGTCGTCATGCAGCTCCCACGGCTCATGGCCCATCGAGCGCCGGTCGGTGTAGCGGATCACGACGCGGCGCTCGTCAGTCTCCCGTTCATCGGTCACCTGGGCGACGACACCCCGACCATCGGTCGACACCGGGTCCCGGACCCAGAACACGCAGCCAGGTCCGAACGACGGGCGGACCGGGTCGGGTGGCGCCGTCGTGTCGAGGATGACCGGCACGTCATGGGCCGCGAGCACGACCAGCAGCTCCTCGGCGTAGGGCAGGTCGTCCACGAGCACGCCGGGCCTGGTCGCGAGGAACTCGAAGCCACAGATCCGGCCGCGGCGGTCGTACTCCACATAGCGCAGGGCGCCGAGGTCGATGTGCGCGACGCACCGGGAGCGGCCGATGCGGATGTCGGTGACCCCGTCCTCGGGATGGTGGCGCACGATCAGGGGCGCGTGCAGGGGCGGGAGCCGCGGGATGGACGCCAAGACGTCCTCGGCGTCGCGTGGGAACCTGGCGGGCATGGTGTTCGCCGTCGTGCGGCGGTCGCGGCTCGGGCAGCCTCGGAGGAGTGGTCGCCATCCTCCGGCGACCCGGTGGGATCATCGGCGCCGTGCGGTCCCGTCGTCAAGCGTGGGCCGGGTGGTCAGTGCGCTCCCACGGTGACCGGTGGCCAGAACTCGATCAGCTGCTGCGTGGACCAATCCACGTCTCCCAGCCAACCGGCATCAGGCAGCCAGACGAGGTGACCTTGCACCGCGTCCTCGCCGTCGACGAACAGGATCGAGGAGGACCGGTGCCGATCTCCGCCAATGGTGTCGGCTCATGCATCGCCAAGCCGCCGCCCCGCAGGACGAGCGTGTCGTGCGGCCACGTCGTGGGGTCGTCGAGGTCGCACATCCCGGAGGATCGTACGGACGCCGACCTATCCGCCGCTTGTGACTAGGTGAGCCATGACACTCGAAGTCAACGGTCGGGCCCGGAGATGGGTTGCGTCGCGCGTTCCAGGAAGAGACGCTCGGTCTCCGCGAGGAGCGCCCGCCAGACACCGGGGTCCTCGTTCGTCGGAACGAGGAACTGCTGAGCGAGGCATCGCATCACGCCCTCGAGCGTGTGTCTTCCCGTCGGGAAGTGAACTCGTTCCAGCATCCCTCGTGGCGTGCCGACGTCCGATACGAGAGATCCGCGGACCTGGAGATGCGCTCGAGGATGCTGGTGAGCTGGCTGCTCGCGACTGTAGTCGTATCGGAACACCCAGTCGGTGCCGTCCGCATCCACCTGATACTGGAACGACGACCGCTCGACCTTGAGCTTGCGTCCATCGCCTGCCGTGTCCTCAAGGAACACCGAGAACCAGACGCGCAGATAGCGCGCATCGAGCAGGGGCACGACCTCCTGGATGGAGGCACGGTCCCGAGCAGGACCACGAAGGACCCTGATCGGCATGCCGCGCACCAT
>DAOTUX010000042.1:0-31824 GCA_034436475.1 Chloroflexota bacterium | reverse complement strand
CCCGCGGCGAGCGCCATCCCTGGGCGGGCGCGATGGAACATGGAGTCCCTCCTCTGCGGTTGATGACGGGCCGCGATCGCGGCCCGATCTGGAAACGATCCCAGACCTACGACGCCACCAGTGTGGCGCCCTGTCGGGTCCTCGTCAATCTGCGCCCAGTCCGGGACCTGGGCTGGCCGGCGAGCCTCGCGGGCGCTCGCTCGCGCCCACGACCTGTCGGTGTCAGGTGCCCTGCTGCCAGGACGCGACGTAACGCCGCTGCTCCTCGGTCATCTCGTCGATGGTGATGCCGATGGCCCCCAGCTTGAGCCGCGCCACCTCCCGGTCGAGCGCGTCAGGGACCACGTAGACACCCGGTGTCAGCGTGGCGTGCTCCTTCGCGACATGCTCCGCGGACAATGCCTGCGCCGCGAAGCTCATGTCCATGACAGCGGCCGGATGCCCCTCTGCGGCACCCAGGTTGACCAGACGACCCTGGGCGATGACGAACAGGCGCTTGCCACCCAGGTCGTACTCCTGGACGTTCTCGCGCACCTCACGGATGTGACCCTCGGCCATCTCCTCGAGCGCCTTGAGCTCCAGCTCCGCGTCGAAGTGGCCGCTGTTGGCCATGATCGCGCCGTCACGCATCTCCACGAAGTGCTCGCGACGGAAGACGTTGAGGTTGCCGGTGGCCGTGACGAACACCTCGCCCCAACGCGCGGCCGCTGCGGCGCCCATGACCTCGAAGCCGTCCATGTGCGCCTCGATGGCCTTCACCGGGTCGACCTCGATGACCGCGACCCGGGCACCCATGCCCTCGAAGCGCATCGCAATCCCTCGGCCCACCCACCCGTATCCCGCCACCACGCAGCGGCGACCCGCCAGCAGGAGGTTGGTCGCCCGCAGGATGCCATCGACCGTGGACTGGCCGGTGCCGTACCGGTTGTCGAACAGGTGCTTGGTCTGCGCCTCGTTGACCGCGATGACCGGGAACGTGAGCGCCCTGTCGGCGGCCATGGCCCGGAGGCGGATGACCCCGGTCGTGGTCTCCTCGGTGCCGCCCCAGATGCCCGGCAACTGGTGCCTGCGCTCCTGGTGGAACAGCGACACCAGGTCGCACCCATCGTCCATGGTCAGGTGCGGGCCGATGTCCGCGACCGCGTTGAGGTGCGCGTAGTACGTGTCGCGGTCCTCCCCGCGTCGCGCGAACGTCGCGATGCCATAGCGCGCCACGAGCGCCGCAGCCACGTCATCCTTGGTGGACAGCGGGTTGGACGCCGACAGCGCCACCTGGGCGCCGCCCGCCTTGAGGGTCCTGACCAGGTTGGCGGTCTCGGTGGTGACGTGGAGCGCGGCCGCGATGCGCACGCCCTCCAAGGGCCGCTCCCGCTCGAAGCGCTGCCGGATGAGACGCAGGACGGGCATCCCGCGCTCCGCCCACTCGATGCGACGGACGCCCTCGTCCGCGAGGCCCAGGTCGGTGACGTCGTGTGCTGGTGGCGAGGCGGTCTGGCCGTTGGCGGCGTCACCGGGGAGGGGCTGCGTCGATGGGGTCGGGGCGGGGGTATCCGTCACACTCACTCCTTGCTGTCGGGGCCCCTCCATGCTGCAGGGATCCGGCGCTTGATGGGCCCGGTGATGCTATCCCAGACGCTCCCTCGCCGGGTGACGAGGCGCTCCTCGAACCGGACATGCTCCCGGTAGCCGAGCGACCGGTACACGCCCAGCGCCGGGGCGTTGTCGAGGCGGACGTTGAGCACCACCTGGTCGCAGAACCGGAGGAGGTCCTGGGTGACCGCGCCGGTCACGACCTTGGCATAGCCGCGTCCTTGATGCTCCCTGTGGGTCAGCACGTTGCCCACCGCCGCAAGACCCATGACGCGACTGATCACATGGGTCCCCGCCGCGGCGACCAACTGACCGTTGACACGGATGCCGTAGTACACACCGTTGGCCAGGGCCTCTGACGGGAGCCACGATCCCAGGCCGAAGTCATACAGGCGGTTGAGGTCCCCGACATCCGCGGGCACCAGTCGGACCGCGCTGGGCGGCGCGGGACGGAAGGAGGCCCGGTCGACCCACATCCGGACCATGGGCGGCCCATCCGCCACCCGGTACACCGCGACCGCGGCCTCGAGCAGCTCCGGGCGGGCGGCGAGGTACGCGGTCCGGGGTCGGATGATGTCGCGCAGCACCCCGGTGACTCCGGCGGGCTCGCCCATCACGAACAAGGGCTGGGGCGAGCTGCCCAGGTACTCGAGCGCGACCGCGACCGGCTCGCCACGGTCGAGGGCGACCCCCCAGCGCGTCCGACCGAACTCGCGGTCGTCGAGGTCGCACAGGGCGTACGCCGCGAACAGCCGGTCGGCACCCAGGAAGTCCGCCAGCATGTCCCGGTCACGGGTCGCTCGGACCTCGAGGCCAGGACGGAGGAAGGAGCTGGTGCGCGCGACCGACGCCATCAGATGGCGCCTTCGCGCTCGCCGGGCGCAACGGGGCCGCCCTGATCGCGGCCGGGCACCGGTTCGAGGACCTCTGGCAAGGCCTCGATGGGACGGCGAGCCTCCCGCTCGACGAGTGCCGCGCCCAGGCCCTCGCCATCCCCGGGTGCGAATGGGCCCATCTCGGTCACGATCAGGGCGACCCACGCCGCTGGGATCACGTCCGAGCCGGGGTTCCAGGCGCGGGCACGCGCCAGGCGGGTCCCGGTGACATGCGCCTGGAGCTCGCGACCGGGGCGATCGTCGACGGGGATCGCGCCGCCGTCGGCCGTGGTCGGGTCGAGGGTGGCGATGGGCGCCGTCACGAACACCGGCACCGCACCGGCGCTTGCGGTCGCAGCCATGCCCGCCACGACGCGACCACCGATGACGGCCCCGACATCGCCGTTCGCCGCAATCCAATCAGCGGCCAGCAGGACCGCGTCGACCCGCTCGCGCTCGAACAGGGCGCCCACCGCCGCATCCGCCACGATGGTGTGGTCGATGTCCAGGTTGGCGAGCTCCCAGGATGCCAGACGCGCTCCCTCCATGTGAGGCGCCGTCTCGGTCACCCAGACTCGCACCTCACCACCGCCGGCGACGCGATTGCTGAGCCCTACGAGCGCTGTCCCGACGAGACCCGACGTGAGGGCCCCGGGGTCGCCATGGACGAGCACCGCGAGCGGCCGACCCTCCGGGCGCGGCAGCACGCCCTCGAGCGAGCGGGCGATCGTGGCATGGTCGAGCTCCGCATCGGCTGCCCGCGCATCCGCATCCGCCCGCAGGCGGGCCGCGACGCCAGCACCATCGAGGGTCTCGCTCGCGTCCGCGATCGCCCACGCGCGGTCAACCGCCCACCGGAGCATCCGGGAGCCCGTGCGGGCCTGTGCCAAGGCTCGGCCCACCCGCCGGATCTCGCCACCACGGGACTGGGTCGTCCGGTCACGGATCTCGTGCGCCGAGAGGGCGAGGCCGTATGCGGCGAGCTGGGCCATGAGCGGACCACCGCGCGCCGCACCCACCCGCAGGTAGTACGCGACATCGGCACCGCGCCGGCAGACCTGCTCGTGCGCGGCATCGGGGAGCCTACGCTGGTCCAGCAGGTGGATGGCATCGTCCGTCACGCGATAGGGACTGCGCCATGGCGCGTCGACGGCGGGCGGCGTGACCGGCCGTGAGGCGGGCAGGGCCGTGACCGGCCGTGAGGCGGGAAGGGCCGTGACCGGCTGAGGAGCGGCGAGTTCGGCAAGTCCGGTCAGGGCATTGACCGGCATCTGCGAGACCGCGCTCGCCATCCCGGCGACCTGGGCCACCGTCTGCACCGCCTGCCGCCCGAACAGGCGGAAGAAGGCACGCCTGTCCGGGTCATGGCCCGTCGCGACGCCAGGGGACGCCGCTGCGGCAGGTGTCTCGCCGCTCGGGTCCAGGTGCCGGTCGTCAGCGTCGTGGACGCGACCGCCCGGCTCGCCGGCGTCAGCAGCGGCGTCAGTACTGGATGACGCTGTGGGTCTCGTATCCACCGAGCCGGGCCCGACCCTTGAGGAACAGCAACTCCACCAGGAAGCTGAGACCCACGATCTCCGCCTTGAGCTGCTTGACCAGGTCCATGGTCCCCAGGACGGTGCCGCCGGTGGCGAGGAGGTCATCCACGACCAGCACTCGCTGCCCGGGCGTGATGGCGTCCTTGTGAACCTCCAGCGTGTTGGTGCCGTACTCCAGCGCGTATTCCACGCTGATCGTCTCGGACGGCAGCTTGCCCAGCTTGCGAACGGGCACGAAGCCCGCGCCGAGCCGGATCGCCATGGGGGCGCTGAAGATGAAGCCACGCGACTCCATGCCCACCACGAGGTCGACCTTGGCATCCTTGAACGGCTGGGTCATCAGGTCGATGGCCTCCGCGAAGGCCTTGGGCTGCTTGATGAGCGTGGTGATGTCGTAGAACAGGATCCCGGGCTTGGGGAAGTCAGGGACCTCTCGAATCTGCTCGCGAAGGGAGTCGACGGACACAGGGCCCCCTGATCGTGGCGGCGGGTCGGTTGGCCCGGGAAGTCTACCGCAGCGACGAACACGCGCTGGACACGCTGGCGGCGGGTGGGCTTCGCCCCAGCGTGCCACGGCGTCCGCGCGGGTGTCGCGGTGCGCGAACCCAGGCGCGCCGCGGCTGGGCGGGCCGCGCGCACGGCCATCCCGATCGTGCCACGAGCCCGTCGCGCCGCGGCTGGGCGGGCCGCGCGCACTGCCATCCCGCTCGTTCCACGGCAGATCGTGGCGCGGCCGATCGCGGCCGATCGCGGCCGATCGCGGCCGATAGCGGCCGATCGCGGCCGATAGCGGCCGATAGCGCACGGTGTGATCGTTGTGGCGGGCGGGAGGGCCCAGAGCGGGCATGGGATGCTTGGCCGGGCCCCCGGGCACGGACCCGAGCGGTCGGTCGCGCGGGATGCCGCAGCGATTCGTGGCAACCGACCGACGGCCCGATCGCCCGGCCATGGTCGCGGGCGCCGGCAGGGGTTCCGCCCGTCATAGCGCTCAGCCCATGCGCACCCGCCACGCGGCGGACGCCCGTGACGCGGCGGACGCCCGTGACGCGGCGGACGCCCGCTCAGCGGTCTGCGATCAGGCCTCGACCTTCGCCCGGATGCAGTCGAAGGTCTGGCCGATCATCTTCCTGGCGGTGCCCTCGATGAGCCGCGCGCCCACGCTCGCGAGCTTGCCGTGGATGGTCACGTCCGCGGACCAGTCCATGACCGTGGTGCCATCGGGGCCGTCGCGCAGGTCCATGCGCGCGGACCCATCCACGGCGCTGCCGGGCGCCCTGCCGGATGCCGTGAGCGAGGCGAAGTCCGGCTCCTGCTCCTCGGCGCGCGCGACATCCACCACGAACGTCGCCCGGATGATGCCGATGCCCACTTTGGCGGTGACCTTGAAGTGCCGGTCGTCGACGACCTCGACCCCCTGGACACCAGGGCCGCAGGCCGCCACCTTCGTGGGGTCGTTGACGAACGACCATACCTTGGCCCGGTCGGCCTTGATGACCACGCTGTCGTCGAAGTGCATGGGACCCTCCTGTCGCTGGGCGGTGCCGACCTATGCGATCGGCGCCGCCTCGTCGTTCACCTGATGCGGTCGCGCCTCGTCAGCGGGCAGGATCGTGAAGCTGCCACCCTGGAGCGGCGTCACGCTGCGGAAGGCGCGCTCATCGAGGGTGAGGATGCGCCTCGTGCGGTGGCGCTGGGCGAGCACGACCAGCGACGCATCCGCGAGCCCGAGACGCAGGTCCCGGTACTGCTCGACCACCTGGCGCGCGATGCCGAGCTCGTCACGCGAGAGGCACTCGACCTGATACGTGCCCGCCGCCAGGTCCCGCAGATAGGCGAGCTCGGCGTCGACCCCCATCCTGGCCAGAATCATGTAGTCGGCCTCGGCGGCGCATAGCTCGCTGGTGATGAGCGCCTCGCGCCCGCCGCGGATCGCCCGAGCGACGGCGACATGATGGGGCTCACGCCAGCTGGCCTGCGCGAACAGGCAACTCGCGTCGATGATGCACGCCACTCAGCGCCGCCGGCCCATGACCCACTCGTAGAACTCATCGGGGTCGATCGGCTCGGTCGCAGGGCGCCCGTCACCGGCTCCGATGCCCATGCTGTGGAAGACGCGCTCCACGGGCGGCGCCTCGTCGATCACCCGCTGGACAGCCCCGCGGATGAGATCCGCCTGGGGCGTGCCCGTGTCGACCGAGATGCGACGGAGCGCCTCGGCCTGCTCGTCGGTGAGGTACACGGAGGTCTTGCGCATGGGACCACGTAGGGTACCACCCTACGTCCGGCGGCCGGCCAGCTCCCGCATGGGCACGCCCGACCCACCGAACCGGGCAGCCACCACCTCGGCCATGATGGCGAGCGCCGTCTCGGCGGGCTCGCGACCACCCAGGTCGAGCCCGATCGGCCCGCGCAGCCGGTCGAGGTCCACCTCGCGGACGCCGGCCCCCAGGAGCCGGGCACGCCGGTCGGCCTGGGTCTTGCGACTCCCCACGGCGCCAACGTAGCGGCATCCGCGCGCGAGCGCGGTCACGATGGCCGGCTCGTCGAACTTGACGTCATGGGTGAGCACGACCACCGCATCCCGAGGCCCGAGGCCGATGGCATCGGCCAGCTCATCGGGCCAGCCCACCAGCAACTCGTCGGCGTCGGGGAAGCGCTCCCGCGTCGCGAACGCGGCCCGCCCGTCGATGACCAGGGTCCGATAGCCCAGCGTCCGCGCGATGACATCGAGCGACATGGCCACCTGCACCGCACCCACGATGACCAGCCGGGGCTGGCGCGGGAAGGCCTCCAGGAACCACGAGCGGCCCCCGACCTGGATGACCCTCGAACGACCGCGCTCGAGCACGTCCGCGGCCGCGGCCCGGAGCTCCTCGTCAATCGCCTCGGAGCCGCCGGTGCCGCCGAGCGCCCCCTCCTCGCCGACCACCAGCTTGGCGTCGGGGGCCTCCCCCTCCCCCGGCTCGTGGGGCCCGAAGTCGGGCCCGGGCGAACCGTGGGGCAGCGGCGTGATGACCACCCGTCCCAGGTCGTGCGCCGCCGCGGCCAGCGCCGGGTCCACCTCGGGCTCGATGAGCACGTCGATGGTGCCGCCGCAGGCGAGACCCACATCCCAGGCCTGCTCGTCGCTGATGCCATAGCGGACCACTCGCGAGCGGCCCGTCGCCCGGGCACGCTCGACCTCCTCGTATGCCGCGCCCTCCACGCAACCGCCGCTGACGCTCCCCGCCAGACGGCCGTCACCGCTCACGAGGAGAACCGCGCCCTCCGATCTGGGCGCGGACCCGAACGTCCGGATCACCACGGCCCGCGCGGTGCCAGGCGTCACGGATGCCCACGCGTCGAGCTCGCGCACGAGATCCCTCATCGGCCGAGCGCCTCCATCATCGCAGCGACACCCCGACCCGGGCGCCCCGGTCCGTCTCCAGCGCATGCGCCAGGAGCTCCAAGCTGGCGAGGTCGTGCGACGGTAGGAACACGTCGATGTGCGGCCATGCCGCGGCCATCCCCGCGGCGAGCGGGCGATACCCAGCCGCGCCCGCCAACGGGTTGAGCCAGATGAGCCGATGACACGCCCGGCGAAGGCGTGCCGTCTCCGCAGCCACCTCCGCCGGGTCGCCGCGGTCCCAGCCGTCGGACACCACGAGCACGATCGACGAGCTGCGCAGGGTCCTGCGCGACCAGCGCAGGTTGAAGTCCCGGAACGCGGTCCCGATGCGCGTCCCGCCCGACCAGTCGCCCACTGCGGCGCTGATGCGTGCGAGCGCCTCGTCAGGATCGCGATGGCGCAGCTGCGGCGTGATGCGTGTCAGACGCGTGCCGAAGCAGAACGCCTCCGTAGGAACCTCGGTCCGCGAGAGCGCGTGACTGAAGCGCAGCAGCAGGCGAGCGTGGCGCTCCATGGATCCCGAGATGTCGCACAGCAGCACGACACCGCGCGGCCGGGTGGCCCGTCGGCGCCACAGCCAGGTCACCGGGTCACCGCCGGTGGCCAGGTTGCGGCGCATCATCTGACGCGGCGCCAGCAGCGTGCCCCGACGGTGCAGCTCCCAGCGGCGCGTCCGACGCATCGGCATCCGGAGCACCATCCGGTCGATGAGTCGCTCCGCCTCGCGCAGTTCCGCTGGGGTCATGCGGTCGAACGCCCGCTCCCGGAGCCGCTCACCGGCGCTCCATGCCGTCTCCGACGGCGTGCTCTCCTCCTCGTCCGCCTCGCCCGACTCGATGCTCTGGGTGTCCCGGACGATGCCCGTGGCGACCACCTGGGCGTCCTCGGCCGCCGAGTCCTTCGATGGCTGCGCCTGCGGGTCCACCTCCGGGCGATCGCTGGCCAGCTGCGGCAGCCCCTGCGGCGTCAGCCCACGCCCGCGCCAGAAGCGCTCGAAGGCACGCTCGTAAGGATCGAGCTCGTCCTTGCGCCGGACGAACAGGGCGGCCCCGGCGGCCCGGACCTCCTCCCGGTCGCCGATGTCCACCAAGTCGAGGGCGCGCACGAAGTCGAGCACCGCGGCGAGGTCGGCGGTCAGGCCCTCGCGCTTGAGCTCGCGCCCGAACCCCAGGACGCTCGACAGAAACGCCGGACCAGAGACGCCGACACCGGGCACCGGACCGGAGACACTGACCTCAGGCGGCGTCACCTGCCTGGACCTCCGCGAGATAGGCGGCCGCCCGCTGGCCGCGGACCAGGCGCACGTCCTCCTCGTACTTGAGCAGGACGCCCAGCGTGGGGTCGACAACCTCCGGCGAGAGGCTCGGCGCACCAAGGGCGAGCAGTGCGGCGGCCCAGTCGAGCGTCTCGGCGACGCCCGGCAGCTTGGTCAGCTCGACCTGGCGGAGCCGCTGCACGAACCCGACCACGTTGCGCGCGAGCGTGATGTCCATGCCCGGCAGCCGTGCCTGGACGATGGCGTACTCCTTGTCCGCGGTCGGGTAGTCGATCCAGTGGTAGAGGCAGCGGCGCTTGAGCGCATCGTGCACCTCGCGGGTCCGGTTGCTGGTCAGGACGACCCGGGGTGGCTGCTGGGCCTTGATGGTGCCGATCTCAGGAACCGTCACCTGGAAGTCGGACAGGATCTCCAGCAGGTACGCCTCGAACTCCTCGTCCGCGCGGTCGATCTCATCGATGAGCAGCACGGGCGGCACGCCGTCGGTCGATTCGAGCGCCTGGAGCAGCGGACGGCGGATGAGGAAGTCGGGGCCGAAGATGTCGTGGGCGCTGGTGTGCGTCTCGCCCCGCGCCTCCCGCAGCCGGATCTCCAGCATCTGGCGGGGGTAGTTCCACTCATAGACCGCGGTCGTGACGTCAAGGCCCTCGTAGCACTGGAGCCGGATGAGACGGCTGCCGAGCATCGCGGCGAGGACCTTGGCGACCTCGGTCTTGCCCACGCCCGCCTCGCCCTCGAACAGGATGGGCCGGCCGAGCTCAAGGCCCAGGAAGATGACCGTGGCGAGCGCCCGGTCGGCCACATAGTCGTGCTCGGCCATGGCCGACGCAATACCGTCGATGGAACGCGTGGAAGCGGGTCGCTGGACAGGGTTCACGATGGTCGTCTCGGTCACCCCCGAAGGGTAGCGCGACCCGGCGGGACGCGGCATGGACCACGCGAGGTCCGGAGGCCCGATCCCTGTGGCGCTGGGGGTCCGTCGCATGGCGTGGGAGCCCGAGCAGCAGGACGAGATGCGGACCGGGGCTGGCGTACCCGCTCACAGGTGCCGGTACGTGACGTCGTCGCGCCGCGCGACGCGAGTGACGACGACCAGGCGTTCGGCGTCCCGGACCTGGTACACGATCCGCCACGGCTCGCCGTCCACGCGCACCCGGATGCGCCACAGGTCGTCCGCACCGGCCAGCTTGCGCACCCCGTGCGGGCGCGGGTCACCCGCCAGCGACAGGATCGCGCCACGCAATGCGAGCAGGGTCGCGCCACGGACACGCCCCAGCTGGCGTGCGGCAGCGGGCGTCAGCTCGACTCGATGCACGAGGGTCAGTCGGGCTCGTAGGAGACGCGCCCCTCGTTGACCATGCGGTCGAAGAACCTGCTGGCGTCAATCCCGCCCGCCGACCCGTACTCCACGAGCGCCTCCATGGAGGCCGCCACGTCCTCGGTCTCCTCGGCCCGCTCGAGCCACGCGGCAAGCGCCTCCTCGACGATGTCGCGCACCTGCCGACCGGACGCCGCGGCCTGCACCTTCACACGACGGTAGAGCTCGTCGTCCGCGAACGCGATCGTGACCTTCACGGAGCAATCATACCATCTCGCTTTCTGGATGGCTGGATGGCTGGCTCGCATTCGACTCCGCAGACCCACTGGCCCAGCAGCTTGCGATGGGCGCGGGCAGCCCGTCGATGCTCTCGACGTTGTGCGTCCGGCGGTACTCGTCGAGGCGTGCCGGGCCCCGGTTGCGCGCCCAGCGATCGAGCGTGTCGCGCTCCTCGACCAGGTCCATCCGGGGCACCGCGTAGCCACAGCTGGTCCGGACCAGGTGGATGTCGGCGACGATCGCCTGGCGCACGCCCACCAGGTCGGCCGGGAACAACCCCCGAAGCCCCTCCCACTCAGGCTCGCCGGGCAGGACGGTGCGCCCCGTCCCGAACAACCGCAGCACCATCGGAGGACCATCGAACGCGCAGAACATGAAGGTGATGCGCCCGTTCTCCGCGAGGTGCGCGGACGTCTCATTGCCGCTCCCGGTCAGGTCGAGGTAGGCGACCCGGTGCGGTCCCAGCACCCGCAGCGTGTTGAGGCCCTTGGGCGACACGTTGACATGGCCATCGGCGCCAAGCGGCGCCGACGCCACGAAGAACAGGGGCTGACGAGCGATGAGCTCGGCGAGACGCGGTGTGATCGACGGGTGGACATCGCCCATGGTCAACTCTCCGATGCATCGGTCCAGCCCTGGACGAGGACCGCGGGGTCGATCGGATGGATGGCATCGGACCGCAGGTCCAGGAGGGCAGCCTGCCGCCCGTCCAGGCGCCAGTGGCCGTACACGAGCCTCCGGCGACCCCCCACCCATGGCACTCGCATAGCCCTATGTGAGCGATATGATAGGCCGATGAGGACCGTCTCTGCGCTCGAGGTGCGCAGGCGCTTCGGCGCGATCCTGGACGAGGCCGCCGCGGGCGAGCAGATCGTCATCGAGCGCGCGGGGCAGCCTGTCGCAGCGCTCGTCCCGCTCGACGACTTCGAGGAGATCTCGGCGGACGCACGCCGCCAGCGGCGGATCGATGCCATCGAGGAGATGCAACGGCTCGCGCGACGCTACCCCGTCTCGATCCCCGATCCCGCTGGCCTCATCCGGCAGATGCGAGAGGATCGCACGGAGCAAATCCTCCGCGCCGTGCGTGGCGACGACGAGGCGACCTCGTGAGCCTCACCTTCGCGCTCCCGGTCGTGGTGGTGGATGCGTCGGTCGCCATCCCGGCCATGACCGGCGAGGCACCGTGGTCGGAGCAGTGGCTGAGCTGGGCCAGGACGGACACGATCCTGCTGGCGCCTGCCCACTTCCGCACCGAGGTCGCGAACGGCTTTCTGAAGGGCACCGCGGTCGCTCACGACGAGCTCCCCGCCAAGCTCCGTGCGATGGCTCGGAGCGGTGTCGACGTCGCAGACCGAGGATGGCCCGGCGTGCTCCGTGCGACCGAGCTGGCGAGCAAGCACCGCCTGACCGTGTACGACGCGATGTACCTGCAGCTGGCCCTCGACATCGAGGCCCCGCTGGCCACGATCGACCGAGCGTTGGCGGCGGCGGCCCGCGCGGAGGGCGTCGAGATCATCGACTGACGCGCACGGCGTCCGGTCCGCTCACCTCACGGGAAGCGCATCCCGTCCGGTGCCTGGTTGAGGGACGCCCAGCCGGCGTCCACCCGCAGGCTCTGCCCCGTCATGAACCCTGCGTCAGGGCCGGCCACGAACAGCACCCCGGCGGCCACCTCCTCGGGCAGCACGAACCGTCCGCTGGGCGAACGGAGCAGGGTCCGCTCGACAAGGTCCGCCCGCGCCGTGTCGGGCGCCTCCTCGATCGGCCCCGCCAGGACGAGGTTCGCGCGAATCCCGTCGGGCGCGAGCTCGACCGCCAGGGAGCGCACGAGCCCACCGAGCGCACCCATCGCCATCGCGGCGTCAGCATGTCCGGCGTAGGCGTGGGTCGCGTCGAGGGTGCCCACGAACACGAGGCAGCCACCCGTCGACCCGCGCATCCGGGCCGCTGCCATCCGAGCGACCCACAGCGGCTCCGTGACCCGCAGCGCCACCTCGTCCGCCCACTCCTGGTCGCGCCCGTCCATGACCCCCACCCCTCGCGAGGGCGGGGCGACGTGGACCAGGATCTCGTACCGCTCGACACGTCCCAGTGCGCGGGAGGTCGCCTCCCACGGTCCGGGCGCGATGGCCGTGACCTCCGCACCCGCGGCGCGCAGCGCCTCCACGACCGCCCCGACCACGGACGGACGATGGCCCATCACCACGACCGCCCGGCCCGCCAGCACCACATCAGCCACGGTCGAAGACCTCCTCACCGAGCTCCGCGAGCACCTCGCCCCAGCCGATCGTGAGGTCCATGTCAGACCACAGCTCCGCGGCCACGATCTCGCGCGGCGCGAGCGCGGCGAGCTCGTCCCCCGGCGTCTCGTCGAAGGAGAGGCTCGCGGTCGCCGCCCATCGGTCCCGCCGCTCGACCTGGGCGGGTCCGGTGGCGACGAGCTGCGCGACCGCGACGCCCGGCCCGTCCACCCGGCCGATGACCTTCTCGGCGAGCCAGCGGGGCGGCGCCGGGCGCTGCTCTCGGACCACGCCGCCGGTGAGCGTGAGCGATGCGCGCATCACCTCCCGACCGCCTCGCACCAGCCGGGCTGCGATGGTGACCCCGGGCCCAAAGGTGGCTCCGGGGGCGGTGGTGCCATCGACGTCGTCGAACTCGATCGTGCCGCCCCGGACCGGCCAGCCCATCAGCTCTCGGCCCATCGCGATGTAGACCGGGTCGTCCGCGTACATGTAGGTCGGCAGGTCGCCCTCGACCGCGCCATGGCGCACCGGGAACGCCACGACAGCCTCGCGGATGGGCGTCCAGGCCAAGACCGCCGGCCGGTCCTCGTCGTGGACGGGACCCGCCGCGTCGTGGCGCAGGTCCCAGAAGCGCGCCCGGACCACCGGGTCGGCGTCCATCTCCACCAAGCGCGGGACGTGACGGCGCGCCTGGTCGGGGTCCGCCAGGCGGTACCACAGCGCGAGGGCGCGGCCACGCATCCTCCATGGCGGAGGGCGGTATGCCACCGACCGCCCGCTCGCGGTGAGGGGCGTGCCCGAGCCGGGCGGGATCGTCCGCACCGGTGGGGTCGTCCCGGGCATCGGTCGCTCAGACACCGACCGGTTCCTCGATGCCGCCCCATGCGATCCAGCCGCCGTCGATGGTCACCGTCTTGGCGGTGATGCCGCTGGCCGCATCGCTGGCCAGGAACAGGACCGCGCGGGCGATCTCCTCGGGGCTGGCGAAGCGGCGCATCGGCGCGCGGTTGGTGAACGTCTCGCGATCGGCGAGGCCGGCCTTGAACACCACCTCGTTGAGCGGCGTCTCGACCTGCCCAGGGCTGATGCCCACGACCCGGACGCCGTGGCGCGCCCACTCGACACCCAGCACGTGCGTGAGGGCGATCGCGCCCGCCTTGGCCGGGGTGTAGAGCGCCCGCTTGGCCCAGCCGCCGATGCCCGCCATGGAGCAGATGTTGACGATCACGCCACGACCCTGGGCGATCATCACGCGGCCCGCGACCTGGCTGCACAGGAAGAGGCCACGGAGCATCACCCCGTAGACCAGGTCCCATTGCTCGTCGGTGACCTCCTCGGACGGTCCGCCCGCCGCGAGACCCGCGTTGTTCACGAGCAGGTCGACCCGCCCGTGCCGCGCCACGAGGTCATCGACCATCGCCTCAATCGCGGCTCGCTCACGCACGTCCACGGGGTAGGCGGCGGCGGACCCACCGCCGGCGCGGATGTCCGCGGCGACCGCCTCGCCTGTCCGAGGGTCGAGCTCCGCGATCGCGACGTGTGCGCCCTCTCCCGCGAGGGCACGGGCGAACGCCTCGCCCATCCCCTGCCCCGCGCCGGTCACGATCGCGACGCGACCGCCCAACGATCCGGTCATGCCACCTCCCGATGCTGGCTCAATGACCGCCCAGACCGGTCAGCGAGATGCCCTTGACGAAGTTGCGCTGCAGCACGAGGAACGCGACGACCAGGGGCACCGAGCCCACCACGCCCGCGGCGAGGATCTCCGTGAACACGATGGCCTCCCCCTGGCGGGCGTACGAGGCGAGCACGAGCGGCAGCGTGAAGAGGTCCGCGTCGGTCACGATCACGAGCGGCCACAGCAGCGAGTTGAAGCTCACGATGAGGGTGAAGATCGCCAGCGCCGACAGCACCGGGCGCGCCAGCGGCAGGACGACCTCGCGGAACACGGTGAGGTCACCGGCGCCATCGATCATCGCCGCGTCGAACAGGTCGCGTGGGATGCCCCGGATGAACTGGCGGCACAGGAAGATGCCGTATGCGGAGACCGCCGTGGGCAGCGCGATCGCCAGGTAGTTGTCCGTGAAGCCGATGTCGATGAATTGGAGATAGAGCGGGATGAGCAGCATCGTGAACGGCACCATCGTGCTCGCGAGCACGAACAGGAACAGCGCGTCCTTGCCCCAGAACATCTTGCGCGCGAAGACGTAGCCCGCGAGGGCGCTCGTGAGGAGCACCGCGGCCACCTCGATCGTGGCCACGATGACCGAGTTGAGGAAGCCGCGCGGCAGCGCCCCGTCGCCGAGGACCTTGGCATAGGCATCGAAGGACACCTGGCGGGGCAGGATCTGGATGGGCAGCTGACGGTAGTCGGCCTCCGTCTTGAGCGACCCGACCACGGCCCAGGCGATGGGCACCAGGATGAGGATGACGCCCACGATCGTCACCGCGAGCGTGACGATGCGCCCCCACCCGAGGCGGCCGCCCGCGGCGCGCGCCTCCACGGTCATCGTCCTCCCTCCCTCATCGCGCGCCCTCCCCGGTCAGGTGACGCCGGCCCAGGAACAGTTGGATCGCGCTGACCACGAGCAGGATCAGGAACAGGCCCGTGGTCATCGCGGCGGCGTAGCTGAAGTTCTGGCGCAGGAAGCTCGTGTTGTAGATGTACAGGATGAGCGTCTCGGTGGCGCCCGAGGGGCCACCGTTGGTGAGCGCATAGAACGGGTCGAAGAACTGGAGCAGGGTGATGATGCTCGCCACCAGTTGCACCAGCAGGAGCGGCCGCAGGAGCGGCAGGCTGATCGCGAACGTCTGACGCACGCGACCGGCGCCATCGAGAGCCGCGGCCTCGTACAGCTCGTCGGAGATCTCGTGGAGCCCGGCCATGAAGATGACCGCGCCATAGCCCAGGAACTTCCAGACGGTGAGGATGACGATCGACAGCAGCGCGAAGGTGCCGTTGGTGAGCCATGGCAGCGGCTGGAGGCCGAGTGACGTCGCGACGATGTCGAACAGGCCGAAATCGACCCGGTACATCGCCTTCCAGATGATGATCACCGCCATGTTGGGGAGCACGGCGGGCAGGAAGAACAGCGTGATCAGGAGCGTCCGAGGGACGCCGCGCAGCGTGGTCAGCACCACCGCAAGCGCGAGCTGGAAGGCGAGTCCGGCGATGAGCACGGTGGCAGTGAACACCGCGGCCACCCGCAGCCCGTTCCAGAACTCCGGGTCGCCCAGCATCCGCTGGTAGTACTTGAGCCCCACGAACTTCGACGACCCGGTGAGGATGTCGTAGGTGTTGAGGCTGTACCAGAACGCCTGGATGAGCGGGATGACGAAGATGAACAGGAAGAACGCCAGCAGGATCATGACGACCGCGATCGTCAGGCCCGATGGGCGCCGACGGGGCGGCCGCCGCGCGAGCGTCCCCTCCACGGCCAGCTCCGCCTCCGCGACCCCCTCGCCGATGGGCTCCCCGCCGAGGGTCACGCCGCCCGCCCCACCGCTCAGACCGCGAGCGTCTGAAGGAGCTCCACCGATGCCGCGACGAACCGGTCGCCGGCGTCGGGCGCGAACGCGCTGATGTCCACCTCGTAGCCTCCGCGCCGCCACTCATCGGCGGTCGGCAGGTAGTTGCGGTAGCCGTTGGTGTAGCCCGACACGAAGGTCATCGCAAAGGGCGAGGCGGCCTCCACCGCGCGCCCCAGCTCGATGAACGGCTCCACCGGCACGCCGATGAACGCGAGCGGGCCGATGCGCACCCCATGGACCTCCAGCGGGAACGTCGTGCGCCCGCCGAGGGCCTCGGCGCGCTCCGCGCGCATCGAGGCGCCCTTCGTGCGCACCCGCAGCTCCCGCACGTCGAATGCCGACCCGCCCCGCTCGATGGCACGCCACAGGTCTGCCTGGAGGGCGGCATGGGCGGCGCGCAGCGCGACCGGGTCACCCACATCCGGGCGGACGGGCATCTCCACGACGCGCCGCTCGACACGCACGGTCGCGTCGGTCTCGGGCGGCGGGGCGTACTCGTGGAACGCGAGCCAGGTCGAGGGGTCCTGGTCCGGGGCGAGCCGCTGGCGGTGGGGATCGGCCGACGAGCGGATCGCGGTCGCCGCGGCGTCGTGGCCCAGCATGGACCCCAGCCGTCGGTAGGGCTCGAGCTCGTCCACGAACGTCTCGATGGGCCCGATGTCCCCGGGCGTGCCCTGGAGGAACAGGCACCGGCCGCCCACCGCCCGTTCCACGACCTGTCGCACCGGACCGGGGTACTCGGGATGGATGTGACGGTTGCCGCCAGCGGTGATGGTGGGATGCGCCGAGTAGTGGACGATCGTGGCGACCGGGTCGCCGGTGTCGCCGTCGAGTCGTGCCACGCGCACCCCATGATCGACCGGTCGGTCCCAGGCGTGCCCCACGCGAACCCCACCGCCCGGCAGCGCCATCCGTCGGTTGACCGCGAGCGGAGAGCTCCCCAGCCCGTGGCCGATGGTCACTGGCTGCAGCGAGGCCCGAGCCTCCCGCGCGGCACCAGCGAGCTGCTCGATGACCATCGCCATGTAGGGGGCCACCGACCCGAGGCCCTCGCGCATCCAGCCGGCGCCTGTCAGCTCGCCGGTGACGGGTGCCGAATGGTTGTGGGTGGCCGTGACCCGGACGGCCTCCGGCCTGAGGCCCGTGACGTCCGCGACGGCGGCGCGCACCGCATCCGCCTGCCCGTGGCTCAGGAGGCACAGGTCCAACTCGCAGATGACGGTGCCCACCGAGTCGTCTGTGACCATCAGGGCGCTCGCGGTGAGTGGCGCGTCGTTCCCCTCGGACCGCTCGTGGAGCGCGTTGGACCAGCCGCCCATGGGCATCCCCACCGGCGGGGTGATGTCCACCCGACCGACCCCGGCTCGCAGCATGCGCCCTCCCATCTGACGACCAACCCCCTCCCCGGCGATTGACCGGGCTACTTCACGAGCGGCATGCGACGCGTCATGCCGCCGTCGACGAAGATCGTCTCCCCGGTCACGAAGGACGCCGCATCCAGGCACAGGAACCGGACCATCGCGGCGATGTCCTCCGGGCGGCCGTTGCGCCCGACCGGCGTCCGGCTGATGAACCATGCCTCGTCCCAGTCCGCATCGGCGTAGCGCTCGACGACGATGGCACCGGGAGCCACGCAGTTGACGGTGATGCCGTGATGGCCCAGCGCGACCGCGGACGAGAACGTGAGCGCGGCGATGGCGCCCTTGCTCGTCTCGTATGCCTGATGGTGGGGCGCCGACTGCCGCCCGTGGACGGAACCGATGTTGACGATCCGTCCACCCGTCCCCTGGCGGGCCATGTGCCGCGCCGCCGCCTGGGATGCCAGGAACGGCGCCGTGACGTTCACCGCGAGGACGCCCTCGAACGTCTCCCGACTCATCTCCTCGAACGGGACCAGGTCGCCCACGTTCGCGGCGTTGTTGACGAGGATGTCGACCCGCCCCAGTTCGGCTGCCGCCGCATCCACGACCCGGGCAGCCTCCCCCGGGTTCGCGGCGAAGTCCGCGGCCACGATCTCCGCGCGCACCCCTGCCGTGCGACATCGATCGCGCACCGCCGCCGCCTCCGCGACATGGGAGCGATGGTGGAGCATCACGTCCGCGCCGGCCTCGGCCAGTGCGAGCGCGATGGCGGCCCCCAGACCGGTGGCCGCGCCGGTCACGACCGCGACCCGGCCCGCGAGAGGATGATCGTCCACGGGTCCTCGATGAGGGACGGGGCCCGGCGACATGGCCGCCGGGCCCCGTCAATCGTTCGACCGGGCTCAGAGACCCAGCTTGTCGCGGGCGTCCTGCTCCAGCTGGTTGGCGTTCGCCTCCAACTCGGCGAGGACGGTCTCCATGGGCTCGCTGTCCTTGAACACGCGCAGCAGGTACGGCCACGCCCCGGTGATGTTCCAGTCGGGGATGTGATGCTCCTCGAACACGGCACGCGGCCAGACGTTCGTGTCGTACTGCTGCTGGATGGTGCCCCAGCGACGCTCGGTCACCGACGGGTCGCGCGCCACGGAGGGGATGATCACGGAGCCGCCATAGATGTCGACGAGCGGCAGGAACATCTCCGGGTTCGCGAACTGGCCGACGAAGAACTCGGCTGCGGCGAGCTTCGCGGGGTCATCCGCCAAGCGACGCGAGAGCACGTGGATCCCGTTGTGGGACAGCTCGACGTCCTCCGTCGCGTCGCCCATGCGTGGCGTCGGGAAGATCCCCGCGTTCAGGCCGGCCGGACGCGGCGGGTCGGCCGAGACGATCCATGAGCCGAAGTTCGTGATCGACGCCTTGCCTTCGGGGAACCCATCCGGCGCGCCGTAGCCGGTCATGTTGGCGTGGCTGGGCGCCTCCTTGGTGATGTCATCGACCTTGTGGACCTTGAGCAGGTCGTCGATGTTCTTGAGCGCCTCGATGGCCTCGGGACTCGTGAGGTTGAACGCGCCGGACTCCGGGTCGAAGTACGACCCGCCCAGCTGACGGATCCCGGTCACCCATGCCGACGAGATGTACGGGCTGAACGCGACACCCGCGCGGACGAGGTTGTCGCCGTCCCACTGGACGAGCTCCTTGCCGGCGTCGACGAGGTCCTGCCAGGTCTGGATGGACGCGGGGTCGATGCCCTTCTCCGCGAGGTGGTCCGTGTTGTAGGTGAAGGTCGACCCGCCCATGCCGTTCAGCCACGGCAGGTAGTACAGGTTGTCCCCGCGCAGGCCCTCGCTGAGCGCCTGGGGGTAGAACAGCGCGTTCGCCTCGTCCACGGTCATGATGCCAGGGGCCACCGGTGTGAACAGCGTGGGGATGTCCGAGGCGACCAGCCAGGAGCTGTAGACCATCATGATGTCCGCCTCGTTGCCCGCGGCGATGGACGGGATGATCTTTGCCAGCAACTGCTCATAGGGCAGCGGCGTGAGGTTGATCTTGACGTTCGGCTGAGCGGCCTCGACGGCGTTCTTGATCGCGACATACGTGTTGTTGATGGGCCCCCAGTCCTGGTGCCACAACTCGAGCACCGCAGGCGCCAGTTGGTCCTGTGCGGCGACCCGCCGCGCACCCCAGATGCCCGTGGTCAGCATGCCTGCGCCCGCGACCGCGCCAGCCTGGAGCACCCTCCGCCGGGAGAGCGGGGTCGACAGCAGTTCCGATGCCCTGTTCACCAGAGACCCTCCTCCTGCTCCTCACAGATAAGTATGAAGAGTGCGGGCACTCTACCCACCGTCCGAGACGCGTGTCAACCGAAGTCGCGGTCGATGCGCCTGCTGAGGGGGCCTGAGGACCATCTCGATGTCGTCCATCGAGCGGGTCACCAGGGTCGCCATCACGGCGGCGGCACGCCTCCCGTCGCGCCGCTCGATGGCCTCCACGAGGGCAACGTGGAGCGGCAGGGAGTAGCCGTGGCCACCGGGCCGGTGCCGGGTGACCTCACGACTGGCCGTCAGGCCCTCGGCGAGCGTATCGGCGAACTGGGCCAGCAGCGGGTTCTGGGTCGCTCGGAGGATGGCCGCGTGGAGGTCCAGGTCCGCTGCGGCGTACCCATCGACGTCATTGCCCACCCGTTCCATCACGTCCACGTGGTGGCGGATGCGTGCGAGGTCATCGGCGGTGGCGCGCAGCGCGGCCAGCCGGGCGGCATCGGTCTCCACCACGAGCCGCACCTCCGAGAGGTGGCGCAGGAAGTCGAGGTCGGGGCCCGCCTGGCGGCGCCAGGCGATGACATCGGGGTCCACGAGGTTCCACTCGTTGTGACCCCGGACGCGCGTCCCGGCCCGTGGCCGCGACTCCACGAGCCCCTTGTCGGCGAGGACCTTCATGGCCTCCCGCAGCACGGTGCGGCTGACGCCCATCGACGCGGCCAACTCGTCGCCACGCGCGAGGACCTGCCCCGGCCGGTATTCCCCGCGGACGATGCGCAGCCCAAGCTGCTGCACGACCTCACGATGGAGCCCGCGCCGGGTCCCACGGCCTGGGTACGGCGGATAGCCGGCGTCGATCACCCGGCCGCCGTCATGTGCGGGACGACCACCCGCAGCCCTGGCCGCGCCAGGTCGACGGGGCCCTCGAAGCGCGCCTGGACCGCGGCGATCGTGGCGTCGAGGTCACAGCCCATCCGGACGTGGGTCACCACGACGCGCGCGGCACCGCCTCGTGATCCGAGCGCGCCGACCATCGGACCATCGAGGTGCGGCATCCCGGGCGGGACTGGGCCGACGCCAAAGGTCGCCTCCGAGAGCAGCAGGTCGCCGGGGGCAAGGAGCGGCAGGAGCTCGTCGGGGTCCGACGCGTCCCCGCTGTAGACGATGCCAGGCCCCCCGGTCACCAGGGACACGCGCCACGCGCGGCTCTCCCCGGCATGTCGCACGCGGACCGAGCGGAGCATGAACGGACCCGCGCGAACGGGCGTGTCGGAGGGTGACTCCAGGTCGAAGGCCGCGGCGGCGAAGCCCGGCTGGTCGTACACCGCGTCGAGCCGCTGCCCGAGGCCCTCCGGGGCGAGCACGCGCACGCGGCGCGAGGGCTCGAACTCCGGGCGCGTGAGGTAGTGGCGCAGCGGGATGAGGTCGATGAAGTGGTCGGGGTGGAGGTGGCTGATGGCGACCGCAGAGAGCCGGCTCGGCTCCAGCTCCCTGGCGAGTGCCGGGAACGCCCCCTGGCCCAGATCGAGCAGCACGGCCGCCCCGCCGGCCCGAACCAGGTAGCTCGCGCCGACCGATCCCGGGATGTCGGAGTACGCCGGCCCGGCGCCGAGCACGACCAGCTCCATGGCGCCCTCACCGACCCGATCGCGCTGCGGCATGCTGCCTCCTCTGTCCGGCAGGGTAGCGGGTAACAGGAACGGTCGTGACAGACCGACCCCACGCGGGCGGCCCGCCCGGATCAGCCCTCGGGGGCCTCCAACTCGGCGGCATAGGCCGGGAACCGGAACCGCTGGTCGCGCGTGAGCACCCCGCCATGACCCAGGCGCGCGATGGTCGCCCGGGTGGGCGGCGCCCCGGCCAGGAGCCAGGGGATGAGCAGGTCGGCCGCGGTCGCGCGCGAGTACGCGCCGCAGGTGGGCAGTCCCAGGATGGTCGCGCCGCCCAGGAGGCCCATCCACAGCATCGAGCCCGGGTGGGCGGGCACGCCATGGCGGACGACCCTCCCGCCGAGCCGGTCGAGCGCCACGAAGAACGGGTCGAGCGGGTCGGTGCTTGCTGAGCCCGCGGTCAGCACGAGCCGGGCGGCATCGGGCCCGTGGGTGACGTCCGAAAGCGCGTCCGCCACCGCGTCAACCTCGTCGGCGACGTATCGGATGGGCCCGAGCGTCGACCCCAGGCCCTCGACCCGCTGGCGGATACTGGCCTCGAAGCGCTCCTGCTCCGGGGCGTGGATGGCCTCCTTGACCACGATGCCCACGACCCATCGACCATAGGGCAGCACGCGCACGAGACCCGAGGCACCGATGACCCGCTCCGCGCGCTCCACGAGCGTGGCCGGGACTACGTTGGGCGCGACCTTGATGCTCGCGACGACGCTCCCCGCGGGCACCACCTGGCCATCGAGGCGGGTGAACACCTCGAGCATGTCCAGACGGTCCACGCGCGCCAGGGCGCTCACGCGCACCCGGAGCACGCCGTCCTGGGCGGCGATCAGGTCCACGCGGCTCTCGGCCGGTTCGCGCGTCGCCACGCCCGGGCCCGCGACCGCGCGTGCCAGCCGGAGCGACGCGTCATCCTCATGCAGGTCGTCCGCGTCCAGGAGCAGGAGCGTCACCGGCCGCGGGTCGCTCGCATGGCGGGCGAGGTGGTGGGCCTCGGCCCAGTTGAGCAGCCGACCCTTGGACCAGCGCTCACCATCCACCATCACGGTCCGCGCGAGGACGATCCGGTCGACGCGGGCCACGTCCGCGGGGAGCGGCTCGCCCGGGACCACGCTCGCCATCTGCACCCCCCGAGTGTGCCGCGGCACCGCTAGGATCGCCGGGTGGAAGGCTGGGCGGTCGCGGTGGGCATCGGCGTCATCGCCTCACGGTTCCTGGTGCCCTTGCTCATCCCGCTCTGGCCGCTGCCGGCCATGATCGCGGCGCTGGTGATCGATGCCGTGGACCAGACGGTGTTCCAGGCCCTCGCGCCCGGCGCCGACCTCGGCTGGTACCAGGGCTACGACAAGGCGCTCGACATCTACTACCTGGGCATCGCGTACCTGGCCACGCTGCGCAACTGGACCAACATGGCAGCGTTCCAGGTGAGCCGGTTCCTGTGGTACTACCGACTCGTGGGCGCGACGCTGTTCGAGGCGACGGGTCTGCGCTGGCTGCTGCTCGTGTTCCCCAACACGTTCGAGTACTTCTTCGACACCGTCGAGGCCATCCGGACCCGCTGGGACCCCCGACGTGTGAGCGCCGGGCTGGTCATCGGCATCGCGGCGTTCATCTGGGTCGTCATCAAGCTGCCCCAGGAGTGGTGGATCCACATCGCCCAGTTGGATGTGACCGACGTCGTGCAAGAGCGCATCTTCGGTGTCCCGGCAGGGACCTCATGGGCGGACACGTTCGCCGGCCAGTGGTGGATCGTGATCACGTTCGTGGTGGTCGTCGCGCTGCTGGCCCTGCTCGGGTGGTGGGTCATCACCCGCAGGCTGCCACCCGCCGACCGGCCCTTCACGCTCCGTGCGGACTCGCAGCAGGCACCCCTTGACCCCGCGGCGGTGCACGAGGCGGATGCTGCGATCGCGTCTCGGCTGTGGGCCATGGCCACCGTCGAGAAGGTGGCGCTGCTGGTGCTCGTGACCTCGATCTTCGGGATGATGCTGGACCTGCGCGTGCCGCCGCTCTCGTTGGGCATCGCGGTGGCCCTCGTGGTGGTGGTCACCACGGCCATCAGCCACTGGATCTCCCGCCGGGGCTCGACCCCCGAAGGGGTGGTGCGTCAGTTCGTGCTGACCGTCGTGGTCACCTGGGCGATCGTGTTCCTGCTCCTCCTGGCCACACCGCTGCCGGGTGGCCAGGAGGCGCTGCTGATGACCCTGTTCTTCGTGGTCCTGATGAGCGTGCTCATCACGATGTACGACCGCTTCCTGCCACGGCACGTCGCACGCTTCCAGCGATCCTGACGCGGTCGGGCGCCCCGGTCAGCCCTGGCTCGAGGGATCGGGACCTGCGACCCAGGGGTCGATCAGGTCGATGCCCAAGCCGTCGAAGTCGCCCGTGTTCCGCGTGGCGAGTCGGGCTCCGTGCTGTGCGCAGATGGCCGCGATCATGCCGTCCTCGACCGAGAGCGGCCGGCCCGCCGCGCGCCGTCGTTGTTGCATCTCGGCATAGCGTCGTGCGGCTTGCTCGTCGTGTGACAGGACGTCACCGCCATGTGCCTCGAGCGCCTGCTCGATCGCCGCGAGCAGGCATCTCCGGCGTTGGCCGTCCGGCAGACGACGCGCCCCGAACAGCAGCTCCCCGATCGTGACCGCCGTGACGACCAGGGGCTCATCGACCGAGGCGAGCCAGTTGAGGACGCGCTGGTCGGGCTCGGGCTTGAGCGGCTCGGACAGGACGCTGGTGTCAAGCACGATCACCCGAGGTCGACATCACTGGGCGTCGAGCGCTCGGGCAGCGACAGCCCCTCGCCACGCAGATCCCGGACAGCCTCAAGCCAGGACCGGACGAATCCGCCCTCCAGGACCGCGGCGCTCAGGATCGCACGTGCCTCTGCCTCCATGGAGCGGTCGTGGCGCGCCGCCCGACGCTTGAGTCGCCGCTGCACCTCCGCATCGAGGTTCCGGACGGTGATGGTTGCCATGGCACCTCCCTCGTGCTGGCGATGCTAGTAGAGGACGAACCCATTGGGGCCATTCCCCCGAACGGGGCGGGCCAGCGCATTGGGGTGCCCTGGCGCTGAGTCCACAAGGGGGCCTCGGCTGCCATGTGGCCTGGCCCCGGCGAGTCCGCTCGGGTAATCAGGGCGCCCGGCCAGGGCAACACGGCGCGCGAACCTGCGAGGTCGCCATGCCCGAGCATCTCGATCGAGCGGAGGGCGGGCTTCGAGTGACTCTCCCCTGGCGGCCGATGGGCGGCGTTCCTGACCACACCACACCACGTCGACGTGGCCGCCAGCCCAGGCCGGTCCGGCACCCGTCCGACATGCGAGGCAGCCGCTCGACCGCCGTGGGCCTCTCGGCGGGGTCAACGCCGGCGCGGGCCGTGCGGCCGATACCGGCGGCACGGCCAATGTGGCCCTGACAGGCCCGGCTGCCTGGGCGGTGCCGGCGGGTCCAGACAGCGACACGCCCGTGATTACCCTAACGGACTCGGGCGGCTTGGCGACCTCGGTGCGCGAGTCGCCCTTGCGGCCTCGGAGCGCTACCCCGCGGCGGCGAAGGCCGCCTCCAGCGCGCGGCGGGTGATGACCTGGGCCATGGCCGCCCGATACTCGGCGTCGGCATGGATGTCACCGTTGACCTCCTGGCCGTCGGACGCATGCGCCGCGGCCGACGCGACCGCCCCGGCGCCGCCCGCGACCACGAGGTCCTCCACGGCGGTCGCGCGGTACGGCACCTCCCCCACGCCCGTGACCCCGACGCGCGCGGACGTGACCCGCCCGCCCGCGACCTTGACCACCGCGGCAACCCCCACGATCGAGTAGCCCGAGGCGGGCTGCGTGATCGAGCGATAGGCAGACCCCGTCCCGGCGGCCCTCGCCGGGAACCGGATCTCCGTGATGAGCTCGCCGGGGGCGAGGCTCGACTCGAACGGCCCTGCGAACAGCCCGGAGACCGGCACGACCCGCTCGCCACCCGCCGATCGCACCACCACGGACGCATCGAGCGCGAGCGCCGCGGCCGGCAGGTCGGACGCGGGGTCCACGTGTGCCAGACTCCCCCCGAGGGTCCCCCTGTTGCGCACCTGGACGTCACCGATGTCGCGGATGACCTCCACCAGCAGCGGGCAGCGCTCCGCGACGATCGCTGACCCGAGCACCTCCGAGTACGGCACCGCCGCACCGATCACCAGACCGCCGTCCACCCCGGCCCGGATGCCCCCCAGCTCCGAGATCCGGCCGATGTCGATGAGGCGGTCGACCTCGGTCATGCGCAGCCTGAGCAGCGGCAGCAGGCTCTGGCCGCCGTTGATGACCTTGGTGCCCTCCGGGGCATCCGCCAGCAGCGAGAGCGCCTCCGCGAGCGAGGCCGGCCGGGCATAGGAGAACGCCGCCGGGATCATGACCGTACCTCCGCCGGGTTCGCGGCACCAGCCGCCTGCATCGCGCGCCACACCACCTGGTCCGTGAGCGGCATGTCCACATGCCGGATGCCCAGTGGTGACAGCGCGTCCATGACCGCGTTGACCACCGCGGCCGTGCTCGCGATGGCGCCCGCCTCCCCGACCCCCTTGACCCCCAGCGGGTTCACGGGCGATGGCGTGACCGTCTCGTCCAGCTCGAACGAGGGCAGCCACGAGGCGCGCGGCAGGGCGTAGTCGAGCATCGTGCCCGACAGCAGCTGCCCGTCATCGCCGTACACCGCCTGCTCCCAGAGCGCCTGGCCGACACCCTGGGCGATGCCGCCGTGGAGCTGCCCGTCGACGATGAGCGGGTTGATCTTCTTGCCCACATCGTCCACGGCCACGTAGCGCACGAGCTCCACGTGCCCAGTCTCCCGGTCCACCTCGACGATTGCGACGTGGGTCCCGAAGGGCCACGTGCAGTTGGGTGCGTCGTAGTAGGCCGTCTCGTCGAGGAACGGCTCGACGCCGTCGGGCAGGTCGAAGCCCAGGTCGGTCGCGAACGCGATCTCCGCGAGCGTCTTCACCTTGTCCGGCGAGCCCCGCACGAAGTAGCGGTCGTCCTCGACCTCCATGTCCTCGGGCGCGGCCTCGAGCAGGTGCGCCGCGACCCGCTTGGCCTTCTCGCGCACCTTCGCCGCCGCCTTGACCACGGCCGTGCCGCCCACGGCGCCCGACCGCGAGCCATAGGAGCCGTAGCCGAATGGCGCCCCCAGCGTGTCGGAGTGCTTGACGAGCACGTCATCGACCGGGACCCCCAGCTCGCCCGCGGCGATCTGGGCCATCGTGGTCTCATGGCCCTGACCCTGGGTCTGGCTGCCGGTGGTCACCACCACCTTGCCGGTCAGATGCACCCGGATGTTGGCGGACTCCCACATGGCCGCGCCCCAGCCCTCGCCCACGGCGCCGATCCACTTGGACGGGGCGACGCCGCAGACCTCGATGTAGCTCGAGATGCCCATGCCCAGGAGCTTGTCCCGCCGCTCGGCGTCGGCCTTGGCGGCGCCGATCGAGCCGTAGCCAGCCATGTCGAGCGCTCGCTCGAGGGCCGGCGCGTAGTCGCCCGAGTCGATGGCCAGCTCCTGCCCGTTCCAGGAGCGGTACAGCCCGCTCTGGTTCTTGTGCGGGAAGGCGTCGGGCGGCAGGAAGTTGCGACGCCGGACCTCGGCGCGGTCCATGCCGATCTCGGCCGCGAACAGGTCCATGGCACGCTCCACGACATAGGTCGCCTCCGGACGGCCAGCACCGCGGTACGCATCCACGTACACGGTGTTGGTGTAGACGCCGGTCACCTCGCACCACACGTTGGGGATGGCGTACGGGCCCGACAGGACGCGGCCATAGAGCGTCGTGGGCACGCCCGGGCCGATCGTCGAGAGCCGACCGCCGAGGTTGGCGAGCGTCCTGACCCGGAGCCCCGTCACCCGCCCATCGCGGGTCCCGGCCACCTCGATGTCCGTGATGTGGTCACGGCCGTGAATCGTGGCGAGGTAGTTCTCGCGTCGGGTCTCGACCCACTTGACGGGCCGGCCACCCAGCTGCTTGGACGCCCACGCCACCAGCACCCACTCGGTGTACAGGAAGATCTTGCTGCCGAAGGCACCGCCCACGTCGGGGCTGATCACGCGCACCTTGTGCTCGGGGATGCCCAGCACGAACGCGGTGATGAGCAGCCGCATGATGTGGGGCGTCTGGCTGCTCATCCAGATGGTGTACTCGTCGTTGCCCGGCTCGTAGCGGCCGATGGCGCCGCGCACCTCCATGGGGTTGGGGATGAGCCGCTGGTTCCGGATCCGCTGGCGGACCACCACCTCCGCGTCATCGATGGCGGTCGCGGTGCCCTCCTTGTCGCCCGCCCACCACTCGAACGCCACGTTGCGTGGCGCGTTCTCATGGAGCTGCGGCGCGCCCTCGGCGAGCGCCTGCTCCGCATCCACCACCGTGGGCAGCGGCTCGAGGTCGGGCTCGATGGCGTCCAGCGCGTCCTGCGCCTGCTCGGGCGTCTCGGCGATAACCATGGCGAGGCCCTCGCCGGTCCACGTGACATCGTCGAGGGCCAGCAGCCGAGGGGTGTTCAGGTTGTTGGTGTAGGGCCCGTTCGCGCCACCCGCGGGCCACGCACACGGCAGCGGCGGCAGGTCCTTGAGGTCCTGCCCGGTGTAGACCGCGATGACACCCGGCATGGCGCTCGCGGCGGTCGTGTCGATGGACCGGATCTGGGCGTGGGCATAGGGGCTGCGCAGGATGGCGGCGTGGGCCATCCCGGACAGCGTGATGTCATCGAGGTACGAGCCACGGCCCGTGATGAAGCGCGGGTCCTCCTTGCGCTTGAGTGGCGTCCCGACGGGGCCCGGGCTGGTGACGGCCATCGTCTCGACCCTCCTCAGCTCGCCGCCGGGGTGGCGTCCCCGGAGCGCTGTGCCTCGGCCGCCGCCATGACCGCCTTGACGATGTTGTGATAGCCCGTGCAGCGGCAGATGTTGCCCTCGATGGCATGCCGCACCGTCGCCTCGTCGGGGTCCGGGTCGCGCGACAGCAGGTCCGCGGCGCACATGATCATGCCCGGCGTGCAGAAGCCGCATTGGAGCCCGTGGTTCTCCCAGAAGGCCTGCTGGAGCGGGTGTAGCCCACCGTCGGGTGCGAGCCCCTCGATGGTCGTGACGGACGAGCCATCGGCCTGGACCGCGAGCACCGAGCACGACTTGACGGCCCGGCCATCCAGATGGACCGTGCACGCGCCGCACTGGCTGGTGTCACAGCCCACGTGGGCCCCGGTCAGCCCGAGATCCTCGCGCAGCACCTGCACGAGCAGCCTCCGTGGCTCGACCTGGACGGTGCGTGGCAACCCATTGACCACGACGGCCACCTCGACGGTGGCGTTCTCCCCGGTCACGCGCGACCTCCTTCGCAGACCCATCATCGCGAAGGGCCGGACTCCTCGTTGGCTGCCCCGCGGCAGCCGTGCCGACCCGACGCGTGAGGAACCCGCATCCGGCCACCGGTCGGATGCCCGGCGACCGCCTCGCCGGTCGGCGCATCCTGCGCCCCGAGGCGACGCTGCGCAAGGGAGGCGTTGTCGTCTGCCCGTTTGATGACCCCGGTTGACCAGGGTACCGGACCGACGTACGCTATGACGTACGTATGGAGACGGCCACATGACCACCCTGACCGCGACCGAGGCTCGACGCCAGCTCTACAAGCTCGTGGACGAGGTCCAGGAGTCCCATGAGCCCGTTCGGATCGCGGGCAAGCGCGGCACTGCCGTGCTCATCGGCGATGATGACTGGCGCTCCATCCAGGAGACGCTGTACCTCATCTCGATACCAGGCATGCGCGAGTCCATCGTCGAAGGGCTGGTCACGCCGGTCGATGAGCTGGAGGAGACGCTCGACTGGTGAGCTGGCGCCTGGTCTACACCAAGGCGGCGCGGAAGGACGCACGCAAGCTCGCGGCGGCCGGGCTGAAGGAGCGGACCGAGACGCTCCTCGGAGTGCTGTCGAGCGACCCCTTCCAGACGCCACCGCCCTTCGAGAGGCTCGTCGGCGACCTTGCGGGCGCCCACTCGCGGCGCATCAACATCCAGCACCGCCTCGTCTACCAGGTCATCGAGGACGAGGGCGTCGTCAAAGTGCTCCGCATGTGGTCGCAC
Organism: Chloroflexota bacterium; assembly: GCA_034436475.1. Taxonomy (GTDB): domain Bacteria; phylum Chloroflexota; class Limnocylindria; order Limnocylindrales; family CSP1-4; genus JAFMJV01. Next base: position 2,402 of record DAOTUX010000042.1, on the reverse strand, counting down.
TACGAGTAGCGGACGGGACCGTGGGAGCCGAGGCACGTGCAGCGAGGGGAGGTGCGGGTCCGCGACGACCAGTTCCCATTGCTGGACGGCGCCGACGTGGTCGCCAGCATGGTCGTCGGTGGGCTGGCCATCCTGCTGACCATCCCGGCTGACCATCCCGGTGGTCACCGGCGTCGCCCGACGTAACCGGTGGTCAGCCCTGAGGACGAGATGGCGACGTTGCTATCATTGATATCAGGAGGTGGCGCGTGAGCCAGCTGATCGTCCGCTCTCATCGACCTGACGCTCGCGGACGAGCGCTGGCGCGGCCCGCGGCGACGCGAGATCGCACGTGCGCGGGAGGTCGTGTGTGACCACCTCGTCGGACCGGGCGACTATGGCTCGACCGACCAATCGCTGGAGGCCTGGTTCATGGCGTATGCGCTCGCCGCGCGCGCCGACCGGTAGCACTCCTCGCTGCGATCGAGCACCCAGGGGGCCGCACGCGCGGGTCACCCACGCGAACTGTGAGAGCGACGCAACAAAGATCTGGGGGGACAACGCAAGATCGATTGGCGGACGGAGCGGCGGGAGCCCGCGCCTCACCCGCGGCGGGAGATCGGATGCGCTGGCCGTGTCATCCGGATGGACTGACGGGACACCGCGGCGCGATCAGGCCGGCAGCAGCTCGATCGAGGCCCGGTGTCTGGGCCGCACGAGGGAGAAGTGTCGCCGGTCCAGCGTCGCGAGCTTGGGCTCGTCCAGCCGTTCGACGATCGCCAGCACCGCCGCGTCCACGAAGCCGATGTCGGCGTCCGCGTACCGGTCGCACAGCTCGGCCACCCTCCGATAGTCGAGCGAGGTCAGATCCTCCACGGCATATGCGCTGTCATCGATGTCCGCGAGCAGCGCCACCAGCGCACCGGCGTGCAGCCGCTGGCTGATCCAGTAGTCGACCTCCACCAGGACCGGTGCGGGGATCACCAACGGCTCCGTCGCGGCCTCGATGAGCGATCGACACCGGGCGTGATCGGCGTCCGAGCGATCCAGGGACGCGCACAGCGGGCCGGTGTCGAGGATCAGCGCCACGGACGTGGCACCGGCCGGTGCTCGCCTGTGCTCCTCGCGGTGTCCGATCGGCCGGACGCTCCGATGCCGATGCTTCGAGGCCGTGGGCGCACGCTCGCGACCTTCTCATCGATCGCCTCCCGGATGATCGTGGCCATGGACACCCCTCGTTCGGCCGCGATGCGACGGAGGCGGTCACGGGTCTCGTCGGGCAGCATCAGCGTGGTGCGCTCCATGACGCAATGATAGCAGCACCGCCATATCATTGCGAGCGACCCCGCGGTAGACCACACGATGGTCGCTGCTCTCGGGCCTGTTGCGGCAGCGTGTTGTAGCATGCGACACGACGATGACCATGCTGACCGTCCCTCAGGCCGCCAAGCGAGTGCGCCGCAACCCTGAGACCGTCCGGCGGTGGATCCGGGAGGGACGGTTGCCAGCGACCCGGATCGGCACACAGCACATCATCGATGCGCGTGACCTCGACGCCCTGAGCGACGCCGAGGCTCGGCTGCCCCTCCCGCCCGAGTGGGAGACGACCTTCTGGGGGACTCCCATGCCCGACTTCCTGGGCATCCTCCGGCGTCAACGCGAGGAGCATTGAGCATCGAGCGCCTCGTCGCCGACGCGAGCATCGCGCTCGCGATGGCGACCGCGTCCGATCTGCCGGCGTGGTCGCACAGCGTGCAGTTGCTCGCGCCGCACCTACTGTGGTCCGAGACGCTGTCGGTGCTCCGGGAATCCGTCTGGCGCGGGATCGTCCCGGCGTCGGAGGCCGAGCGGGTCCGTGGCCGGCTCGCGGCGTTGCCGGTGGAGTCGCGGGCGCCTGCCGACCTGCCAGACCGCGCCTGGAGCGTCGCAGAGCGCCTGGGGTGGGCCAAGACGTACGACGCGGAATACGTCGCCCTGGCCGAGATCGAGGGCGTGCGACTGCTGACCCTCGATGCGCGGCTCCGGCGCGGCGCGGCGCGGCTCATCGAGGTCGTCGGGCCGACTGATCTGGGCTGACGCCGCCGCCCCACAGGTCGTAGTGCTACATGGTGCTACCGGTCTCCAGCAGCGACTTGACCACCCTGGCGCGGGTCAGGCCGGGATGACCTCCAATGCGTCGTCGCCGTCCTCGACGAGCACGGTCGAGATCCGCCGATCGAAGGTGGCCAAGCGTCCGCCATGGGCGACGGCAAGCGCGAGCAGATACGCGTCGGAGAGCTGCGTGTGCGTCAGTGCTGCGCCGGCCCGGATCCGATCACGGATGGTCACGTCATCGGGCCAGAACCGGTGGCCCTCGACCGCACACATCGCCCGCAGCTGGTCGAGCACCGCGGCCGCCTCGCCCGGACTGTTGGGATAGCTGG
>DAOTUX010000041.1:0-18369 GCA_034436475.1 Chloroflexota bacterium | reverse complement strand
CGACGCCGCCTCCGGGGCGAGGGGGTCGATGTCGACCACCTGACGACCGACCCATCAGGCCCGACGGGGCTCATGGTCCGGGAGCTCCGGGACCTGGGCCCCATGGAGGTCATCTATCACCGGGCGGGCTCTGCCGCGTCGCATCTCGAGCCGGCGGACATCGACGCCGCCCGCGATCGGGTCGAGGGCGCCCGATGGCTCCACCTGACCGGCATCACCCCCGCGCTCTCGCCATCCGCGGCCGCTGCGGTGATCCGGGCCAAGGAGCTGGCGCGTGGCGCGGGTGTCCGCGTGAGCCTCGACCTCAACATCCGACGCCGGCTGTGGTCCGAGGCGGACGCCGCGGTCGCGCTCCGCGCTCTCGCCGAGGGCTGCGACCTGGTCCTGGGCGGTCTCGACGAGGTTGCCCTGGTGGGCGGTCTGGCGACATCACTGGAGGAGGGGAGCGGGTCCGACCCCGAGGCGGCAGCCGACACCCTGCTGGCAGCCGGGGCCGGCCGGGTCATCGTCAAGCTAGGCGCCGATGGTGCGCTGCTGCGTGACCGTGAGGGCACGACCGTGCGGTCACCCGCGCTCCGGGTGGCGCACGTCGTGGACCCGGTGGGCGCTGGTGATGCGTTCACGGCGGGCTATCTCGCGCTCATCCTCGAGGGCGCGCCGCCCGAGCACGCGCTGCGGGCCGGCAACGCGTGCGGTGCGCTGGCGGTGTCCACCGTGGGCGACCTGACCGGGCTGCCGGACCGCGCGGGGCTGAACGCACTCCTTGCCGGGGGCGGTCCCGACACCCTGCGCTGAGCGACCTGCGGACGCCGTGTGAGCCTGTCCTTGCCAGAAGGACAGAAGCGGCAGAAAGTGTCCCTCCGACAATGACAGTATCGCATGACCTGCTGAGGCTCAAGCTCGCCGAGGCGCTCTCCGTGGGTCGCACGCCGCTCACCCGGCGGGACATCCGCGAGCCGGCCGTCCCCGGCAAGGCGCTCGCGGTCGTCGGCGTCCGCCGGAGCGGCAAGACGTCGCACCTGGTACAGCGACGCGAGGCGCGGATCGGCGGAGGTCGGCCGCCGGAGTCCCAGTTGCTGGTCACGTTCGAGGACGACCGTCTGGTGGCAATGGAGGCATGCGCCGGAAACCGGCGATTCGTGTGACTTTGACGGGTTAGTGCATCGCAGCTACCGTATACCGTCAATCTCAGCAAGGGAATGGCGGCTTCATGCTGGGTAGCGAGCCACCGTGGTCCCCCGACATGGCCAGTCGACCGTGAGATGCTACATTCGTGTACATGGACTGGACGGTGGGTGTCGCAGAACTGCGCCAGAACCTGAGTCGCTACCTTCGGCGCGTCGAGCAGGGTGAGCGGCTGTTGGTCACGGATCGCAACCGGGTGGTGGCCGAACTCGGTCCTCCGCCCAGCACCGGGCCGGCGCTCGATCGCCTGGTGGCCGAGGGCAGGCTCATCGGGCCCGTCTGCCGCGGTCTCCCAGGGCCGCTCGCGATGGAGGGTGACGCCCGGGCGCTGAGCCGGGCCATCGACGAGATCCGCGGCGAAGGCTGAGGCGTGGCCCTCGCCTATGTGGACAGCTCCGCGTTGGTCAAGCTCGTCCGGGATGAGCCGGAGAGCGCGGTCCTACGGGCCTATCTCGAGGGTGCGGAGCTCGCGTCCTCGGAGCTCGTGTTGACGGAGGTGCCGCGCGCGATTCGGCGCGCCAGCGCTGCCGATCCGAGGCTCTCATTTGAGACGCTCATGGCTCGAGCCGACGCGGCCATCGGGGCGCTGGGACTGATCCCGCTCGACCGGCGCCTGCTGCTGGCGGCTGGCGCGCTCGCCGAGCCTGCACTCCGTGCGCTCGACGCCATCCACGTCGCCGCCGCGGTCTGGATATCCCCCATCGACGCGTTCGTCACCTATGACGACCGACAGGCGGCGGCCGCGCGCCTCGCAGGGCTGCGGACGATGACGCCCGGAGGCTAGGCACCGTCCCACCAGGCGAGGACGCGCATCGCGCAGCGTGGGTCCGGTGGGGTCCCGTCCAGCGGGCATGACGTCCGGAGGTGGTCGAGCGCCCGGAGGACGTCGTAGTACCACCAGGACGCGCAGCACCTGCCATCGGATGGCCGGGTCGGTGTCGAGCAGCCGGGCGACGATATCCATGGTCATCTCCGCATCGTGGGCTGTAGGCGCAGCATTCACGCGCCGAGCAGAGCCAAGGGGACCATCGCGATACCGTCGGCGTCGCGGAATGCCAACGGACCGGTGTAGATGACCATCATGTCGACGACCTCGTCAGCGATCGCCTCCCTGAGCCAGAGCAGGTGGCGCTTGTCGTCACGACTGGGAGCATGCGACAGCTTCACTTCGATGGCCATGACCTTCCCGTCCCGTCGCTGGACGATCAGGTCGATCTCGTGGCGTCCGTCGGAGGAGCGGAAGTGCCGAAGGCGAGCACCGGCCGCCTGCGCGTAGACGGCGACGTCGTGGGCCACCTGGGACTCGAAGAGCGGCCCCATGACAATGCCCTGGCGCGCGTGAAGCGGCGCGGTCGGGGCACCCGCCAGGATCGATCCAATGGTCAGCTCTGCGAGGTGTGACGCGATGCCCGTGTCGAACAGCTGATGCTTGGGGGCCATCCCGAACCGACGCAGCGCAGGACTCGTGGGGTGCCATGCGGGGATCGGCTCGATCACCCACAGCGACTCGAGCGCCTCGAGGTAGCTGACCGTTGTGACCCTGCTCGGTTTGTCGGCCTCCCCGGCAGTGGCAGCATCGCGGATCCGCTCGTAGGACGCGGTGCTCATGATCGCGCTGGCATAGGCACGCATCCATGCCAGCAGCCGATCGCGGCTCCGTGACCCAACGCCGATGGCCGGGAGGTCGCGATCGACGATGCGGCGCACGTAACTGTCGAGCTGGATGGGAAGGACGTCGGCCGGGAGGCCCCGAAGCCCAGGCAAGCCGGTCGCCAAGACCGCTTCCATGTAGCGTCGGAGCGTGCGATCGGTCTCGCCTGTGACCGGTGGCGTGTCACCCGCCAGCAGCTCGGCGAGGCTCACGGTGGGGGTCTCGAAGCCCAGCTCGGCGAGGGTCATCGTGCGCATCCGCAGGTCCACGATGCGTCCTGCCCCGGTGTGGAGCCGATCGCCCCGGTACTCTGCCGAGCCGGTCAACAGGAAGCTTCCGGAGGGGGCCCCATCGTCAACGGCGCGACGCACCACGTCCCAGATTGCGGGCATGAGCTGCCATTCGTCGATCAGGACCGGGATGGGCTCCGCAAGGATCCGGCGCGGATCCGCGGCGAGCGCATCGCGGGTGAGCGGATCATCGAGGAGGTGAGTGGTCCTGGCGCGTTGCCGCGCGGTTGCCGTCTTGCCCACACCACGGGCGCCTTCGATCGCGATCGCGGGCAGGTGCGGCAGGAGCCGGTCGAGCTCGTCATCCAGGATCCTTCGGACATATCCCACGCTCGTACCACCCCAGCTTCGCTGTTACTATACGATCACTGCGTCCGCTACTATACAATCTTTGCAGGCACGACTAGACGATCCACGCTGGCAGGACTGGACGATCCGGAGCCGGCACCGCTCATCAGCGTGCTCGGGCTATAGTCGATCGATGGCCGCCTCGGACCCGAACGCGACACGCGCCCAGCGCACGTCCCTCCTCCCTGACCTGCTCCGCCAGCGGATCCTGGTGCTCGATGGGGCGATGGCCACGATGATCCAGACGTACCAGCTGGACGAGGCCGGCTTCCGGGGCGAGCGCTTCCGCGACCACCCCGTGGACCTCCGGGGCGCCAACGACCTGTTGGTCCTCACCCGACCCGACATCGTCCGGGGAATCCACACGGAATATCTCGCGGCGGGCGCGGACATCGTGTCCACCGACACCTTCAACGCCAACCGGATCTCGATGGCCGACTACGCGCTCGAGCCGTGGGCGGGCGAGATGAACGAGGCAGCCGCGCGCATCGCGCGCGAGGCCGCGGACGCCGCGGAGGCCGCCGATCCGTCGCGCCCGAGGTTCGTGGCGGGCTCGCTCGGCCCCACCAACAGGACCGCCTCGCTGTCGCCGGACGTCAACGACCCGGGCGCCCGCAACGTCACCTGGGAGGAGCTGCGCGCCGCGTATCACGAGGCTGCGGCAGGGCTGGTCGCGGGCGGCGCCGACATCCTGCTCATCGAGACCATCTTCGACACGCTCAACGCCAAGGCCGCCATCTTCGCGGTCGAGGGACTGTTCGACGACCTGGGCTTCCGGCTGCCGGTCATCATCTCGGGCACCATCACCGACGCCTCGGGCAGGACGCTCTCGGGCCAGACGTTGGGCGCCTTCTGGGACAGCGTGCGCCACGCGCGCCCCCTCGCGGTGGGCCTCAACTGCGCCCTTGGTGCCAAGCAGCTCCGGCCGTACCTCCAGGAGCTGTCGAGCATCGCGGACACGTTCGTCTCGGGATATCCCAACGCGGGGCTGCCCAACGCGTTCGGAGGCTATGACGAGGAGCCGCCGGAGACCGCGGGGATCCTGTCGGAGCTGGTCGAGGCGGGCGCGCTCAACCTCGTGGGCGGCTGCTGCGGCACCACGCCCGCGCACATCCGGGCGATCGCGGAGGCGGTCGCGGGCAAGGCGCCGCGTCGTGTGCCGGAGGTCCCCCGGCGGACCCACCTGTCCGGGCTCGAGTCGCTGTCAATCGGCCCCGACTCGCTGTTCGTCAACGTGGGCGAGCGGACCAACGTCACCGGGTCGCGGCGCTTCGCCAAGCTCATCCTCGACGGCCGCCACGCGGAGGCCGTGGAGGTCGCGCGGCAGCAGGTGGACGCGGGCGCCCAGGCCATCGACATCAACATGGACGAGGCGCTGCTGGACTCGGAGGCGGCCATGACCCGCTTCCTCGACCTCATCGCCGCGGAGCCGGACATCAGCAAGGTCCCAGTGATGCTCGACTCGTCCAAGTGGTCGGTCCTCGAGGCCGGGCTCCAGCACGTCCAGGGCCGGTCGATCGTCAACTCGCTGTCGCTCAAGGAGGGGGAGGGGGAGTTCCTGCGCCAGGCGCGCCTCGCCCGCCGCTATGGCGCCGTGGTGGTGGTCATGGCCTTCGACGAGGACGGCCAGGCCGCGACGGTCGACCATCGGGTGGCCATCGCCCACCGGGTCCATCGGCTGCTCACCGAGCAGGCCGGCTTCACGTCCGAGGAGATCATCCTCGACCCCAACGTGTTCGCCATCGGCACGGGGATCGAGGAGCACCGCGGCTACGCGGTCGCCTACATCGAGGCGACCCGGCGCATCAAGGCGGAGCTGCCCGGAGTGCTCGTGTCGGGCGGCGTGTCCAACGTCTCGTTCTCGTTCCGGGGCAACGACCCGGTGCGCGAGGCGATCCACGCCGTGTTCCTGGTGCACGCCATCGAGGCGGGCATGGACATGGGCATCGTCAACGCGGGTGCCCTGCCGGTGGTGGACGACCTCGACCCGGACCTCCGCGAGCGGGTGGAGGACCTGGTGCTCGACCGCCGGGCCGACGCCACCGAGCGGCTGCTCGAGGTGGCCGACACCATCCGCGACCGTGTCTCCGGGGGCTCGGGTGGGCCGGACCTGTCATGGCGCGAGGCGCCCGTGGAGGAGCGGCTGTGTCACGCCTTGGTGGAGGGCATCGCCGACTGGGTGGTGGAGGACACCGAGGAGGCGCGCCTCGCCGCCGACCGCCCCATCGAGGTCATCGAGGGTCCGCTCATGGCGGGCATGAACGTGGTGGGCGACCTGTTCGGGCAGGGCCGCATGTTCCTGCCCCAGGTGGTCAAGAGCGCCCGGGTCATGAAGCAGGCGGTGGCGCATCTCATCCCGTTCATCGAGGCGGAGAAGGCGACGCGCCCCGGCGCCGCATCTGCGGGCGCCGCGGTGGGCGGGGCCGGGCGCGTGGTCATGGCCACGGTCAAGGGCGATGTCCACGACATCGGCAAGAACATCGTGGGCGTGGTGCTCGGCTGCAACGACTACGAGGTCATCGATCTCGGGGTCATGGTCCCTTGGACGCGCATCCTCGAGGTGGCCCGCGAGCAGCACGCGGACCTCATCGGGCTGTCCGGGCTCATCACGCCATCGCTCGAGGAGATGCGCACGGTGGCGACCGAGATGGAGCGCGAGGGCTTCACGGTGCCGCTGCTCATCGGTGGCGCGACGACCTCGCGGGCGCACACGGCGGTGCGCATCGAGCCCGCGTACGGCGGCCCGGTGGTCCACGTGGTGGATGCGTCACGCGCGGTCGGCGTGGCGCGCGCGCTGCTGGACCCGGCACAGCGGGACCCGTTCGTGGAACGCACCCGCGAGGAGTACGCACAGGTCCGCGCGGCGCACGAGGGCCGCGACCGCGGCGAGCAGCGACTCACCATCGGCAGGGCCCGGGAGCGTCGGATGCACATCGACTGGACGGGCGTCACGCCGCCCGTGCCCACGTTCCTGGGACCACGCGGCTTCCGGGACTTCCCGCTCGCGGAACTGGTCGAACGCATCGACTGGGGGCCGTTCTTCACCACCTGGGAACTGTCCGGGCGGTATCCCGCGATCCTGTCCGACCCGGTCGTGGGCCCAGCCGCGACCACTCTGTTCCGCGACGCGCAGCGGATGCTCGACCGCATCGTGGCGGATGGGTCGCTGGAGGCGCGCGGCGTGGTCGCGTTCTGGCCGGCGGCATCGACCGACTCGGACGACATCCTGCTGTGGGCCGACGAGACTCGGGCGACCCCCCTCGCCACCATCCACACGCTGCGCCAGCAGTTCGCCAAGTCCGGTGGGCGCCCCGATCTCGCGCTCTCGGACTACGTGGCGCCCTTGGAGTCGGGGCTCGCGGACCACATCGGGATGTTCGCGGTGAGCGCCGGGTTCGGGCTCGAGGAGCTGCGGGCGCAGGCGCTCGAGCACCATGACGACTACGCCTCGATCATGGCCACGGTGCTCGCCGACCGGCTCGCGGAGGCGTTCGCCGAGCGGATGCACGAGCTGGTGCGGCGCGAGCTGTGGGGCTACGTCCCCGACGAGGCGCTCGACAACGACGCGCTCATCGCGGAGCGCTATCAGGGCATCCGACCCGCCCCCGGCTACCCGGCATGCCCCGACCACACCGAGAAGCGCACCATCTTCGCGCTGCTGGAGGCGGAGGAGCGCGTCGGCATCACCCTCACCGAGTCGATGGCGATGCTCCCTGGTGCGTCGGTGTCCGGCCTCTACTTCTGGCATCCGGACGCGCGCTACTTCGGCCTCGGTCGCATCGACCGCGACCAGCTCTCGGACTACGCGGTCCGCAAGGGCTGGACCATCGAGGAGGCGGAGCGCTGGCTCGCACCCAACCTGGTGGGCGGCTGACGGGCCTCACCGCTGGCTGCTTGGTGCGGCAGGTGCCCGGTCGGACGGCTGACCACGTCGGCCGTGGCCCGTGGGACGGCTGACCACGTCGGCCGTGGCCTGTGTTCGCCGCCTGACAAGCTGGCGCGCCGTCCTGGCGGACTGCCGTGACTCGCGCTGCTGCTCCAGGCCTTGGCCCGGATCGTGTGACTGTCAGGCACGAGATTGGAGTGCGACGACCACGGGTGTGCCATCCGCTCGATGCCGATAGCGGCTTGCCGTTATGTTGGCCCGGATGGGTGACCTCAATGGGGTCGCCGGGCCGAGCGACCATCGCCCTGAGCGTGGCGGCGCGACCTCATCCGATCCCCAAGCCGGATCTCGTGACTGGTGGGCACGCCCGCGTGGCGGCCGGGTGCGGGCGGCGGGCCGATGCGCCGTCCCAAGCCGGATCTCGTGACTGGTGGGCACGCCCGCGTGGCGGCCGGGTGCGGGTGTCGTGCCGGTGCGCCCCTATCCGACCTCTGGGCCGGATCTCGTGCCTGGTAGACACGCCCACTCTCGGGCACGCCCACTCTCGGGCACGCCCACTCTCGGGCACGGCCGCTCACCGGGCACGGCCGCTCACCGGGCACGGCCGCTCACGGGCCTGGGCCGGCGCCGACCCACCGGTCACCGCGGTGGCGTGCAGATCCCGGGCGGCAGGCTCGTGCGCCCCTGCGATCGTCGCCACGTGTTGGCGGTGCCCGCCGTGCCGTCCCCGCGCGACTCGTCCACGCAGTCGAGCAGCTGGTTCCGGATGCCGCGGACCTGTCGCAGCGTCAGGCCGCGCACGTCGGGCCCCAGGCGGATGCCCGTGAGGCTGCGCTCCGCGTCCGATCCTAGCATCTGACCCCCGAGCACGCGGTCGAGGAGGTAGCCATCGCCGTAGCTGCGCTCCACGAGGACGTTCAGGATGGTCACCGACTCGACGCCCACGATCCGGATGCCATGTCGGCCCGTGCGTCGGACCACGGTGTCGCCGCGGATGGAGACGCTGGGCGTGTCCCGGATGTCGATGCCGACCCACAGCACGGGCGCCAGGTCCTCGTCACGCGCTGGCACACGCGAGAACACGTTGACGGTCCGAATCCGGACCGCGGCCGCACCCTCCGCCAGCACGCCCGTTGCCGACGCATCGAGCAAGGAGCCGGGCAGGGCACCATCGATTCGGGAGTGCAGGAACCGGACGTCCGAGGACTCGATGACCGCATCGGTGCCGTCCCGTATGACCAGCCCGCGGGACAGGAAGTCGGTCACCAGGTCCGTCACGAGTCGCACGCTGGAGCGTGTGGCCCGGATGCCCGTCGCATAGCCGCAGGTCGGGCGTGCCCCGATGCGGACGCCCCGGATGGTGACCGCGCTCGCGTCCGTGACCTCGATGGCGACCGGCGCGGGCGAGCAGACACGCGTCCCCGGGATGACCACGGGACCCAGACGCACCGGGCCCACGCGCCCACGTGGGACCACGCGGAAGCCACGCACCTCGATGGACGCGGCACCCGTGATGCCGATGCCGGGAAGCGTGTCCGTGGGTGGTGGCTCGAGCACCGCCTGGAACGAGTCCTCCGAGACGAGGTACACGTCACGCGCATGGCCATCGATGCGGATGGCCTCGTGATAGCGGCCCGGGCACACCGAGATCCGCTCGCCATCGCGAGCGGCATCCAGGGCGTCCTGGATGCGTCGGTGGGTGCGGCGCTGGGCGGCACAGTCGCCAGGGGCGGCACGGCCATCGAGGTCCACCATGACCCACGGCCGGCCACCGTCACCGGGACGCGCCAGGGCCGTTCCCGGTGCGGCGATGGCGAGCAGGCACCCCACGAGCATCGCCTGCGCGAGCAGGAGCATCCTCACCGACCGACCGGTCGGCCACGACCCCACGGACGGGACCTCGCGTCAGCCCTCGCCGCGGGCCCAGCGACGACCCTGCGCGATGAGCAGCAGGTGCAGCAGGCCCACCCAGATGGCGATGACGCAGATGATGACGGCCGCCCAGAGCAGCAGTCCGTCGACCTGGTCGACGGCCTGCTGGACTTCACCCTGCGCTGTCTCGATGGCGCCATGGACCTTGCCCAGGGCCTCGCCCACGGCATCGAGCCGGGTGCTCGCCTGTGTCGCGAAGTCGGCCACGCGGGAGGCCTCCTCGGCCGTGCTGATCCCGTTCGCCGCGAGCTCCTCCATGCCCTGGACCCGCTCGTCCATGGCGGTCCAGCGTGCATCGACGTCATTGATGACGCCCGTGATGTTCCCCGGGAGCTCGATGAAGGGGATGGCTTGGTCCACCGCCTCGACCGCGTTCGAGATGCCCACGACACGCTCGCGCATCCCCCCGAGGCGGTCCTGGAGCGTGTTCCAGGGCCCCGTCACCACGTTGGTGATGGCGCCCGTCAGGAGACGGTCCGCGATCGCATCGACGACCGGGTTGCCGGCGACCGACTGCGCGGTCGTGGCCACCGTGTCCAGTCTGGTGCTCACCTGGGCCACGAGTTCGGCCGCATCCGCGCTCAACGCGGCGGCGTCCTCGAGGCCCTGGGTCACCGCCAGCGCCACGTTGTCCACCCGGGCCTCCACGTCGGGGCGCACGACCCAGACACCGATCGCGATGACCAGACAGATGATCGCACCGACCACGCCCAGGATCGTCGCCAACCAGCCAAGGGCCCGCATCTGTCACCTCATGTCACTTGTGGGCGCCCAGCATAGATGCCGTGAGGCCGGTGGTGCTGGGTCAGCCCTTGACCGCCCCTCGGGTCGGCGCGTCCTCCGACGCGCTGGCACCCGGTCGCCCGTGGAGGGCACATGACGCGAGCGCCTTGCCGACGCCGGCCGCCGCGGCCTCGTCGCTGATGCGCACGGTCCGACGACCGGACGCTCCCCGTATCACCACTCCGCGAACGAGCCATCCGGGTACGTCCAGGCGGGGATGCCTCTCGGGACGCCGACGTCACCGAGGTCCGCGGCTCGGACGACCGCCTCGTCGATGTCGATGCCCAGCCCGGGGCCCGTGAGCCGTGCGATGTGGCCCGCGATCGGCAGGAGCACCTGCGGGTCGCGAAGGATCCGCAGGTCCGGCGAGTCGGGACTCGTGAGGTCGATGACGTGCTCCTGTGCGTAGAAGTCCGGCACCGCGAGGTCGAGTTGGAGGCACGCCGCGAGCGCGACCGGACCGAGCGGGCAGTGGGGCGCCAACTGGACGTCCCACGTCGCGGCCAGCGCGGCGATCCGGACGACCTCGGTGATACCGCCGGCGTGCGCAGGGTCCGGCTGCGCGATCGCGATGCCGGCCTCGAGCACGGGCCGGAACTCGTGGCGCGAGAACAGCCGCTCCCCGGTCGCGATGGGGATGGTCGTCGACGCGACGATCCGAGCCAGGTGAGCCTGGTGCTCGGGCCGGCAGGGCTCTTCGAAGAACGCGGGCCGCGTGTGGGCGACCGCGTCGGCGAGGCGTCGCGCATGTGGCAGCGAGACCCGGCCGTGAAGGTCGATGCCCATGTCCGCGTCCGGCCCGATGGCGTCACGGAGCGCCTCGAGGTCGGCGACGAAGTGGGCGACCTGGCCGGGTGTGTCGAGGAACCCGACGGGTCCCGCGACCGCTGCCTTGACCAGGGTGTAGCCCCGCTCTCGCACCAGTGTGCGCGCCCGCTCTGGGCTCCCGGTCCGGGCCGGCTCGCCCCCGGCGTGGGCGTACATCCGGACACGCTCGCGGCACGGTCCGCCCAGGAGCACGTGGATGGGCTGGCCCAGCCAGCGACCACGGAGGTCCCACAGCGCGATGTCGACCCCTGCGACGGCCGAGGACAGCACCGCGCCGCCGCGATAGAAGCCGCCGCGCATCATGCGCTCCCAGAGCGCGTTGACCGGCAGCGGGTCCGCCCCGATGAGCGCGCCACCGAGCTCCCGGACGGCCGCGGTCACCGAGCCCGGCCGGTGCTCGAGGGTGGCGTCCCCCCAACCCGCGAGGCCCGAATCTGTGGCCACCCGGACGAGGACCTGGCGCTCATCGAGCACGAACGTCTCGACGCCCGTGATGCGCATCAGACGACCGCCCCGAGTGCGTCGAAGCGGGGCTCGAGGCCGAGGAGGCGTCGGCCGGCGTCGGCGTCGATGGGCACGGCGTGGCCAGCGAAGCCGCCCTCGACGGGCACACCGGGCGCACGGCGGTCGAGCAGTTCCGCGGTGGGCGGTCCCTGGAGGGTCATGGCGCGGCCGCCTCGATGACGCACGCCCCGCGGTGGGCGCCCACGAGCGGTGCCCGTTGGGCAAGGTCCCATGGGGTGACCTGATAGCCCTGGAGGTCAGGGTGCATGCCCATCTCGGGAGCATAGGGAAGGCAGCGCACGATGGCTCGCTCTGGGCGCGCGACGAGTCGGGAACCGCTCGTGACGACCTGGCCCTCGCCCCGGTCGGGTCGCGGGGTCATCCCACGCGCGCCCTTCGCCGGGTGGCCCGTCGACCCCGCGGCATCGGTGCCACGGCGTGGATGCCCGGGCGAGGCCGCTGCGGGGGTCAGCCTCCGGCCGGGGCGGCCGACACCGCCGCGCTTGGCTCGCCCTGGGCCATGTGGGTCGGCACTGCCGCACCCACCGGCTCGATGAGCCACATGCCGTCGCCCACGGCGCCGGGCCTCGCCAGCAGGTCCCGCGCCACCACCGAGCCGGTGTCCCGGTGGGTCTCCAGCAGCGCATGCAGCTCCGCGATGCGGTCCGCACCATCCTCGCGGGCCCTGATGACGTCACTCAATCGGGTCGCGCCCACCGAGGCGCGGTCGATGTGCCCGACCCGGGTGCCATCGGGGTCCCACAGGTACGCGCGACCCCCGGTCATCCCGGCGCCCATGTTGGGCCCGATCGGGCCCAGGATGACCACCAGGCCACCGGTCATGTACTCGCAGCCGTGCGCGCCCACGCCCTCGACCACCGCGGTCGCCCCGCTGTTGCGGACCGCGAAGCGGATGCCCGCGCGACCCACGAGATGCATCCGACCGCCGGTCGCCCCGTACAGGCAGGCGTTGCCGGCGATCGCGAGGTCGCTCGCCCGCTCGAGGATGGCGTCGGGGGGTCGCACCACGACCCGGCCGTCGGAGAGCCCCTTGCCCACGTAGTCGTTCGCCTGGCCCACGAGGGCGAGGTCCACCAGGTCGTTGGCGAAGGCCCCGAAGGACTGGCCGGCGGACCCCGCGAGCCGCCAGCGGACCGGGCGCCGGACCGTCGCGCGCTCGATGAGACCGCTCGTGTGGGCGCCGAACGAGCGCTCGGCGGTGGTGATGGTGGCGGCGATCGCGAGGGGGCTCGGGTCGTGGCCGCCCACCGGGCGCTCCACGCCCGGCACGAGGGCGTCCTCCGCGACGTCCGGCAGGCTCATGTACGAGGCCGCGAGGCGTGCCTCGGCGGGCGAGGCCGGCTCGCGTCGCACCTCGGTCCGCGCCCGTTCCGGGTCGCTCCGTCGTGCGGAGGACGCCGCCCAGACGGGCGCACCGAGCATTCGCTCGAACTCGAACGTGGGCGTGCGGTCGCTGGCGACTGCGAGTCGGCTGGCGTCGCCCACGATCTCACCCAGGGTGGCCGCGCCCAGGCGGGACAGCACCGAGCGAACGTCCTCCGCCACGGCGGTGAAGAAGCGCACCACGTCCTCGGGGGTGCCCGTGAACTTGGCGCGCAGGTCCTCGCGCTGCGTGGCGATGCCCGTGGGGCAGGTGTCGAGATGGCACTGGCGCGCCATGTCACAGCCGATGGCCACGAGGGCCGCGGTGCCGAAGCCGAACTCCTCGGCACCCAGCAGGGCGGCGATGACCACGTCCCGACCGGTCTGGAGGCCGCCGTCGGTGCGCAGCGCGACCCGGTCGCGCAGGCCGTTGCGCATGAGGACCTGGTGCACCTCGGCGAGGCCCAGCTCCCAGGGGATGCCCACGTGCTTGATGGACGACAGCGGGCTCGCGCCCGTGCCACCCACGTGGCCGCTCACCTGGATGTAGTCGGCACCGGCCTTGGCGACGCCCGCGGCGATGGGCCCGATGCCCAGTGACGCCACGAGCTTGACGCCGATCCGGGCGCCCGGGTTGATGGCGCGCAGGTCCGCGATGAGTTGCGCGAGGTCCTCGATGGAGTAGATGTCGTGATGGGGCGGCGGGCTGATGAGCGAGATGCCCGTCTGGGCGCGTCGCAGGCGTGCGATGAGCGGGGTGACCTTCTTGCTGGGCAGCTGCCCACCCTCGCCGGGCTTGGAGCCCTGGGCCATCTTGATCTCGAGCTGCTCCGCGCGGGACAGGTACTGCGCAGTGACGCCGAACCGCGCCGATGCCACCTGCTTGATGGCCGCGTCACGGCGCAGGCCATCGACGTCGTCGTACCACGCCGGGTCCTCGCCGCCTTCGCCGCTGTTGGGGGCCATGCCCAGGCGCCGGAGGCCGATGGTCAGCGCCTGATGGGCCTCGGGGGACAGCGCCCCCAGGCTCATCGCCGAGCCCACGAAGCGACGCAGGATGCGTGACGCGTCCTCGACGTCACTCAGATGGCGTGGCGTGGGCGCATGCACCAGGCGCAGCTGGTCGCGGACGGTGGCCGGCTCGCGCAGCAGCGCCTCGCGGTACGCCGGGAGGGCCTCCGGGTCATCCGCGCCGCGTGCCGCGAGGTCCTGGACCGCCTTGACGATGGGTGGCGCGTACAGGTGCCGCTCGCCGTCGCTCCGGAAGCGCGCCCAGCCCGGGTCATGCAGCTTGACCCCCGGTCCCTCCGTGGGGGCGGCCGCGAGGCGTCGCAGCTGGCGCGCCGCGAGGGTCGCGAAGCCCACGGTGCCGGGCCACGCGGGCGCCGCGGGGAAGCAGCGCCCGGTGACCTCCGGCTGGAATTCGAGCGCCTCGAACAGCTGGCCGCCCAGGTAGGAGGCCGCGGTGCTGATGCCCATCCGGGCGAGCACCTTGCGCAGCCCCGCCTCGAGGGCCCGCAGCAGGTTGGCGATGGCGCCCTCCGCGGTGACGTCCTCGGCGCCCCGGGTGCCCGCGAGCTCGGCGGACAGCTCCACGGCCAGCCACGGCACGATCGCCGAGGCGCCCGCGGCCAGTGTCATCGCGGTAGTGTGGACGTCGAGCAGGTCCGCGCCGTCGACCACGAGGTCGGTCTGGCCGCGGAGGCCCGCGTCGGTCAGCGAGGCATGCGCGGCACCCGCCGCGAGCACCGAGCCGACGGGCAGGCGCCCGTCGCCCTTGGGCAGGCGCCCGTCGCCCACGATGCGCCGATCGGAGAGGATGACGAGCTCGACGCCCTCCTCCGCGGCGGTCCGCACCTCGGTCGCGATGCGCTCGATGGCCGTCGCGAGCCCCGGCTCGCCCGCGCTGGGGTCCCACGTGGTGTCGATGGTGCGCGCGCGTCGTCGCGTGCCGTCACCGATGCCTCGTCGCCGGCCCGTGAACGCCCCCTCCAGCGACGCGAGGTCCGCCACGAACGGGGAGGGCAGGCGGAGCGTCTGCCCCCGACGCGGCACGCCCGCGAGCAGCGGGGCGCGCCGACCCAGTTCCACCGTCAGGTCCATGACGATGCGCTCGCGCTCGGGGTCGATGGGCGGGTTGGTGACCTGCGCGAAGCTCTGGCGGAGGTGGTCCGCCACCGGCCGGTCCATGCGGGAGACGCCGGGGGTCGGGGTGTCGTCGCCCATGGACCACAGTGGCTCGTGCCCCTCGAGGGCCATGGTCCTGATGTCCAGCCGCTGGCGCTCCGCGTCGAGGCCCGCGACCCAGCGCGCTGCGAGCGAGGTCGTGGTGCCGGGCGCCACGATGGGCAGCGCGACGGGGTGCGTGCGAGCGGGGTCGGTGGCCGTGGTCGCGGCGGGTGCCGCCAGGGCTGGCACCATGGCGCGGGCAGCGACCCGCCGCGCCTCGCGATCGCGTCGGATGGCCTTCCGGCCGGTGTCCACCACGAACATCTCCCCCGGTCCCAGGCGCCGCTGCTCCACGATGTCGGCGGCCTCGACCGGGACGGCGCCCGCCTCGGAGGCGGCCGCGACGACACCCGAGCCGGTGACCGTGACCACGAGCGGTCGCAGGCCGTTCCGGTCGAGCATGGCGCCCACCCGGGTGCCGTCGCTGAAGCACAGGGCCGCAGGGCCGTCCCAGGGCGCGATGAGGCCCGCCGTGCGCGCGCGCAGGAGGTCCAGTTCGGGGATGTCCTCGGAGCGGAGCGCAGGCGCATCCGGGATGGCCACGAGGAGGGCCGCGTCCAGACGCCAGCCGGACGCCACCAGCAGCTCGAGCACCTCGTCGAGCGAGTGCGAGTCCGACACGTCCTCCTGGAGCAGCGGGCCGATGGCGGCGAGCCGGTCGCCCAGTCGTCCGCCGAGGCGAGCCCGTCGGCCACGCACCTGCTCCCGGTTGCCGCGGACGGTGTTGATCTCGCCGTTGTGGGCGAGCATCCGGAAGGGCTGGGCGAGCGCCCACGTGGGGTGCGTGTTGGTGGCGTAGCGCTGGTGGAACACGACGTGGCTCACGGTCAGGCCCGTCCGCAGGTCCGGGTACAGGGCACCCAGCTCCGCGCCGGCGACGAGGCCCTTGTAGACCACGGTCCGTGACGAGGCGGAGACGACGGCGAAGCCGGAGGCACCGGTGGCCCGCCACGCGACCTCGGCGCGCCGTCGCGCGAGCAGCAGGCGACGGTCGAGGTCCGTCCTCGAGGTCCCGGAGGGCGCGGCCACCACGACTTGGGCGACGGTGGGGAGGCTGGCGCGCGCCTCCTGCCCCAGGGCATCGGGGTCGACGGGCACCGTGCGCCAGCGCTCCACGGTCAGACCCTCCGCGACCACGGCGTCCGCCACGATGGCACGAGCGAGCGCGTCCTCAGCGGCATCCGTGGGCAGGAACAGCCCGATGACGCCCAACTGGCCACGCACCCCGGGCGCGATGAGCGCTCGCACCGAGCGCTCGATGGGCAGGAGCACGCCCGCGCCATCGGACGAGGCACCATCCGCCGCGAAGGCGCCGCGATGCCCGAGCGCCCCCAGGCCCGCGAGCGCGAGCGGCAGGACCCGGTCCCGCGACGTGCCGATCGCATCCGCCACGAAGCCGACGCCGCAGGCGTCGTGCTCGAAGCGAGGGTCGTAGAGCGGGTACGCGGAATCGAACGGCATCAGGGGACCCTCTCGCGGGGAGACGAACCTGCGGAGCCCGGCCCCTCCGGACCCCGCTGACGACCTCGGGACTGGGCCGACCGTATCCCGTGCCGGTGGTCATCGACAGCACCGTCACGGTGCAGACATGGTTGCGGCACGGTTACGCGTGATGGCCGTCGCGAGCGGATGACCCGTCGCGGGCGGACGAGCACCGGTATGGTTGTCCTCCGCCCCTCGGACACCGCAGGCCCCGGTGCCTGCACCGCGTCACACGGAGCGCTCGTGGACCACCCGACACCAGTCCTCATCGCGACCATCGCCGTCGGTCTGTCGCTGGCGTTCGTGCTGGGCATGGTCGCGCGTCGGCTGCGTCTGCCAACACTGGTCGGGTACCTCGCGGCCGGCGTGCTCATCGGGCCGTACACCATCGGGTACGTCGCCGACACGGCGGTGGCCACCGAGCTCGCCGAGTTGGGCGTGGTCTTGCTCCTGTTCGGCGTGGGTATCCACTTCTCCATCAGGGACCTGCTCGCGGTGCGTGCCGTCGCGGTACCCGGCGCGATCGTGCATCGGGCGCTCATCACAGTCGCGGGCATCGGTGTGGGAGTGGCGCTCGGCTGGGGCGTCGCGGGCGGTCTCGTGCTCGGCCTGGGCATCTCGACCGCGAGCACCGTCGTGCTCCTGCGGGCGATCATCGAGCGGGGTGACCTCGACTCGGTCCCGGGGCGCGTCGCGGTGGGGTGGCTCATCGTGGAGGACCTGGTCACGGTGGTCATCCTGGTGCTGCTGCCCGGCATCGCACCACTACTGACGGGGACGGGCGGCTCGCTCATGGATGTGCTCGGGGAGCTCGTGGTGGCGCTCGCCCTCGCGGCCGTGTTCGCGGTGGCCATGCTCGTGGCGGGGGCTCGGCTGGCCCCCCTGATCCTCGACCGAGTGGCGCGTGAGCGGTCGCGCGAGCTGTTCGTGCTCGCTGTGCTGGCGCTCGCGGTGGGTGTCTCCTATCTGGGGAACCAGATGTTCGGTGTCTCCCTGGCGCTGGGTGGCTTCCTGGCAGGTGCCGTGGTCAGCGATTCGGACCTGAGTCACCAGGCGGCAGCCGAGGCGACGCCGCTTCGGGACGCGTTCTCTGTCCTGTTCTTCGTGTCCGTGGGCATGCTGGTCGACCCGGGTTGGATCGTCAGCCACCCCCTGCCGGTGCTGTTGGTCACGGCGGTGGTCGTGATCGTCAAGGCTGTCGCCGCATATGGCGTGGTCGTCGGTCTCGGGTACCCGTCGCGCATCGGCCTGACCATGGGCGCCGCGCTCTCGCAGATCGGGGAGTTCACGTTCATCCTCGTGACGCTCGGCGTCACGCTGGACCTAGTGCCATCCGACGCCCTTCAGGTGGTGGTCGCGGCGTCCCTCATCTCCATCACGCTCAACCCGCTCATGTTCCGGCTTGCCGACCCGCTCACCCGCTGGGCGGAGTCGGTGCCGCTGCTGGAGCGCCTGAGCAGTCGGTCGGTCGCCGACGTGGCCGCGCTCGATCGCGCCCACCCGGAGGACGAGCTGCGCAACCACGCGATCGTGTGCGGGCACGGCCGCGTGGGCAGGCTCGTCACATCCGCGCTCGAGCGGCGCGGGTTCTCCTATGTGGTCATCACCGATGACCGCCATGAGACGGCGCGTCTGCGGGAGCGCGGCACGGTCACGCTGTTCGGGGATGCGGCGAACCCGGAGCTCCTGGCCCATGCGCACCTCGGCCAGGCACGGCTGCTCATCGTGGCGATCAGGGACGAGCACGCGACGCGGCTCATCGTCGAGCGCGCCCGCGAGTTGGAGCCGCGGCTCCCGATCGTGGTGCGCACGCACAACGAGCGGGAGCGGGACGCGTTCATGGACATGGGCGGTGACATCCAGACCGT
>DAOTUX010000040.1:0-15868 GCA_034436475.1 Chloroflexota bacterium | reverse complement strand
CCGCCCGTCGGATCGCGAACCCGTAGTACTCCTCCACCTTGGCGGTGATGTTCGGCCAGCCGAACTGCACGGCGCGCTGTCGCCCGCTGCTGCCCATGCGGGATCGCAGCCCCGGGTCACGGATGAGCGTGCCGATCGCGCCCGCGAGCGCGCCGCCGTCCTTGGGGGGCACCAGGAGCGCCTGCTCGCCTCGTCGGACGACCCCCTTGTACCCGTGGATGTCCGAGCACACGATGGGCACGCCAGCTGCCATGGCCTCGAGAAGCACGATGCCGAACGACTCCTGGCCTGTCGCAGGTGACACGAACACGTCTGCGGTTGCCAGGGCGCGTATCTTGTCCTGGTCGCTCACCCTGCCCAACAGCTCCACTCCCTGGAGGCGGCGGGTGGCGATGTACCGCCGCACCTCGCGTTCCTGGGGCCCCGCACCGATCATCAGCAGACGGCAGTCGAGCCCCTCGCGGCGCAGTTGCCGGAACGCCTTGAGCAGGTACATTGCCCCCTTGCGGCTCTCGAAGCGCCCGATGTACAGGATATTCGGGGTCCCGTCCCGCCAGCGCGCGAACGGGGCGACGCGCTGGAAGTCCCGCAGGTCGACGCCGTTGGGGATGACCTTGTACTCTCCGGGGAAGTAGCGGCCGATGAAGTGCATCGCTGCCGCGCTCACGGCGATGCGCCCATGCAGCCGGCGGGCGAACCGCTGGAGCATCCGCTTACCGAACTCGTAGGAGAGACTCTGGCCGGAGTAGGCGTGGAACGTGGCGATGTTGACGCTGGTCGAGAAGCGCAGCAGTTGGAGCGACAGGAAGGGCACGAAGGGCTCGTGGAAGTGCAACAGGTCGAAGCGTTCCCGGTCGAGCATGTCCTGCACCAGCTGCCCGTATCGATGCGAGACCGTGAGCGTCCCCACCGACCCGTTCGTTGGGACGCTCCAGCCATACCCGAGTCGGATGATGTCCCCCTCGCTCGACTTCTGTGGCCCGTGGGTGGAACTGATGATGCGCACGTCATGACCCCGCACCACGAGGTTCTCGTACAGCTCTTGGACATGGGCGTTCACGCCGCCCGGCACGGGGTAGATGTAGGGCGTGACGAGGCCGATCTTCACCGGGGGTAGCCCAGGTCTCGACCGTTGCCGATGCGAAGGAGCCGATGACGCAGGGTGTCCCTCACGGCGCGAACGTTCTTGGCGGTCTGCTGGCGGAACATCCCCACTTGCTCCGGCCATGCGTAGGCGGTGCCCTCCCATGCCGTGGCGTTGTCCATGATCGCCCATCGGAGCGCGTTGGCGTCATCACCCCGGAAGCGGGTCACGGCTCGACCCACCGACGACGCCCGATGCGCATCGCTGCTGGCGACCTGGGTCAGGCCGGTCTCACATGCGAACGCGGGGACGCGCGCGCTCCAGCGCATCCGAGCGGTGGTGGGGTTGAAGACCTCGATGGCGTCGGGGCGACGGGTCGGGTCGGCGTCATCGAGCAGTCGTCTGATGGTGCGCTCGCTGGCGCACAGGGGGTAGGGCACGAGGGGATGCGCCACGATGGCAAGACCCCCCTGCTCGTGCACCTGGGCGACCGCGTCGCGCATCGAGCCCCAGGGCCTGATGCGTCGTGTGAGGAACAGCGCGACGAGATGCCCGTTCCGGGTGCTGACCTCCTCGCCAACGATCACGTCGAGCGGTAGCTCCCGCTCCCGGGCCAGGCGCTGTGCGATCACGGCGGCATCGATGCGCTCGTGGTCCGTGATGGCGATGACCTGGAGGCCGGCCACGACCGCCGCATCGAGGATGGCGTCGACTCCGTCCACGCCGTCGGATGCCAGGGTGTGGATGTGCAGGTCCGCCCGGCTCATGGGCCGGTCCGTGGGTGGCGGGGCACCCTCCGGCCAGGCCGTGGGCGCCACATCACCCGGCTGCTCGTCAAGGGCTGCGGCGGGGCGTGGCTGCACTTCGGTCATGGCGGCGGGATGTCCTCCCAGATGCGGAACAACAGTGTCCACCACTGCTCGGGGGCGCGTGCGATGAGCCGCTCGAAGGCACGCACCTGGCGGTCGAGCGTGGCCCGGACACGCTCGTGGCGCCTGCCCGTGGTCGGCACCTCGACGCGCTCGACATGGCCGACCCACCCGCCGGCTCGGTCGCGCACCACCGCCAGCGCATACAGCGGTGCGCCGGTCTCGACCGCCAGGACGGACGGTCCCGCGGGCAGCCGGCAGGGTGCGCCGAACAGCGTGGTGGCGGTCCCGGCACCGCCGATGGGACGGTCCGCGACCAGCGCCGCCCCCTCGCCGCGCGCGAGCCGAGCGCGCAGCTCCACGGACGCATGACGGATGGGGATGAGGTCGAAGCCGATGGCACCCCGGGTGCGTCGGAAGTAGTCGGCGAGGATGGGGTTGGCGACCCGCTCCATGGGCCCCGCCAGCCGTATCGACCCTACGCGCGCCGCATACATGCCGGCCATCTCGACCGAGCCAAGGTGGAGCCCTGCGAAGATGGGCCCCGGCTCGCCCGCCGGCACCGGCGCGACCGCGCTCGCCGTGAGGGCCGGGTCGGCCGGCCGGACACGTCGGCGCACCGTCGCAGCGTCATAGCGAGGGGCGATGGCCCCCTCGAGATACGCCACGAACCAATGGCCGAACACGTCGCGCACCAGGTCGTCGAGCGCGCGCTCGTCGTGGGCCGCCGCCGCGGTCCGCGGTGTCGCGTCGCCCTTCGCGACGAGTGCTCGGCACACCCGCCCGAGGTTGGCACGCACCCGGGCGCGCCGTTGGGTCATGAGGCGGCTCGCGAGCCTGCCGGCCCAGAACCCGAGGCCGTACACCGGTCCGTCTGGCAACCGCTGGAGCGCTGCGACACCCAGCAGCATCAGGCGCGCCGCGATCCGCTGGGCCGCATCGCGGAGGCGCTCCGCCGTTGGGGCGGTGACGCTCACCCCGCCCTGCCTCGCGACCTCGACGGGACGTCGTCCTCGAGCATGGACATGGCACGCGCCTCGAGGCGACGCGACTCGGCGTCCCCGGCGGGCCACATGGGCTTGAAGGTGTGCCATTGCTCAGGAGCCGCTCGGACGAACGACTCCAGCGCGTCCGCGATGGCCTGGGTGGCGATGGCGATGGAGCGCGGGGAGGCGTCCGAGACCTCGAGCGGGGACGACGTCACATGGTGATAGCCGTTGGTCGCGGCATCGTGGAAGGCGGCGACTGGGAGGATGATCGCGCCGGTCCTCGCGGCGAGCGTCGCAGGTCCTGCGGGGAGCGTGGTCCAGGCGCCAAACAGGCGGACGGGCACGTCATCGGGCCGATACCCCCAGTCGACCACCATGCCCAGCGCCGCCGGGCTGCCGCGGAGCACCTGGTAGATCTCGCGCAGGTTGCGCCAGCCGATGATCCGGACGCCCCAGCGGGCGCGCTGGCTGTTGAGGAGGTCGAACAGCTCCGGGTACGCCGTGTCGTCGGCCAGGCCATAGGTCGGGATGCCCTGCAGGGCATACGAGCCCGCGAAGATCTCGATGCTGCCGATGTGCCCCGAGGCCGCGATGAGGCCGCGCCCCTCCGCCTGGCAGCGAGCCCACACCTGCCCGAACGCCTCGTGCGCCGGACCGGTGGGTGGCAGCAGCCGCAGCGGCTCGTCCGCGGGTCGTGACGGGAGCCGCATGAGCTCGACGACGAATCGGGAGTACGACGCGTAGGTCTGTCGGGCGAGCCCCCGGACTGCCCGGTCGTGCTCGGGGAGGCCCAGGATGTGCGCGGCGTTGGCCTGGACGATGCGACGCTTGGAGCGCCACGCGAGATAGCTGCCCAGCGACACGGCCCGTGCCGCAGGCTCCGTGACGCGGGTGGTCGTGTGCCCCAGGGTGAACGACGCCCCTCGGTACAGTCGGACCACGCTCCGCTCGCGGGCGCGCGCGACGACTCGGGCGAGCCGCCCGATCTGGGTCCTCCGGTGGGGCGCGTAATCGACGCCGGAGTGCTGCCCGCCTGCATGCTGGAGCTCGGTCACGAGCCGCTCGTGGCGCGCCCGCTGGGGCAGAGCGCGATGTCGGGTATGGGCCGGGGCGCGTCGGTCATGTGCTACCAGCGCATGGTGCCACGATCCGCGGCCGAGGCTCTCACCTGGCCAGGAGCCGTGGCCCTCAGCCAGGCAGGAGGGTGAGGTGGTCCCGATGGCGTGGACGGACCACGCTGAAGTCACGTCGGTCGAGTGTCGCGACCTTGGGCTCGCCAAGACGCTCGCACGCGACGATGACCGCCGCGTCGACCAGTCCCAGGTCGAGCGACGCATACGCGCGCTCGAGATCCGCGATGCGCACGAGGTCCGCCGCGTCGAGCTGATGGAGACGGTAGGCGCCTCGCTCGACGTCCTGTGCGAACGTCTGCCACGCATCCCGTCCGAGCAGCTTCAGTGCCCAGTAGTCGACCTCCACGAGGACCGGGGTCGGGATGACCAGGTCCTCCCCAACCTCGTCGACCATCCGGACACAGCGCGCATGATCCGGGTCGCCGGCGTCCAGGAGAGCGAGGACTGGCCCGGTATCAAGAACGAGCGCCATCAGGAGCCCCGTCGATCGCGGACGGGTGCGTGCTCGTCGCGCGCCGCGACCCGCGCGGCGCCCTCCGTGGACCTGGCTATCCCGAACCGGGGCCTGGTCGTCGAGCGAAGCCTCGCGGCCTCCGCCTCGACCGCCTCTCGGAGGATCGCCGCAAGGCTGACCCCTCGCCGGCGTGCCTCGTCAGCGAGGAGGTCGAGATCGTCCGCGTCGGCTGCCAAGGTCGTGCGCCTGATGCTCACGCATCTGATGCTAGCATCAACTCGTGGCATCGTCCGGACGGCCCCAGCCCAGAGACCGGCCCCTCGAGCCCTGCGGCCTCACCAGACCGGCACGTGGCCCGCGGGCACGCGATCGTGCGAGAGGCTCGAGGGTCAACCGATGGTGATGTCCGCCTTGGCGTGCTCGACGGTGATCTGGGACGAGACGTCGGTCTCCACTGCGCGGCGTGCCTTGGCCATCTTGCGGGTTGCCTTGGGCTTCGCCGTCTCGGTGCCCACCAGCGTCTCGCTGTCCTCGCCCTTGATGAACGCCTCGACGCGGTTCAGCGCGACGTCATCATGGATCTGGATGGGCGGGCTCTTCATGAAGTACGAGCTGGGCGCCACGAGCGTGCCCGAGAGGCCACGGTCGAGGCCCAGCTTGAGGCAGCGGATGGCGTCGGTGATGACGCCCGCGCTGTTGGGGCTGTCCCAGACCTCCAGCTTGAGCTCCGCGTTGAGCGGCACATCACCGAAGGTCGTGCCCTCCATGCGGATGTAGCACCACTTGCGGTCCTTGAGCCACGGCACGTGGTCCGAGGGGCCCACGTGGACATCGTCGGGGTCGACCTCGTAGTCGAGCATCGAGGTCACCGCGTTGGTCTTGGAGATCTTCTTGGACTCGAGGCGCTCGCGCTCGAGCATGTTGAGGAAGTCGGTGTTGCCGCCGAAGTTGAGTTGGTAGGTGCGGTCGAGCCGGACGCCCCGGTCCATGAACAGCCGAGTCAGGACCCGATGGCTGATGGTGGCGCCCACCTGGCTCTTGATGTCATCCCCGATGATGGGCAGCCCGGCTGCCGCGAAGCGGCGCTGCCAATAGGGCTCGCGGCCGATGAACACCGGGATGGCGTTGATGAACCCGACGCCCGCCTGGAGCGCCTGCTCGACATACCACTTGGTGGCCTGCTCGCTGCCCACCGGCAGGTACGAGACCATCAGGTCGACCTTGCGCTCCTTGAGGATGCCCACCACGTCCGCGGTCGAGCCAGGTGCCTTCTCGATGACCTGGGACAGGTATTTGCCCAGGCCGTCATGGGTCATGCCCCGGTCGACGCTGACGCCCAGCTTGGGGACCTGCTGGAACACGTAGGTGTTGTTGGGCTTGGCGTAGATGGCCTCGGACAGGTCCTTGCCCACCTTGTTCTTGTCGATGTCGAACGCGGCGACGAACTCGATGTCCCGCACGTGGTAGCCACCCAGGTTCACGTGCATCAGACCCGGCACGAACTCGTCATCCGCAGCGTGCTCGTAGTAGTAGCGACCCTGGATCAGCGAGCTTGCGCAGTTGCCGACGCCGACGATGGCGACGCGGATGGGCCCCCGGCGGGCGTCCTGTTCGCCGGCGGTGCCCGTGCCGTTGGTGGATGCCTTGCCGTTGCTGCTCATGGACGATCGACCTCCGAGGATGCTTGCCGGACGGTGAACAGGATTCGCTGGACGGTCGTGACCGTGGCGAGGATGGTGATGAGCGCGAGCGCCGCGCCCAGGACGGTCTGGCCGGTCGCGCCGGGCGTCACGCCCCCGGTGATGCCCGCCCCGACGAGGCCGATGCCCAGGATGACCACACGCACCTCGCGGGGCGCGAGGCCCACCGCGGCCATCCCCTTGCCGGGAGAGAAGCCCAGCGATTCCGAGCGGGCACGGGCGTAGCTGACCATGAACGCGGCGCCCATCGCCGCCGCCGCGAGCCAGACGCCCCACTCGAAGCCCGCGCGCGAGCAGCCGATGACGATGCCCAGATAGACGATCGCCTCGCCCCAGCGGTCGAAGGTACTGTCGAGGAACGCACCCAGCCGGCTGGTCGTGCCGGTCACCCGGGCCACCGCGCCATCGAGCATGTCCGACGCCGAGCCGATGGTCGCGACGATGCCTCCGAGGAGCCACCACTCGATGGCCGCGAGCAGCGCACCCACGATGCAGATGGCAAAGCCGATGAGCGTGACGTGGTTGGCGGTGAGTCCCGCGTCCGCGATGCGTCGGGCGAGGGGGTCCGCCAGGTGGCGAATCGCGTCCCGCTTGGGTGTGGCCGAGCCGGGTGGGGTCGCGGTGGGGGCGCTCACGAAGCCAGTCCCAGGAGCTCGCGCTCGCGGTCATGGAAGCGTCGCAGGGTATCGGGTGCAAGCGAGCAGATGACCTCGCGCCCATGTCGCCGGGTCTCGACGATGCCCGCCGCCCGGAGGCGTCGCAGGTGCCAGGACACGAGCGGCTGGGAGAGGTCCACGTGGCGCATCAGGTCCGACACCGTGGCCGACCCCTCGGCGAGACGCTGGATCATGCGCAGGCGGGTGGGGTCCGAGAGGGCCTTGTGCACCACCGCGACCTCTCGCAGGTCCCGCGGAGGGGATGTGATCGTGGCGATGGTCGAGCGGATGCGTGCGGGCGTGGGCACGACGTGGGACTGGCCTCCTTCATGCCGCGCCGGGCGCAGCGCGGACTCATCAAGCGAACTTCATATAAGGGAGTGTTGATGCTATAGCCTGGATGACCGATCGTCAAGCAACACGCGGACCGTGTGGTGGGGGCGCGATGCACGGCGAGCGACGGGACGCGGCATAGTGCACGTTCCACGGAGTCGCGATCAGGAGGGAGCGTGCAGCGTCGAGGCAGGCGCACCAGGAGGGGGCGGACTCTCCCAGGCCTCAGGCCGGGGCTCGTGGCCGGCGCGGCCGTTCTCGTCGTGGTCGGGCTCGCCCGCCTGGTGTCCATGGATGCGGCGGTGGTGCTGGCGCCCGCCGTGCTGACGCTCGCCGTCGCCCTGCTCCTGGGTCGGGCGGCGTCCCAGCGTCGTCGGCAGTCGCGCATGGCGCGACGCCAGGTTCGTCGCCTGGTCGATGCCCACGACCGGCGCAGCGCGCGTCAGACGCGCCGTGAGGCGTCGCGGCTGTACCGTCAGTTGGAGGCGTTGGCCGCGGTACGGGACGTGCTCGACGGCCGCGTGCCGCTTCCGGCCACGCGCGGCATGGCCGCTTCCGCCGACCTGCTGCGAGAGCTTGTCACGATGATCATGACGCGTCGCCCGCAGATGGTCGTCGAGACCGGCAGTGGCACCTCGACGGTCATCATCGCAGCGTGCCTGCGGCAGGCTGGCAGCGGACATCTGTGGTCTCTCGAGCACCTGCCCCGGTTCGCCGGCGAGACGCGCCAGCTGCTTGCCGACCGCGGTCTCGAGGAGTGGGCCACGGTCCTGGACGCCCCGCTCGTGGACGTCCGGCTCGACGATGGGACCTGGCGCTGGTACGACATCACCGGCCTTCCGCCCGGCCCGCCGATCGAGGTCCTGTTCGTGGACGGGCCACCGGGGGACATCGGACGCCTTGCTCGCTACCCGGCCCTGCCCCTGCTGCGCGATCGGCTCGCGTCGGACGCCTCGATCCTGGTGGACGACAGCGCGCGCCCGGACGAGCAGGAGATGATCGCTCGTTGGCGGGCCGAGGTCGCTGGTCTCGAGGTGCGCACGCTGCGGCTGGAGAAGGGGGGGTCCCTGCTCACGCTGATGCGCTGACGCTCGACCACGGCCAGGGCGCATCATCCGCCCATGACCCGCGATGATCGCCTGGTCCTGCTCGGAGTCCTGTGCGTGGCGTCCGCGTTCGTGGGCGTCGAGTTGATGGCCGTCTCGGTGGCGCTGCCGTCGCTCGTGGAGGACCTCGCCGACTGGACCCAGCTGCGCCGCGCGAGCTGGGTGGTCAACGGGTACCTGCTCGCCTACATCGCGGTGATGCCGCTCGCGGGTAGGGCGGCCGACCGATTCGGCCTGCCTCGGCTGCTCATCGTGGCCCTGGGCCTGTTCGGGGCAGGGTCCCTGCTCTCCGGTGCCGCGGGGTCACTGGACGCCCTGGTCGCCGCGCGCGTCATCCAGGGCGTGGGTGGGGGTGCCATCCTGCCCGTCGCGACCGCGGGGGCGAGCAAGCTGTTCGAGGGCCACGCGCGCGCGCGCGCCCTTGGGGCGGTCAGTGCCGCGAACTTCCTGGGCATGGCCCTTGGTCCGTTCGTGGGCGCCACGGTGCTCGAGCGCTTCGACCTCGGTCCCGCGCTGATGGCGGCCGGGCAAGGGGGGTCGGTGACATTCGACATCCTCGTCCCGGCTTGGCGCTGGATCTTCTATCTCGGCGCCCCGGCGGCCCTGGTGGCCATGGTGTGGGCCTGGGCGGCAGGCAGCGGCTGGCCCCGGGAGACCACCCGCGGCGCCCTCGACATCGTTGGCGCCGCCCTGGTCACCGCGGCGCTCGCGTCCGGGCTCCTGTGGCTGACCCTGCTTGGCGAGCACTCGGACGGGCCGCCGTGGAGCCTGGTGGTCGCCGCTGTCTGCCTGGCGTCGACCGTCGGTGCGATCCGGCACCTGCGCCGAACCCCAGAGCCGTTCCTCGACCCCGTGGTGCTGCGCGACCGCGTGGCCCGGGCCGCGGTCCTGGTCAGCCTGCTCACAGGGTACGGCCTCGCGACCGTCATCATCGCCGCGGCCGTGTGGGTCGATCGCGTCCGATACGGTGGCCCCGCGGAGCAGCGACTCGTGCTGGGATCCCTGGCCCTCGCCATGTCCGTGGGTGCCATCGGGTCCGGGTACCTGCTGCGCCGCATCGCGATCGTCCCGCTTGGGCTCGTCGGGCTCGGGCTCGCGATCGGCGGGCTGCTGCTCCTGGGCAGCGCCACGGCCGAGACCGCGCGCTGGGTGCTCTTGGTGGCCCTCGCGGCATTCGGCCTCGGCTTCGGCGTCACGGTGACGCCTCGCTCCACGGCGGCGGTCGAGGCGCTTGGGCCACGCCTGTTCGGGATGGCGAGCGCTGCGGTGACCGTGGCGCGGATGGCCGGGATGGCCGTGGGTCTGGCGGTCCTGACGGCCTTCGGCACAGGTCGCATCGAGGCCCTCAGCGTGGTCCTGACCGATGCGGCTGCGCGTGATGCGGTCCTGCCGCCTGCGCTCCAAGGTCGCGCCTTGGCTGACCCCCTCGTGGTGGACGTCCTCGAGACATGGGCGTCAGGTCAGGCCGCATCGATCCTCAGTGGGCTGCTGCTCGTCGCGGCGCTCGTCCTCCTCGCAGCCATCGTGCCCACGCTGATGCTCCGGCCCTCCACACCGCGTGCGGGACATGCGACGATGCCCTCCCATGAGCGACCCTGAGGGCCCAGTCTCGGCCGATCCCGGCCCACCAGGCGGGACGATCGTCCTGGGGGCGGCATGGTCACGTGTCGACGGTCCGCGCAACCTCCGGTCCATCGAGGATGCCCTTGCGGCCCTCGCCGACCCCGACACGGTGGTCTGGGTGGACCTCGAGGATGCCGGGGCCGAGGAGCTCTCGCAGCTGTCGGCCCCCCTTGGGCTCCACCCGCTCGTGGTCGAGGACATCATCGACCGGGATCAGCGCGCCAAGGTGGAGTACTTCGATGACCTGATGCATCTGGTCATGTTCGCGACGGCCGAGCATGGCGACCTGCCGGAGCTCATCGAGGTCGACATCGTGCTCACGGCACGGTGCCTGGTGACCTCGCACCCCTCAGGCTGGCGGCCCCTGGAACAGGGTTCCATCAGACGGCTGGGGCCCGCGCACTACCTGCCCAAGGGTGCGGATGCCGCTCTCTACGCGGTCCTCGACGCCATCGTGGACGGCTACTTCCCGGCAATCGACCGCCTGTCGGACATCATCGACGACCTGGAGGACGCGGCGATCGCGCGCGCGGACCGGTCGGTCGTGGAGCGGCTCTTCGCGGCTCGTCGCAGCCTGTTGCTGCTGCGACGGGCGGTGGCGCCCGAGCGGGAGGTCCTCAACCAGCTCACGAACCGTGACAACCCGCTCATCGGGTCGGAGACATACCTCTACTTCCGCGACGTCTATGACCACCTGGTGCGCATCACCGACGAGCTGGACACCCATCGCGAGTTGCTGTCCGGTGCGCTGGAGGCCTACCTCTCGACCGTCAACAACACGCTCTCGGACGTGATGAAGCGTCTCACCGCGATCACAGCGGTCCTGGCTGGTGTGGGGGCGGTGGCTGGCATCTTCGGCATGAGCGAGGCCGCCACCGCGTTCGACCTGCGCGAGGGGAACGGCTTCTGGCTGGTGACGGGGCTCGTGATCGCCGTGGGTGCGCTCATCACCTGGTACTTCCGCCGCATCGACTGGATCTGAGGACCGAGCGCAGCGACCGCCCGCTCAGGGGGTGTCGTAGCAGGCACGGGGCTTCGCCGGCGGGCGCGCCTCCTGGCGGGTGACCTCCCGCACCTCGTACGGCTCAGCCAGCACCTGGAGCTTGGGCACCGTGCCGCGCGGCCCCTCGCTGGTCTGGAGGATGAGTTGCTCGGCATCGGGCGGTGCGTCCGTCACGAGCGAGAAATCCGTCGCGTGACGCTTGACCTTGGTGATGCGATACAGATGGAGCAGGTCGTCGCTGGTGTACACCCGCACGACCTTGCCGATGATCTCCGCACCGTCGTCCCGCTCCGATGCCTCGAGGAGCGACAGGAACATGCCCTCGCGGGCGTGGGCGTAGAGATAGGTCGTGCCCGGCCGACCGGGCTGCTCGAAGGCGGTGTGGTACAGGGCCACGTCACATGGCGGATAGAGGTCCGGCCCCTGGTTCGGCACACGTCGGTCACGCGAGATGATCGGCAGATCGATGCCCAGGTATCGAATGACGACGCGAGTCGCGCGAGCGCGGCTCGGCTTGGGGGTGGCCGTCGGCGTCGGGCTGACCGTCGGCGTCGGGCCGGGCGTGGTCGCGGGCGTCGGGCTGGGTGGCAGGGACGCGGACGGGGGCGGTGTGGTGCGAGTCGGGGTCGGCGTGGGCGTCGGGCCGGGCGTGGCCATGCGGGTCGGCGTGGCCGTCGGCGTCGGGCTGGGTGGCAGGGACGCGGACGGGGGCGGGCCCGTGTGGGTCGGGGTGGCCGGTCCGATGCGGACGCACGCGGCCAGACTCGCGACGAGCACGGTGACCAGGGCGAGGGCGAGCGGACGCGAGGGAGAGGAGACTGGCATGCCCGTTCGATCCTAGCGCAGGATGCGGTGGGACCCCGTGCGGCGATGGTACCGGCGCCCCGGCACGACCCACGTCGACTGCGCTCCGACCCGCCACCCAATCACGGCGCAGGGACGATGGGCCACAAGTTCGCCGCGTCTGGGCGCAGCCACACCGGAACGGCTGTGTCATGGCGCGGTGGGCTTCGGGAGGGTCGACGCGGTCGCGAACCCGTGGACTTGGCGGTGTGTGACGGCTCACATGCGCTCGCGCCAGTCGCCTCCTGGAGTACGAGGCGTGGACGAGGGGCTGCACGCCCGGGGTCTGGGCGACAGCCACGGCGAGGATCTCCGGACGCTCCTGGCGGACTTGAGCTTCCTTGAGTTGGTACCGCCCATCCTAGCTCGGGCACTCGAGCCGTTCAGCGTCCCGGTACGGACGCTCGATGCCCTCCACCTCGCGTCGATCGACTTCCTGGCGAGCCTCGGGCAGCGTCCGGTCCTCGCAAGCTACGACCTCCGACTATCGGAAGCGGCCCGTGCCATGGGCATCCCGGTCAACGACCCGGGCTCGGAGGCGCCACCGATGGATGACGCGCCGCGTGGTTGACCTGGTGGAGCTGGCATCCGTCCGAGCCTGTCGAGGACGGGGTGGGTGCCCCCACGCATCCCCTGACCGGTGGCAATCAGGCCCGGGCGAGGTCTACGGGTCCGCGGGCGCGGCATCGACCACGGTGCCCTACGCTCCAGCCGGACGGTCGTGCTCGGCAGCGGCCGCGGCCTCCACGGGGAGCGGCCGCACGCCGACACCCGAGCTTCAGAGCACCCAGGGAGCCTCGTCGCCTCCCTGGGCCGTGGGTGGTGGCGCCGCACCATGCCCGGTCGGCGTGCCCGCGATGGCGAGGGCCAGCGTTGCCAGCGCCGTCGCGGCCCATCGGGCGCTCCGCGAGCGAACGATCACCCCGCTGCCCCCTCGTCCACCCACGCCTCGACATCGTCCTCGTCGGGCCCGGCCAGGTCGTCCCCGTCGACCCTCGGTAGCTCCCCCATCGCGTCGTCGAGCAGCTCGTCGTCGACCACCGGCCCCGCCAAGGGGTCGAGCGTCGCGACCTCACCGGGCGCGCGTCCCGCGGACACGTCATCCGCGGCATCCGCCACCAGTTGGTCGTCGGGCACGAGGGCATCGGCGATCTGCAGGGCCGCCAGGTCCTCGCTGGTCAGGTAGCGCGCGGGACGTTCCATGCCGTACCTCCTCGCACGATCATCCACCATGGGCGCCGGGCTGTCCAAGGCCGAACGGCACCCGGTACGCGAACCGGAGTCGTGCGCTCAGGCCCCGATGAGCGTCCGCGCGGCGCTGATGGTCCAGTCCAGGGTGGCGCTGGTGACTGCGGGTAGCAACCCGATCGCGATGGTGCCAACGGCCGCGATGACGAGCCCCACCCGAGTGAGGCCACCCACCGTGACCGCCCGAGCGCCCTCCGGCGCATCGCGCATGTACATCACCACGACGACACGCAGGTAGTAGAACGCCGCCGCCGCCGCGTTGAGCATCAGGATCACCGCGAGCACCGTCAGCCATCCGCCCCCCTCGACGGCGGACAGGATGATCACGGCTTTGCCGAAGAAGCCGGCCGTGGGCGGGATGCCCACGAGCGAGAGCAGGAACAGCGTCATCGCCGCCCCCAGCAGCGGCGCGCGCCGGCCCAGACCCGCGAAGCTGGAGATCTGGCTGGTCACGCCCGGTCGTCGCTGGAGCGCGGCCACGCAGGCGAACGCGCCCAGGTTCATGAATGTGTAGGCGGCTGCGTAGAACAGCACCCCTTGGATGCCATCCGCCTGGACGCTGGGGTCATCCGACATGGCGAAGACGGTCAGGCCCACCATGATGTAGCCGGTGTGGGCGATCGAGCTGTACCCCAGCATGCGCTTGATGTTGTCCTGGCCCAGCGCGGACAGGTTGCCCACTGTCATCGTCACCACCGCGAGGACGCCCAGCAGGACGCCCCAGTCGGCGCGGATGGGCCCGAGTGCCTCCACCAGGAGGCGGAGGAGGAGCGCGAAGGCGGCGACCTTGGGCCCCACCGAGAGGTAGCCGGTGACCGGCGTGGGCGAGCCCTGGTACGCGTCAGGCGTCCAGTAGTGGAAGGGAACGGCCGCGATCTTGAACGCGCCACCGGTCACGATGAGGGCGAGCCCCATGGCGAGACCGACGGGCAGCGTGGCCATGCCGCTGACCACCGCGCCGAGTTGGCTCGCGATCTGGTCGATGCGGGTCGTCCCGGTGTACCCGAACACGAACGCGAGGCCGAACAGGAGGATCGCGCTTGAGAAGGACCCGAGCAGGAAGTACTTGACCGCGCCCTCAGTGGACAGGCCGTCGTGCTTGGCGAACCCAGCGAGGATGTAGCCCGGGAGCACGAGGAGCTCCAGCCCGATGAACAGGATGAGCAGGTCCTGGGCACCTGCCAGGAGCATCGCCCCGCTGATGGCGAACAGGAGCGTCGCGGTGAACTCGCCCATGGGCATGCCGCGTGGCTCGAGATAGTCGGGGGCGAACAGGATGGTCAGCCCTGCGACGACGATGAACAGCAGGTCCAAGAACGCGGTGAGCTGGTCGCGCACGTAGACGCCGCCCATGACCGCCTGGCCGTCGGGCGGCAGCTGCGTCCCCAGACCCACGATGGGACCCGCGTACACGGTCACGACGGCGGTGGCCATGAGGCCGATGAGGGCGACGCCGGTCACCCGTGCGGGGCGCTCCGGCCACACCAGGTCCACCACGACGACCAGCATCGCGAGCGCGATCACGAGCACGAACGGAGCGATGGCCAGCCATTCGTTGCTGGTCATGGCAGCACCCCGGTCACGGTGGCCCCGCCCAGGTCAGCCAGCCACTGGCCGATGGGCACCTGGATGAGGTCGAGCATCAGTGCCGGGTACACCCCGAACAGGATCGTCAGGCCGAACAGGGGGGCGAGCGCGAGCACCTCCGTGCGGTTGATGTCCGTCAGGTGATGGCCCAGGCCCTTGATGAAGTCGGAAGCATCCCCGAACGCGACCCGCTGGTACATCCAGAGCAGGTAGACACCCGCGAACACCATGACCGATGTCGCCGCCGCGGCAGCGATGGGTGACACCGCGAACGTGCCCACGAACACGAGGAACTCGCCCACGAACCCGCCCAGCCCCGGTAGGCCCAGGCTGGCGAAGATGAAGAAGCCGAAGATCGCGGCATGGACAGGAGTGCGTGCCCCCAGCCCACCCATCCGGGCGAGGGTGCGATCATGGGTGCGCTCGTAGATGACGCCGACGCACAGGAACAGGGCGCCTGTGATGACGCCGTGGTTGATCATCTGGAGCACGGCGCCCTGCGCCGCCTGCTCCTGGAACACGAACAGCCCCAGGGTCACGAATCCCATGTGACTCACCGAGCTGTACGCGATGAGCTTCTTGAGGTCTGGCTGGACGACCGCCACGATGGCGCCGTAGACGATGGCCACGATCGAGAGCACCACGATGATGCCCGCAAGGTCGTGCGCGGCCTGGGGGTAGAGAGGCATCGCGAACCGGATGAAGCCATAGCCGCCGAGCTTGAGCAGCAGTCCTGCGAGGATGACGGAGCCCGCGGTCGGGGCCTCGACATGCGCATCGGGGAGCCAGGTGTGGAACGGCCACATGGGGACCATGATGGCGAAGGCGAGGAAGAAGGCGACGAAACAGGCCAGCTGGAGCGTCGAATCGAAATCGGCCTGGCGCAGTGCCAGCAGGTCGAAGGCGCCGGTCCAGTCGCCACCATTCGCGGCTTGGAAGGTGAACGCCGTGGCCAGGATGGCCACCAGCATCAGCAACGAGCCCACCAAGGTGTACAGGACGAACTTGATGGTGGCATAGATGCGATTGGGCCCGCCCCAGATGCCGATGATGAGGTACATCGGCACCAGCACGATCTCCCAGAAGATGTAGAACAGGAACAGGTCCAGGGCGAGGAACACGCCCAGCATGCCCATCTCGAGCGCGAGGAAGGAGATCATGTACTCCTTCACGCGCTGTTTGATGGGCCCGAAGCTGGCGATGATCGAGACGGTCGTGAGCAGCGTCGTCAGGACCACCA
>DAOTUX010000039.1:0-30657 GCA_034436475.1 Chloroflexota bacterium | reverse complement strand
GGCGGCGCGACCGGGGCAGAGCGTTTACCGAGGTCACTCCATCGCCTCGACCCGGCGACGTGACCCCTCCGGGATGGGCCCGAACTCTTCGGTCAGGTCGTGCTTTAGGTCCTCGAGACGGGCCCACTGAAGGCGCATGGCCAACGACTCATCCAGGAAGCGCGACAGGCCTCGCTCTCCGACGCGCGCCTTGGCCTCGGCGACCCGATCTGCGTCCAGGGTGGTCGAGACTTTGACCGTGCTCATGGCATCATCCTACCACGAGTAGGATGATGCAGGGTCGGCCGGCGTAGGTTGGCGCGCCCGGAGGGATTCGAACCCCCGACCCTCTGATCCGAAGTCAGATGCTCTGATCCACTGAGCTACGGGCGCTTGCCACGAAGTGTGGCACACCTCGGCCGCGTGAGTACCCGGGCGGTCCCGATGCCTTGGCGCGCACGGGGCGCCCTCCGGGTCGGCAACCCGCACGACGTCTGCCAGGAGGAGGACCGCCACCGTGACGGTGTCGCGTGCGAGCGGAGGCAGCGCCCGCCTCAGCGCAGCAGCAGCCGCTCGAGGGTCGTGGCGTACCAGTCGGCGAAGGCGTCCGGCGTCCAGCCGCGACCGCCCACGAGCGTCTGCCAGGTCGCCGGGCTGCCGATGGCCGCGAGGATGTCGGCGGCGAGCCCCTCGGTCATCCCGGGACGGAGCCGGTGGGCGTCATCGCCGATGACGATCCGCAGCAGAGCCAGCTGGCCGGCATGCCGCTGGGCGATGGTCTCGTCACGCAGCCGCGCGATCGCCGGGTCCGCGGCGGCCGCCGAACGCACGACGGGGTCGATGGGCGCGCGTCGTTCCAGCATGGCGGCACTCCGGCGCGTGCCGTGACTGGGCACCTGACCCCCCGGGCGTCTGCAGCGCCAGCCACTCGCCTCGCAGCGGGAAGGCGATGGCCGCAGGGCGGACCGAGGTGGCATCGCTCATGGCACGGAGCGCAGTGCAGCGCAGTGCCCCCTGCCGCCGCGCCGATACCCTGACGATCCGACTCCTGGGGCGTGCACGCCGCCCGCCCCGCGGCGACCGTGGGCACCGGACCCCGCCGTCACGCTCGGGCGGACGGGCGGGAGGATGACGATCACCCGCCGGCCGCGCGTGTTTCCAGGTATCGCGCCTG
Organism: Chloroflexota bacterium; assembly: GCA_034436475.1. Taxonomy (GTDB): domain Bacteria; phylum Chloroflexota; class Limnocylindria; order Limnocylindrales; family CSP1-4; genus JAFMJV01. The sequence goes on along the minus strand of DAOTUX010000039.1, from coordinate 29,504 downwards.
GAATGGCGGCCAGTACGCCGGGGACGCCGGATCGTCATGGAACTGGCCGGGCCGCGCCGGCCGCGTGCCGCCCGGCCAGGCGGCCGCGTGCCGCGCCGGCCGCGCGCCGGCCGCGTGCCGCGCCGGCCGTGCCGCCCCCGGCGGACGCCGCTTCCCGGCCCACGGCCCCGTGCGCCGCGATGGCACCCCGGGGCTCGGGCGCCCACGGATGGCCGCCGGCCGCCGGCCCCGTGCGCCGTGATGGCACCCCGGGGCTCGGGCGCCCACGGATGGCCGCCGGCCGCCGGCCCCGCCGTCAGGCGAGGACGTCGATGGTCGTCGAGACCGGCACCGGGTTGGCGATGATGTCCCGCACGGGCGAGGTGTCCTGGACGTACTGGCACAGTTCCTCGAGCTGCTCCGGGGTCGCGTTGGGCGAGCGGACCCACGCCCGTGCGCGGATGGCGGAGAAGCCGGGGCGCACGTCCTTGGTCATGCCCAGGAAGTTCTGGACGTCGATGTCGCCCTCGACCTCGTAGCGCAGCTCGGACAGCTCGATTCCGCGGGCCGCCGCGTTCGCGACATAGCCCACGCCGTAGCAGAAGCCCAGCGCGGCGAGCACCAGCTCGACCGCGTTCGGCCCGGAGTTCGACCCGAGCAGGACCGGCGGCTCGTCCCCGACCAGCGCGAACGGCCGTGGCCGCTCGACGGTCTGGCCATCGTGGACGAACGGACCGATCTCGCCGTGGCTCACGGTGCCGCCCTGCCACGCGGTGGTGGCCTTGAAGGTGAAGGTGGCGAGGGACGGCCGCTCCTTGATGGCGCCGATGGTGGCGACCAGTTGGGTGACGTCGATCCCGTTGCGGAGTGTGACCGTGGCCATGGTGCGCTCCCTTGCTCTGCTGCCGCCGGCGGATTGCACGGCGGTCCATGAGGCACCGACGCCGACCCACGGTGACCGTATTCCCCGTCTGGACCGAGCTACGCAGTAGGGAATAACTTCATGGCGCGACCACGTCACACCGGCGGGGGCATCCCGCCCGACGGGGGCCAGCCCACCGACCGGGCCGACCGGGGCCCGGGCCGGGCACTCGAGGAGGACCATGGAGACAGAGGTGCTGGCGCCACCGGCGATCCCCTCGCTGTCCGCCATGCTCGACGCTCACGGCGACGCCCTCTACGGCTACTGCATGCACCTGGCCCGCCATGAGGCCGATGCCCAGGACCTCCTCCAGGAGACCCTGCTGCACGCGATGCGCGCGCACGATCGCCTGCGGGACCCGGACCGCGCGCGACCCTGGCTGTTCACCATCGCCACCAACGCCTGGCGCGACCGGCAGCGCGCCAGCGCGCGACGGCCGGCGACGGTGCCGCTCGACCCCGAGGTCGTCGACGAGGAGTTCAGCCTGTTCGCCACGGTCGCCATCGAGGACCCGTTCCCCTACTCGGACGAGCTGCACCTCGACTTCCTGCGCCTGTTCGACGACGAGGACATGCAGGCGGTCTTCGGCGAGGTCTCGCCGGCATATCGGCTCCCGCTCATCCTGACGACGGTGCATGGCTTCAGCTGCAAGGAGTCGGCGGCGATCCTGGGCATCCCGCTGGGGACGCTCCTGTCGCGCCTGCACCGAGGTCGGAAGCAGTTGGAGCGTGGGTTGTGGGACTACGCGGTGCGGCGCGGGCTGGTGAAGGTGAGCGACGACGATGCTTGACTGCCGAACCGCCGTGGCCCGGATGTGGGCCTATCTCTCCCAGGGCCTGGACGACCAGGAGAGCGACTCGCTCGAGGAGCACCTCGGGGTCTGCCAGCGCTGCTGCGGGGAGCTGGAGTTCAGCCGCCAGCTGCGCCAGAGGATCGCCGCTGCCGGAGCTCGAGACATGCCCCCGGCCGTCCGCGCACGGCTCGGGGGGCTCCTCATCGATCCCGATCGGGTGGATGGCCACCGGTCATGACCACGATGCGGCGCGACACGCACCCTGGCCATCTCATCGGCGCTGACTACCTCCAGCAGGACGCCATCCGCTCCGCGGTGCGTGCCACGTACCGTGGCGTCCGGCCCGCCGACCGGCGCGTGGCCGAGCGACTCTACGCCGCCGACGAGCTCGACGGGCTGCCCGACGAGACGGTGCGCTTCGCCCTCGGGGTGGGCGACCCGGTGCGCCATGCGCGGCTGACCGCCGGCGAAGCGGTGGTGGACCTCGGGTCGGGCGGCGGCATCGACTGCCTGCTGGCGGCACGCGCGGTGGGGCCGAGCGGCACGGTGGTGGGCGTCGACTTCCTGCCCGAGATGGTCGAGCGCGCGACGGGGGCCGCCGCCGCGGCAGGTCTCGCGAACGTGCGGTTCGTGCAGGGCGAGATCGAGTCGCTGCCACTGGCCGAGGCGTCGGTCGACGTGGTCATCAGCAACGGGGTCATCAACCTCTCGCCGCGCAAGGTCCGCGTGCTCGCCGAGGCGTACCGTGTGCTTCGGCCGGGCGGTCGGCTCGCGGTCGTGGACCTGGTCCTGGAGCACGACCTGCCTCCCGACATCGTCACACATCCGGCCGCCTGGGCGGGCTGCCTGTCGGGAGCGTTGTCGGAGGTCGCGCTGTACAAGGGCCTGCGACGGGCCGGCTTCCGAGCGGTGGGCATCAGCCCGCTCCACCCGTTCGGCCTCGCCGAGTGCGGCCTGTACCCGCTGTTCGGCGAGGGGCTGCTGGCGCTGCTACGCGAGCGCGTCCCGACCGAGCGTCACGACCGGATCGCCCAGAGCGTGTTCGTGACGGGCCGCAAGCCGGCCACCGGACAGCGGCTACCCGGGCGGTCACACGAGGGTGCCAACGACCGGGACTGAGGCGGTCTGACGGCCGGGCTCGGTGGGCTCCTTCGGGGTATCCGCGAAGGCCTCCGGCCTGCGTGCCTGCGCTGCGATGGGAATAGGGCGACGCCGGCGCGGCGTCCCATCACCGACGGAGCCAGCTTCGAGGCAAGTACCCCATGAGCCAAGCCCCAGCGCCAGCCCAGCCCATCGTCGACCTGTCCGCCTTGCGCGAGGCGATCCGGATCGAGTACGCGGACGTCGCCACGGAGCCGGAGCGAGGCTTCCATTTCCACACTGGCCGTCCGCTGGCCCGCCTGCTGGGCTACCCCGAGGCGCTGCTGGCCGGCATCCCCGACGAGGCGATCGCCTCCATGGCTGGCACCGGCAACCCATTCGCGCTCGGCCGGTTGGTTGAGGGCGAGCGCGTCGTGGACTGCGGCTCCGGGGCGGGTGTCGACAGCCTGATCGCGGCGCGCCTGGTGGGCGGGACAGGCGCGGTGATCGGGGTGGACATGACGGTGCCCATGCTCGAGAGGGCTCGGGCAGCGGCGACCGCGGGCGGCATCACCAACGTCGAGTTCCGCGAGGGGTACCTGGAGTCGCTGCCGGTCGAGGACGGCTGGGCGGACCTGGTCATCAGCAACGGCGTCCTGAACCTGGTGCCCGACAAGGCAGCCGCGGTTGCGGAGATGCACAGAGTCCTGCGCCCGGGCGGACGGCTCCAACTGGCCGACATCGTCCTCGCCCGCCCGGTGTCGGACGGCTCGAGGCACGACGTGAGCCTGTGGACCGGCTGCATCGCCGGCGGCCTGCTCCGCGACGAGCTCGCTGCGCTGGTCGGCGCCGAAGGCTTCGCTGATGTGGAGGTCCTCGATGGGGTCGCCGTCTTCGAGGGGGCGCCCCAGCACTCGAACGCGGCCGCCTACGGCACCATCGGCGCAGGCGTCAGGGCTCGCAAGCCGACCCACGGGCGGTCGGGGTGAACGGTGACGATCCGCGTGATGGGCGTCGACGCCGCTTGCCCGGAGTCGGGCGCGGGCTCGGCGCCGAGTCGGCACGCTCGGGCCGGCGAGCGCCCCGGTGACCCTATGACACGCGGTGGTGGCCGCCGGGGCGCCTCAGGTCGACGATCACGCCGTTGGGGGCATCGGTCACGGTGACCAGGTAGGAGGCACCCAACTCGGCCTTGAGGGCGAGCTCCAGGGATGGCACGCTCATGCTTCGACCCATCGCTCGACGCAGGATCTCGACTGGGGTCGAGTAGAGGTTCAATCGATCGTCACTGCGGAGGGTCAGGAGCCGACCGCGCCAGTAGAAGGTGAGCTGTTCGTCGCTCACTCGAATGTGCACCTCGTTGGCCATGGGCGCATGCCGCGCGGGCACACGGTAGCGGACTGGCGACCGACGGCCCTTGCCCCCGCCGGCACGCCGCCGCCACGCCGTGCCGATACCCTGACGATCCGACTCCTGAGGCGTGCACGCCGCCCGCCCCGCGGCGCCCGCGGGCACCGGACCCCGCCGCCACGCTCGGGCGGACGGGCGGGAGGATGACGATCACCCGCCGGCCGCGCGTGTGTCCGGGTATCGCGCTTGGAGCGGCGGCCAGTACGCCGGGGACGCCGGATCGTCATGGAACTGGCCGGGCCGCCCGGCCGGGCCGCCCGGCCGCGCCGGCCGCGTGCCGCGCCGGCCATGCCGCCCCGGCGGACGCCGCTTCCCGGCCCACGGCCCACGGCCCACGGCCCACACCCACAGCACGCGGCCGTGACACGCGTTCTCTGCGTACGCGGTAAGGCAGGCGTATCCTTGTCCACGCCCCCGCTGAACGACATGCGTCCCACGTTCAGCCGGGGCACTTCTGTGCTTGCGAGCCGTCCTGGCGCTGTGCCCGGCATTGGCCGCCTCTGGGAGGCGCTCACGCGTGCGGGCATCACAGGCCCTGATCGACGCGACTGGCTCCGACTGGCCCCGCCCGGCCCGGCCCCGGACCCCGTCTGCCGCGTCCTCGGCCCTTCGCGGGTACCCTCCATGCGTGACGTGGACGCGCTGTGCCAAGATCGCCTTCATCGGGTCCCACGGCATCCGCAAGACGACGGCCGCGCACGCGTTCGCAGGCACCGTCCAGCGCGCCGGACGCTCCGTGGAGTTCGCGCGCGAGGTCGTCCGTGACAACCCGCTGGGCATCAACGAGTCGGCGACCGGCGAGGCCCAACTGTGGGTCCTCATGTCCCAGATCCGCCAGGAGCTGGAGCTCGCCCCCAAGGCCCAGGTCCTGGTGACCGACCGTGCCGTCATGGACAACCACGCCTACTACCTCCGCGCCTGCGGCGGTGAGGACCGGTTCGCGGTGACCCCCCTGGTGACCGCGTGGGCCGCGACCTACGACCTCGTGGTGCGACTGCTCCCCGACGTCCCGCTCCGCGCCGACGGCACGCGCTCCACGGCGGACACGTTCCGCGACGAGGTGGAGGCGATCCTCGATGCCACGCTGCCGGGCATGGTCCGGCCCGAGCGCCTGGTCACGATGCGCGCGTCCGAGGTGCGCGACGACTCCGACTGGTGGCCTGTCGCCGAGCGCCTGGCGGCTCGTGTGGGGGAGCCGCTGCGAGCGCCGGGGGTCGAGCCGCGTCGGGTGCGCGACCGGCGCCGCCGCGTGGGGGGCGCCGACGAGCGATCGGCCGGGACAGCGGGCCCGCAGCTCGCGCTCGAGCTGGACGGCGACGCCTCGTGACCCGGACGGCTCGGCCGCCCACCCGCAGTATCGCGAAGGTCCGACCGGTCACCGGTGCGGCCGCCGAGCGTGCCCGGCTGGCCGAGGCGGACACGGGCACCCGGCCGTGGCGCGCCTGGCGGGTGCTCGTCCGTGAGGGCGTGCTCGTCGTCGAGGATGCGGGCCGACGCGTCTCGCTCGAGGTGGCGGTCCGTGTGGACGGCCGTCCCACGCCCGTCGTCGCGGAGGAGGCGACGCCGACGGGCAGCCACCTCCGGGCGCTGGCCGGACCGATGACCATCGAGGTCGCGCGTCGGGCGCCCCGTGACTGCCTCATCCGGGCGGTGACGCATGACACCGGGACCACGAAACCTGACCTGGACGTGGTCGTCACCCTGCGCGCCGGCGCAGCTGCCCCTGGAGAGCCCGCTCCTCGGCCCCGCGTGCCCTGGGAGACCACCGGCCCCATACCGGACTCCACCTTCGTTCGTCTGGACCTTCCGGGGGCGTTGCCCTTGTGGCTGGTGTCCGCGCAGCCGCTCCAGGCCGACCCGGCGCCGCAGGGGGGCGAGCCCTCGGCGGACGCCTCGCTCCGGCTCGTCCATCATGTCGAGGCGGACGCGACCGCTGGGACCGAGATACGGCTGCGCCTCGCCGCATCGGGAGCGCCGCAGGCTCCCGTGGGGCCGGACGCGGACGCCACGCTCGCGACGCGCGCCCGCGAGTCCAGCGCGTTCCTCCGGGAGGCGTACCCGGCCGGGATGCGGGGAGCCTCGACGGCGCGCCGGCTTGCCGCGGAGGTGCTGACCCATGCGGCGCCGTCCCGCCTGGCCGCCGCCCTCGATGCCGTGGCGCTCGCCACGATCGACCCGTCCCGTGCCCGTGCCGTGCTCCTGGACTCGCTCGCGGCGTGGGCGCATGACGCGGAGGCGCCGACCGACGGGCCAGGCACCGCCCCGCTCGAGGCATGGGCGACCCTCCGGGTGCATGATCTGACCCGCCGATGCGCCGGGCGCGGTGACCCGGCATTCCTCGAGGAGGCCTGCTCGCGCCTCCTGACGGCCACGGCGTGGTGGGTCGATCGTGTCGACCCGGACGGGCGGAACGCGCTCCATGGCGGTCTCCCGGCCCTCGACGGGCCAAGGGTGCTGCCGCGGGGGGTGGTGGACCACGGACCGGGCCTGGCGCACGCGGATGGCGCCGCGTGGCTCGCGGTGCACACGGTGTCGATGCTGGGTCTCGCGTCCACGATCGCGAGCCTCGATCGCTCGTACGAGGACATGGCCGTCACCTTCCTGGACACCATCGTGTCCATGATCGACGCCCTCGACACCGTGGGAGGTGGCCTGGGGATGTGGGACCCGGACCGGGGCGCATACCTCGACGTGGCGCGGGCCACCGATGGCACCTTCCGACGGATACCCCTCCGCTCGCTCATGTCCCTCGTGCCGCTGCTGGGCGTGACGGTCGTGCCTGGCGAGACCCTCGAGCGGCTGCCGCTGCTCGCCGAGCGCGTGGACGGCCTGCTGGCGGAGCGCCCGGAGCTGTCGGGGTCGATCATCCGGGGTCGCAGCGGCCGGCGGGACCGAGGTGACGTGCTGGTGTCGCTGGTGAGCCGGTCGCGTCTGGGGTGGGCGCTGGAGCACGTCCTCGACCCGGAAGGGTTCCTGTCGCCGTTCGGCATCCGGACCCTCAGTCGGGCGCATCTCGTGCACCCGGTGCACCTGGACCTGGGTGGCGCCGCCGCGGACGTGCGATACAGGCCTGCGGGTGCCCGTGACCACGATGGCGCCGCCCTGTGGCAGGGCCAGGTGTCGGTCACGCTCACGTGCCTCATCGCGGACGCCCTGCGGGCGCACGGTGCCATGCGCGGCTCGCCACTCGCGCTCCAGCACCCCACGGGATCCGGGCGCACGTTGCTCGCGGACGAGGTTGCGGACGAGCTGACGGGCCGCGTGCTGCGTGCCCTCACCCGCCTCGCGAGACCCGAGGGTTCCTCGCTTGTGGGTGTCGATGCCCTGGATGCGGAGGCGGGCGGTCCCGCCCGGCCCAGGGGGGCCCCGGGTCGCTCGTCCCTGCCGCTCGCGTTCCTCGCCCTCCGGCGCCACCCATCATGACGAGCCCGGGCCCGCTCGAGCCCGCGGTCGCCGTCGGCCTGCTCCAACGCGCCCAGGCGATGGCCGAGCAGGGCGACTGGGAGCATGCCGGGATCACGTTCTCGCGCGTGGTGGGCAGCCGTGACCCGAACCTCCATGTGGCCGCGCTCCTGGGACTGGCCGAGTGCCGCTACCGCATGGACGATGAGCCGGCCGCGGTGCAGGCATGGGTGTCCGCGACCCAGGCGCCAGAGGGACCCTTGACGTGGCGCGCCTGGCAGCAGCTGGCGGCCTCGCGGGTCCGGGGCGGCGACCTCGCGGGTGCCGCGCGCGCGTACCGTGAGGCGGACAAGCGCGCTCCCGCCGCGGAGCGGCCGGAGATCGCGTCCCGTCTGGGCTGGCTGGCCAAGGAGGCCGGTGACGCTGGCGGCGCTCGACGGCACTTCGCACGGTCGCGCACCGGGGGTGCGCCCGAGCCTGTCGTGACCTGGGCGATCCTGGCGGTCACCATCGCCATCGGCGTGTCGGTGTTCCTGCTGGGCGAGGGCGCGCTGTGGTACGAGTGGCTCGCGCTCACCCATCGAGGCATCGAGGCAGGCGAGTACTGGCGCCTGTTCACGGTGGTGCTCGTCCACGACGACCGCCTGCCGCTCCACCTCGCGTTCAACATGTACGCGCTGTTCCTGGTGGGCCCCATCGTGGAGGCGCTGTACGGGCACCTGCGGTTCCTGCTGCTGTACCTCGCGTGCGCCGCGGCCGGGTCGGCGGCCAGCTTCCTGTTCACGGCGGCGCCCATCGCCGTGGGGGCGAGCGGCGCGATCTTCGGCCTGTTCGGGGTGCTGTTGGTGGCCGACCGGGTCCACAAGCCCGCCCTCACGCGCCGTGCGCGCAACCTGACCGCGCAGATCCTGGCGCTCATCGCGGTGAACCTGCTCTTTGGGTTCGCGGCGTCCGGCATCGACAACGCGGCGCACATCGGTGGCCTCCTGGCCGGCTGCTGGCTGGGCCTCATGGTGGTCCCCAAGGACGCCGTGATGCTCGCGGGGTTCTGGACGGGCACGACGGGTCAGGCGGCTCCGGCGGGTGGCCGGTCGCCACGACCCGGGGCGATGGCGGTGCTGGGCTTCGCGGTGGTGGCGCTCGCGGTGGTGGTCGCGGTGACGCTCGGCTGACCGACCGAGACGGTCGAGGAGGCGCGGAGAGCGCCTGCGCCTGGCGATCGCGCGAGTCCGGGTTCAGCCCTCCCGCACGAGCAGTTCGTCGCGGCCTGCGAACCGGTCGATGAGCCGATAGCGGTCACGACGGGTCGCCCGGTCGTCACGCGTGGCTCGGTCGTCACGCGTGGAGGTCCCTCTGCCATCGGGCGCGTCGCGGCCCTCCGCCTCGGTGGCCCGGATGGCGACCGCCCGTCTCGGCGTCGTATCGCTCCCTTCCCCGTCGGGCTCTCGGAGCACCAGGCTCCACCACGCCGCGAGCAGCTCCGGGTCGCTGAAGCCCTCATCGATGGGGCCTCGTGCCCGGCCGTCCGGGGCGCGGAACGCCAGGCCGCCCCAGCCCACCGCGACCACGGGCACGTCGGCGGCGGTGCCGCGCACGAACGTCCGCAGGTCGTCGCTACGGGTGCCCGCAAGACCGGCGATGGCGACGGCCGGGTCGTCCAGGCGGGCCGCGAGGGCATCGATGGCCTCGGATGGCACGTCGGCCGGCCACCGCTCGCCCACGATGACCACGCCACGACCCGACCGGCGGAGCGCGACCGCGAGCAGGGTGCCTGGTCCCACCTCGCCCCGCATGCGGATGGTCTCGACACCCGGCAGCGTGGGGTCGGGTCGGTCGGCGCCTGCCACCACCAGCGTGTTCCTCGGGTGCGCACCTGTGCCCCGCAGGCGTGCGATGAGCGAGTCGGTGCCGTCGGCCTCGGGGAGCGCCCGAAGGATCAGGGTGCTCTCACTGGGCGTCTCGGGGACATCGACGGGGCCCTCGGGGACCGCGCCCGACCAGCCGTAGCGTGTCACCCCGTCCGGGTCGACCAGATCGAGCGGGTGCGCTCGCGCCAGCCGAGCCTCCGTTCCCCGGTCGACCACCTTCCAACCGTGGGCCTCGATCTCGGCACGCATCCGGTCGGCGTCGGCGAAGCGGTGCTCCCTCCGAGCCTTGGAGCGCTCGCGGGCGAGGGCGCGCAGGTCCGCGGGCGGGATGTCTCGATCGTCGGTCACGCAGCGGAGGATACCGGCACCACTGGCGGCGCCGGCGGCGCCCCGGTACGATCGCGGACCATGGACCCCACCACCGACCCGCCGCTTGACCCTCTCGCGAGCATCCTCGACTCCGCGCAGCGGATGGGCGTCGAGCTCGATCGCGACGAGGCGCTCCGCTGGATCGCGGCGATGCGGGCAGAGGTGGGCGGGGGCGTCCAGGTCGACGTCCAGAGCGGGGTGTTCGGGCATCGGGTGACCATGGCTGACAGCGATCCCGAGGGGCTGACCCGACTGGGGCGCGTGATCGGGGTGGTGGGCATCCCTGACGAGCCGCCCGACGTGACCACGGCGCTCGCGCTCTCGGGGTCCGCCGCGCAGGGCCGCATCCAGCGCTTCCCCGCCGACTGCGACTTCTTCGAGCGGGTCCACGTCCGGGCCCAGACCCGGGAGGCCGCCATCGACCGGCTGGGCGAGGTCCTGCGGGCCAAGGCGCTGGCCACCATCTCGGGCGACGGGCACCGGCTGTGGGAGGTGAAGTGGGGCACCCACGACAGAGGTGGCATCGTCCGCGGCGCCGAGGTGCGTCCCGGTCACTGGATCTCGTGGAAGCCCGCCGAGGTGGTCGCGGGCGTCCAGGAGCTCACCACCCCAGACGGGTCGGTCGTGCCCATCGCGTGGGGGAGCGCGCCGGGTCGACCGGGCTGGGCCAAGCTCGACTGGGTGGTCGCCGACCCGGCCAGGGGCCTGCTCTCGAACGCGTCGAACGTCATCGACCCCACCTGGGAGACGCCGGACGGCGAGATCGTGCCGCTCGACGGCTTCCTCGACCCGTACTTCCAAGAGGTCTACCTCGACGCGGGCTCGATCCCGCTGTTCACGCGCCTGGTCAAGGAGCTGGGCGCCGACTCGGTGGCCGAGTACGTCGAGCAGCTGGAGCACGAGGTCCGCAAGTACACCGTGGCGTCGCCCAACCATGGCAAGGCGGCGCGTCGGATGTACAACGTGTTCCGCCTCACCGGGCGATATCCCGAGGCCGCGTATGTCCGCGAGCTGTTCGATGAGCCGGTGACCGCGCTGTACCAGTTGGCCGCGTTGCTCCAGACGGTCGCCGACGCGTCCACCGCCACCGAGACGTTCGACCGCGAGCTGCTGCTGGGTCAGATCGACCAGCTCATCGTGTCGGCTGTGTCGGCGCTCGACGGTCCCGAGGAGGCGGCCATGGTGGACCGGCTGGCGCGCTTCCGCGAGGCGCTCGCGGATGGCGACCCGGACCGGCTGGCGCTGGTGGACGAGAGCCGTCGCGAGGCGCTGGCCCAGGTGGACGGCTACTTCCGACGCACCTTGCGCGCGGTCCCGTCCATCGATGCCTACCTCGATGAGATTGCCGCGCGCCCCGACTGAAGCAGGCCCCGGAGCGCCGAGCCGAGCACGGCGCCATCGTTGCTGAGGCTGAACAGCGTGTAACCCAGGCCGGCGTACGTCGCCGCGTCGCCGGGGGCCCAGAGCATCACGCCGGCGGCCTTGCCATGGCGCATGGCGGCGTCCGCCACCGTGGTGATGGCGGCCTGGTACTCGGGGTGGGCGATGTCGCCGCGCACGCCCAGGGCGTGCGTGAGGTCCGTGGGCCCCACGAACAGGCAATCGACGCCATCGATGGCCGCCATCTCGTCCGCCATCTCGACCGCGGCGCGCGTCTCGACCTGGACGATGCATGTCACGCGCTCGTTGTGGCGGTCCACCGCCGCGTGGCCACCCGTGCCATGCCCCAGGCCGCGGGTGCCCAGCGCCACGCCCCGGATGCCCGCGGGCGGGTAGCGCAGCCAGCTGACGATCTCGCGGGCGGTGGCCGCATCGTTGACCTGAGGCACCATGACGCCCTCCGCGCCGAGGTCCAGGGCGCGCCCGATGCGCAGGCGCGTGGCCTGCTCCACACGGACGAGGGCGGTGGCACGAGGCTGGTCAGGGGCACTCCCCGGGATCTGTGCGGCGGCCTGGACGGCGGCGAGTTGCGGCAGCAGGTCCGCATCGGTCCCGCCACCGTGCTCCTGGTCGATGAGCACCCAGTCGAGCCCGCTCCGCGCGCCGATCTCCGCGGCGGTGATGGAGCCCAGGAACAGGAACGTGCCGAACAGCGGCTCACGGGCGAGGACACGGGCACGGAACCCGGAGGCGGGGATGGGGGAGGGGGAGGCGTCGATGGTGCTCACGCACGAAGCGTAGGCCGATCGGCCGGCAGCCGCGGTCATGGCGTCAGGGGCCCCGGGTCGTCGCGCCCCGGCGACGGCGACGGCGTGACCGGGAGGTCCCGTGCTAACATCGTCGGCCGCTGGGCCGGTAGCTCAATGGCAGAGCAAGTGACTCTTAATCACTTGGTTGAAGGTTCGAGTCCTTCCCGGCTCACCAGTCCCACCCCGTCCCAGGTGCCTGCGTGACCGCCCTCAGCATCCCCCTGTCGTGACGGCCCCGGAGGCCGCGCCGCCCGCCCGACCGCGCCGGACCAACTGGCTGGTCGAGACCGTCATCACCATCGCGCTGGCCCTCGGGCTGTACCTGGTCATCCAGGCGTTCATCGTCCAGACGTACCGGGTGGAGGGCCACTCGATGGACGACTCGCTCCATGACGGCCAGCACCTGCTCATCGACAAGCTCACGCCCAGGTTCGACGACTACAGCCGGGGCGATGTCGTGGTCCTCCACCCCCCCGACGAGCCCGAGGACTCGACGCCGTTCATCAAGCGCGTCATCGGCGTCGCGGGTGACCACCTCGAGCTGCGCGATGGGACCGTCTGGGTCGACGGCGTGGAGATCGACGAGCCTTACCTCGCTCCCGGCAGCACGACCGAGCCGCTCGACGAGCAGGCCTCCTGGGACATCGGGGACGGCGAGGTGTTCGTGATGGGCGACAACCGGGACGATTCGCTCGACTCCCGGGAGTTCGGCCCGGTGCGCACGTCCGAGATCATCGGGCGCGCGTGGCTCCGGTTCTGGCCGCTCGATTCCATGGGCATCCTCCCGACGCCGACCTATCCGCTGATCGCCCAGGCGCCGGGCGCGACGCCCGAGCCGTGACCCCCGCGGTCACACCCTGGCCAGGGGCCGGTCGCCCAGCGCGATGACGAAGAAGGCCCCCTCTCCCGGTGATGCCGGGAGAGGGGGCCGGTCGGTCATGACGTCCTGGGTTCGCCATGACCATGATTCCGTGACGCCGAGGCGTGCACATGGGTGCAAGGGCCATCCGCTTCTGTGTCCCCTGAACGCCCCGTCAGTGTGGCAGGACGATCGCGGGGTGTCCCCCCTGACGGAGGTACCACCGGAGTACCAGTGCGGGGCGGAGCACGCGGTCTGGTGACGTCGCCCCCCGCCTGACGGCCGTCCGCCCGATGCCAACCCGCCCACACAGGGCCGCCGCGCCCACGCCAGGCCAACCCGCCCACACAGGGCCGCCGCTCCCACACAGGGCCGCGCCGCACGCCCAACGCACATGGTCCGGGCGCGACAGGGGCTGTCAGTCGAGTGGCAGGCGCTGCAGGAGCACGAGCAGCGGTCGCGTCGGGCGGCTCCGTCGCCCCTCGACTGGGAGGCGCAGCCAAGCATCCGGGGCCGGGCCCGCTCGCCACGGCGCGTCGAGGCGCCTGGCGGACACGCCCTCGACCCCCATCGACGCGGCTGCGCGGGCGAGCGTCACGCCCTCGCCATGGAGGCCCCGACTGGCCAGGAATCGGTCGCCCTCCGCGATGGTCTCCAGCAGGCGCGCCCGTCGTGTGGCGAAGGGCTCGTCGATCAGCAGCTCGCCATCCCGCTCGAGCAGGTCGGTGGCGATGAAGGCGCCCGTGCCCACGCGCTCGGCAGGGTCGGCCAGGCGTCGCCGGAGCGCAGCGGCATCGGGTCGGCCAGCCGTGTCGAGCACCAGGAGCGTCCCTGGCACCACGGCGCTGCCGGCACGTACCTGGTCGGGGAGTTGGGCGAGCTCCGGGAACGCCGTCAGCGGGTCACCGATCTGACCCATGAGCCGGATGCCCCCATGTGCCATGACGATGGTCGCGGGCGCCCCCGGCCACCACGGCTCGAAGAACCATGCCGGGTCGTCGAACGGGGCATCGGCGGCCCCGGCCACCATGGGGCTCCCCCAGCGATCGACCGCGATGGGTCGCGCGACCAGCACGGGCTCCTCGAGCGCGAGCGACAACTGCCCGACGCCGAGTGTGGTGGGGGACGAGGGTCGCCTCACGCGACCGGGGTCAGGCCGACTTGCGGCGACGCTGCGGGGCCGCTGTCTCCGCCTCCACCGCGCGGGACGCCTTGGCCCCTCGGCTGCCGGTCTGACGACCGCGGGCCACCGGGATCGGCTCCTCGACACCGGATGGGTCGGCCTTCGACATCGGGGGCGCCGCGCCTGGGGACCCGGCCTCGGCGGCCGACACCGTGGCCGCCTCCCCGCGACCCGCCCGCGCGGCCGCCACACTGGCCTCGAGCACGGCCATCAGGTCCGTGAGGCCCCTGGCCTCCGCGACGGGCTCGGGCGCCGCGAGCTCCTGGCCGTCCACCTTGGCCTCGATGACCTTGAGCAGGGCCTCGCGATAGGCGTCGTGATAGCGCCCCGGCTCGAAGTCGCCGGTCATCGCGCTCACGAGCTGCTTGGCCATCGCGACCTCGGCGGGCTTGGCCTCGAACTCGTCCGTGGGCAGCTCCAGCTCCCCTAGGTCGCGCACCTCGTCGGGCCAGTAGACGGTCGAGAGGAGCATCGTGGACTGGTAGGGGTCCAGCACCGAGAGCTGCTCGCGGTCCTTGAGCACGATCTTGCACACGCCCTTGAGGCCCTCCTCGGCGAGGACCGCCCGCAACAGGCTGAACGCCTTGCGACCCACGGGCTCAGGCTCCAGGTAGTACGCCTGCTTGACGAAGATGGGCGAGTCGCTCTGGGCGTCCGCGCTCACGAACTGCTCGATCTCGATGGCTCGCACCGTGCGCAGCGGCACGGCCTCGAAGTCAGCATCGTCCATGACCACGTACTGGCCCTTGGACCACTCGTAGCCGCGCACCGTGTCCGCGCGCGCGATCTCACCGTGCTCGGGGCAATGGGTCCGCATCTGGATGCGTCGGAGGCAGGGCACGACAGTGCCGTCCTCCTTGGTGTCCTTGTGGAGCAGGTTGAACGACAGGCCGCCTCGCGACTCGGTCGCGAGGTACAGGCGTACCGGGATGGTCACGAGGCCGAACTGGATCGCGCCCCGCCACATGGATCGGGCCACATTCGTCTCCCAGGTTGGACGCACGCGCGCGGTCCGTGCCGGGCGGTCGTCGGTTCGCAGGATACCCCCAGCCGTGCCCGACACCGTCAGGTATCGGTGTCCTGACCCGGACGCCGCCGCGGTTCAGGCTCCGTCCGTGACGCGTGAGCGTCGCCGCCTGTGGCCGTGCCGGCGCCTGTGACCTCGCGCCCCGCCCCCTGCGCCCCGATTCCCTGACATTCCGGCGGCTCCGCGGTATTGGCCGCCCGGTCGCGCCGCGGGCCGTGGGCGGCGGGATCGGACCACGCTCGCCCGGCGGGCCGGGGCCATGACGATCACCGCCAGCGCGCCGATCAGGCAGGGTAAGGGGCCCGCGGCGCCGGCGAGTACCCCCACGACGCAGGATCGTCATGGTTCCCCGCGGCGGGCGGCCCCCGAGATGCTGCTCCCGCGGCGGGCGGCCCCCGAGGCGCTGCTCCCGCGGCGGGCGGCCCGAGGCGTGCACGGCACGCCGCCCGGCGGTGGCGCCGGCGCTCGCGCGTTCAGACAGCCGATCACAGGTCGCCCGGTCAGGGTGTCGCGGCAGGCTCCTCCGACGGCTTTGGCTGCTCCGGTTCCACGGGCCGTTCGCCAGCCGTCGGCAGCGTCACTGTGACCGAGCCCCCAGTCTCGATGACCACGCCGTCGTACACCATCTCGGGCTCGCTCAGCACCACCACGCGGTAGGTGCCCGGCGGGAGCTTGACCGGGGGCCCGCCCACGGCGCCACGCGCAACGAGCGTGCCCGCCTGGTCGAACACGCGGTACGGCGCGCTCACGGCCTGGCGCACGGCATCGGCCAACTGCTCGGGGTCACGAGCGTCGAACCAGGACCCGCCCCCGAGCCGTGCCCAGCGGCGCAATTGGGACCGGGCCTTGCGGTCCCGGACGCCGAAGCCCACCACGTCGACGCGGGCGTCCACGCCCGCCTTGCGCAGCGCACGGATGGCGCGGGCGGGGTCCACCCCACACAGGTCGCGATCGGGCCAGACCTCCTCGCTGTCGGTGATGACGATGAGGATGCGGCTGCCGGTCGCCTCCGCCAGGTCGTCGCGCACCGCATCGATCGCGGCGCCCAGCGGCGTATCCGCCTCCTGGACCACCCGGATGTCATCCATCAGGTCGATCACGCGACGAGGGTCGAGCGGCCCGAGCGGGATCGCCAGGCGGGTGGCACACGGGTCCGCGCGGGTCCCCAGCACCCGGAGCGCCACGGGCACGCCCTTGGGGATGCGCTCGGTGACCAGGTCGGCCAGCACCTGCTTGGCGATGTCGATGCGGCGGCGATCACCCGCTCGCTTGAGCATGGTGCCCGACGTGTCCAGGATGACCTCGATGGCCACGCCCTTGCCCACGGTCGCGCTGGTGGTGCCGTCAGGTGCCGGCGGCGCCACGACCGAGAGAGTGCCGGGTGGCGGGGGAGGGACCTCCACCTCGGAGGTCTCGTAGCGCAGGCTGTAGACGGCGGGCCGGCGGAGCCATGTCGCCATCCGGTCGAACGCCTGGTCCATATCGCCGTGGGACAGGGCGTACTGGTACCGACCGTTCCCCGCCATCGCCCAGTCCTGCATGAAGTGCCGGGTCACCCGTGGCTCCGTGTCGGAGCCCACGTGGACCCCGAAGACCATGGGCCGCACCGAGCCCAGGACCTCCCAGAGCTCCTGGTTGCTGGCGTAGGTGCTGGTCTCGGCGTCCGTGACGGTGAGCACTGCCCGCGCCCCCTCGCGTCCTGCGAGCGCCTTGGTGGCGTCGAGCAGCGCCTTCTCCGCACCGCTCGAGCCACCCGAGAGCACGTACTTGTGCACCGCGTCCTGGAGCCGGTACGGGTCGTCGCTCCACTCCTTGAGCAGGGGTCGCTCCTCGAATGGGATGACCAGTGCCTGCTCCTCGCCCTTGATCACGCCTGCGGCGTAGGTCCGCATCGCCTGCGTCACGAACGCGAGATAGGGTCCCATGCTGCCGCTGGTGTCGAACGTGAAGACCACCGAGAACGGCGGTTGGCCCACCTCCACCAGGTATGTGGCGCCGGCCGTGACGTTCGCCCGGTACTCCACGGTCCCGGGCACGGAACCGGGCCCGAAGGTCATGGCGACCGGGACCCCGGCTGTGTCCGTCATGGTCAGGGCGACGCCCACCGATGGCTCGCCGCCCACCGTGAGCGTGACCGAGTTCTGGCCGTCGGGGATGGTGATGGCATACCAGTCCACGTCCTCGCCACGGTGCACGCGGTCGCGGGCGGTCGTGGTCGGCGCCAGCGTCCGTGCCTGCTCCGGTGCGTCGTCCTCGAGGTCGGCGTCCACCACTGGGGTGAGGTCAGGCGGCTGGAGCAGCTCGTGGGGCCCGGTCGGGCCGCCACCCCATTCGCCCAGGATCGAGCGATACGCGGCATCGGTCGGATGCTCCACCACCCGCAGCACGGCGGGTAGCTCGAGATTGAACGCCCCCTTGCGCACGGGCGACGCGGTGAACCGGAGGAAGCGCGCCCAGGTCCCCTCCGGCAGGACGAACGGAGCGACGCTGCCGTCCCCGGAACGGTCGAGCTCCCACGTGCCCGCCTCGGTCCAGGGGCCGACGGGGCTGGTTGTGGAGAGAGCCACGTCCACGCGGCGCATGCGCACCGACTTGTCGGTGTCGGGCGGGTCCTGCCACTCCAACCGGTCGAGGAGCGCCTCGCGGTCGTCCTGGAAGCCGACGACCCACTGGAGCCGGGTCCCGGGATCCGCGTAGAACACCAGGCGATAGTCGGCGGGATCATCGGTGAGCATCCGGTCAGCGTCGGCCTGGGACTGCGCCTGGGGCGACATCCAGACCACGTGCCCGCCCCGGATGGGGCCGCTGATGTCCGGCGGCATGACATCGGGCACGGCGCCCGGGCTCGCGATGACCTTCCACTCGCCCAGCACCAGCGGGCTGTCCGTGCCGCCCCATGTGGTGTCGATGCGCAGCTGCGCGAAGCGGGCGGGGATCGGCTCCGGGAGCAGGAACGGCTGGTCCACGTTGAGCGGGCTGAGCTCTCCCCGCAGTGCCTCGTCCCACGTGGAGCCGTCCTGCGAGAGCAGGAGGGCGAACGAGCGCGGCACCGCCGACATCGAGTCACGGCCGCCCAGCGGGTCGAGGATGGTGCCCGCCACCGGGACCGGCGCATCCCCCGCGAGGTCCACCGTGAACGTGACGGGCGACCCTTGGATGTACCCGCGATAGCCCGAGCCCGAGGGCGTGAGGCCGTCGTACAGCTGCGCCTCCTGGTCGGGCTCGATGGGGGCCACGGGGACCCCACCGAGCGCCGCGGACGCCACGTTGAGGCCGCCCAGCAGCGCCCGGGGCACGGTCCACGCGGGCCACGGCGCGACCGCCTCCATGTCCCGGTCGGTCGTGACATCCACGGAGCCGGTGACCTGGGCGCCCGCGGCATCCCGCGCCCGGACGGTGATGCGCACCGGCTCGTCGGCGGACGCGTCGGGCAGGACTCGGATGTCGAGCGGGACGTCCACCGAGGCACCGGCGGGGACTTCGATGGTGTCGCTCCCGGCGAGCGCGGCCCAGCGATGGTCGCTGGTCGTCGTGTCGATGGCCAGCGCGAGGTCGCCCTGGCCCGTGTTGGTCACGGTCGCGACGCCCGTGACGGCCTGTCCCGCGTCCCGATACGCGGCGATGACCGACGGCGTCGCCGTGACGGTCAGTGTCGCCTGGAGCGGCGGGGGCGGGGCGACGGGTGGCGCGAGGCCGGTCGAGCCGGGGTCGATGTCCACTGTGTACGGGTCGGCCACGTAGGTGCTGACGCGGAGCCACAGCGGGACGCCTGCGGGCAGGCCGGTCGCGACCCAGGTGCCTTCCTCGGGCTGGTCCGCGGGGTACTCGGTCACACCGTCCGTGACGGCCAGTCGGACATCGCCCGTCGTCCTGACCCGGAGGTCGCCGCCGTTCGGCAGGCCCCCCAGGGCGTACCAGTCGGTGTCGCCCGATGGTGTGCCGGCACCCTCGACATGGAGCGAGGCGGGGAGTGCGGAGGCGTACTCCGGGGCGTCGTTGGGCTCCTGGTCGTCACGCCTTGCGAACGGGTCCGCGCGCTCGATGACCAGCGAGTATCGCCCGCTGCTGGGCGTGGACGCCTGGAGCGCGACCTCGATGTCGCCGGGCTCCAGGATCCCGTCCCACACGAGCGGCGCGCCGGGCGTGGCCCCCCTGAAGTCAGCGAAGCGGATCGGTCCAGCCGAGATCACCAGCCGGTCCACGCCGTCCTCCGGGGGCGTGAGCGTCACGCGGATGTGGTCGCGGGTGTCGAGCGTGAACCGGTATGTGTCCCAGTCGGTCTGGTTGGGCAGGCGACCCGTGCGTCGCCCGCCCACGGCGAGTCGCTCGGCGCTGATGGACTCGTCATTGGGCTCGATCTCGCTGTCCGGGTCGGGGGGGCCAAGGGAGGTGAGCGCAAAGCGGTACTCGCCCCCTGCGCCGCCGTCCACGCGGAACCAGTGGTCCCCCGGGATGAGGTACAGGTCCGTGAGCGTGGCGGTCGTGCGGTCGTTGGCGCTCGGTGCCACGGCCAGCTGATGGGAATCGGGGTCGATCCACGCGACATCGTCGAGCAGCTTCCCCGTCACGTCCAACTGCCACAGCTGCGGCACATCACCGGTGACGCTCACACGGAAGATGTCACGGTCCAGGGCGCCGAAGGCACCAGACATGGGACCGCTGATGGCCATCGCCGTGGCGGTGGCGGGATCATCGTTGGGCTCGCTCTCGAAATCCGCCGCCGGAGGGGTCGTGCCATCGATCCGCAGCAGGTACCGCGACCAGGCCGCCGGGTCACCACTCACCGCGAGGACGTATGGACCGGGCGCGAGATGCAGACCGGAGAGCGCCGCGCCCGGGTCACCCGCCCGGCATTGGATCTGCTGGCCGTCGACGGTCTCCAGGCACAGGTCACGGGGCAACCCCTCGCGCGAGATCAGCCGGATGTCGAGCAGCAGGCCCGCGAGGTGGTCATCCACCGTGAGCAGGAACCGGTCGCGGCGGTCCGCCGCCGTGAGGCGGCCTCGCATCACCAGGTGGGACGGGTCGAGCGGCACCGCGATCGCGGGGTCGTCATTCGGCTCTGGGTCGGCGTCCGTGACATCCGACCGCACCACCTCCAGGCGATACGGCGTCGTGGTGTCACGATACGGGCTGAGCTCGAGCACGTAGTCACCGGGAGCCAGCACCAGGTCCGAGAGGGCGATCACGCCTCGAGCGTCCGTGTCATAGGCGCCGACCCGCTTGAGCTGGGTCCCGTCGGGTCGCGAGATGGCCAGCGTGAGTCCGGCGCCCAGGGGGCCCTGGGCCCGGAGCTCGAGCGGGACACCGGCGAGCGCATCGGTCACGGTCCAGCGGTAGAAGTCGTAGGAGCCCTGGAGGTCACCGCCGAGCGAGAACAGGTCCGTGAGAGGCGTGGCTGTCGCGGCATCGTCGTTCGGCTCGCGCTCGACCGCGGCAGGAAGGGCCCCTCCGGGCTCGATGGACAGGCGGTAGCCCGTGTCGAGCACCTCGGAGCCATCCTCCGCGGCGCTTCGCGAGATGCCCAGGACGAACCTGCCGGCAGGCAGCAGGACATCCTCCATGGACAGCGGCCCGACGTCCGACGGCGCGTGGGACACGACGAGGATGGCGCTGCCCGCCGTGATGGGCGTGACGCCCGGGTCGGAGGTGATGGGCAGGACCTGGGCGCCGGTGAGCGTGCCCGCGGGACCATCGAGGGTGAGCGTCCAGGGTCGCCTCACATCGGCGTCGGGGACCGTCCACAGCCACAGGTCCTGGTCACCCTCGATGAGGGTGCCCTCGATGCACACGGGCGTGGTGAGCGTGGCCGCCTGCTCAGGCGTGTCATTGGGCTCGGTGTCCGCGACGCACGCTGCCTGCGCGGCGACCGGGGTGACCTGGCTCCCGGACGCGAGCGCGCCGAGCACGGCAAGCGCGCCGAGCACGGCGAGCGCGCCTGCCACCAGCCAGCGCCGATCCCGAGCCACCATGGCGGACCCCCTGGGTCATGCCCGCAGGTCCCGCCACGCTCCGTCAGGACCATCCCGGGCGGTCGCGTGCGCGGGCCGGCGCATGATACGCCCCAACTGGCGCGTCACGTGGGCCATGATATCGAACATGCGTTCGATGTCCATGGTGCGGGTGTCGCCGGACCATACGACACGCCCCTGCGGTCCCTCGTATCATCGACCCGAAGAGCAGGAGCATCACCGCCATGAGGAGGCCCCGGGCCCGTGACCGCAACAGGACTGTCAGCCGATCCCCAGGAGTACCGCACCCGGCTTGAGGAGCAGTCCGATGAGCAGATCGACGCATGGGCCGTGGAGCTGATGCGGGACATCTCCATCCGCAAGGGCGTCCTGCCCGTGCTCGCGGAGTTCGGCCACGCATGCCGTCTGGACGACACGTCCCTGCTGCGCGTGTTCAGCGCCGGGGGAGGGGCACCGGCCACCGCGGGCCGGACGTCTGACGGGCGGCTGATGGTGCCCGCGATCTCCCTGCGCTATCTCGTTCCCGGCCTGCGTTCGCAGACGGCCGATGCGCGCGCTCGGCTCATCGACTACCTGGTCGCGTCCTTCGAGGAGCTCGTGTACATCTAGGGTGGCCCGCTGACGCGGCCCGCGACCGTGGCCCGCCGTCAGCGACCCCACGGCTTGGGTGCGCCCGAGGGCGCGGGCCGGCGACTAGGAGCGAGGCTCGCCGGAGCGCACGACCGCGATCGCGTTCTCGAGCTTGAGCTTGGCGATGGTCAGGTACTTCGCGAAGTTCTGGCGGTCGACGTCGGTCGCGCCTCGCAGGGCGTCCTGGGTGCGTAGGGCCGCGGACAGCTCGTCGAGCGCCTCCGCCAGGCGCTCCTTGGCGGCCTGGAGGTCCCCGTCCGAGGCACGAGCCGTCTCAGCCACCCGCGGCTCGGGGGCCGGTGGCTCCTCGATGATCGGCTCCGGATCGGTGGCGTGGGTGGGCTCGACGGACTCCCGGGCCGGCTTGCCCTCGATGCGCTCGCGGAGCTTGACCAGTGACAACTCGCCCCGGGCGACCTGCTCCGCCAGCTTGCGGCGCTTGCGCGCGTCGTCCACCTTGAGCAGCTCATAGGCATGGGACAGGGTGTCTTTGCGCAAAGACACGAGCTGCTTGATCTCCGATGGCGCGTCCGCGAGGCGCAGGCGGTTCTCGATGTAGCCCTTGTCCTTGCCCAGCTTCTGAGCCAGCTTGCGGAGGCTGTACCCGTGCTCGGTCGTCATCCGCTCGTACATCAGGGCCTCGTCCAGCGGCGACAGGTCCTCGCGCTGGAGGTTCTCGATGATGGCGATCTCAAGGGCGGTGTCATCGTCGATGTCCTCGACGATCGCGGGGATCTGACGCAGGCCCGCGATCTGGGCGCTCCGCCAGCGTCGCTCGCCGGCGATGAGCTGGAACCGGCCGTTGGCCCCGGGTCGCACCAGGATGGGCTGGAGCACGCCGTGCTCGGTGATGGAGGCAGCCAGCTCCTGGAGGGAGTCCTCGTCGAACGTCAGGCGTGGCTGGTCAGGGTTGGGGTCGATGCGGTCGAGGGGCACGTTCCGGACGGTGCCGCCCTTGGGCCGCGAGGCCTCGTCGTCGCCCAGGAGGCTGATGATGGCGGGGGAGAGCTCGGAGCGCTCCTCGGCGAGCCGCTGTGCCGCCTGCGAGCGGAAGTCTGGTCTAGCCAAGTTCGATCACCTCCCGGGCCAGGCCGCGATAGGCGCGGGCGGCCTCCGAGTTGGTGGCGTAGGTCGTGACCGGTCGACCGACCAGCGGCGCCTCGCCCAGGCGGACCGTCTGCTTGATCATGCTCTGGAACACGTGGTGGTCACCCAGCTCGCGCAGCTCCTCGAGCATGTCCCGTGCCAGCAGGGTGCGCGAGTCGTAGAAGGTGGGCAGCAGGCCCAGGATGCGCAGCCGCGGGTTGAGGCCCTTGCCCCGGATCTGGTTGATGACATTGTTGAGGGCCGTGAAGCCCTTGAGGGCGTAGTACTGCGTCTGGACCGGGATGATCACGGAGTCGGCTGCCACAAGCGAGTTGATGGTCAGCAGGCCCAGGGTGGGCGGGCAGTCGATGATGACGAAGTCATACTGCTCGTCGGCCCATGCGGCGAGCGCCTCGCGCAGCACGCTCTCGCGGCCGATGGCGCTGAACAACTGGTTCTCGGTGGCCGACAGGTCGATGTCGGAAGGCGCGACGTCGATGCCCGCCGTCTGGGTGGGCATCACGACGTCCTGGATGGTCACGTCGGGATCGACCAGCGCGTCCGCCATCGAGCGACCGATGGTGCGCGGGTTGAGACCCATCCCCACGGTCAGGTTGGCCTGTGGGTCCATGTCCACCGCGAGCACGGTGTAGCCCTGCTCGGCGAGGGAGCCGGCGAGATTGATGGCGGTCGTCGTCTTGCCGACCCCGCCCTTCTGGTTCGCGATGGCGATGATACGGGCCAACGAGGCCTCCTTCGGGATCGTGCTGCGATGCGGAGCGGGCGGTGCGATCCTACCAAACCGTCGCGGCAAGGACGCTGAGTTTTCCACAGTTCTGGGGGATCATCCACCGTTTCTGTGGATAGCCGCGGACGCGACGCGGCCATGGGTCTAGGATTCTGACCGTCATCGACGAGGACCATCGGGAAGGGGAGGCGCGTGTCCAGCGACCACGGGAGGATCGATCGGCTCCGTGCTCTGCGAGCCGAGTCTCGACTGGGCGGGGGCCAGGATCGCATCGATCAACAGCACGCGCGCGGCAAGCTGACGGCCCGGGAGCGGCTGGACCTGCTGCTCGATGCGGGGTCGTTCGTGGAGATCGACGCGTTCGTGACCCATCGATCCAACGACTTCGGGCTCGACCAGCGGCGCATCCTTGGTGACGGCGTGGTGACGGGCCACGGCACCATCGACGGCCGCCTGGTGTTCGTGTTCAGCCAGGACTTCACGGTCTTTGGGGGCTCGCTGTCCGAGACGCACGCCGAGAAGATCTGCAAGGTCATGGACCTCGCGATGCGTGTCGGGGCGCCCATCATCGGCCTCAACGACTCCGGTGGCGCCCGCATCCAGGAGGGCGTGGTGTCGCTGGGTGGCTACGCCGACATCTTCCTGCGCAACACCCACGCGTCGGGCGTCATCCCGCAGCTCTCGCTCATCCTGGGCCCGTGCGCCGGTGGCGCGGTCTACTCGCCGGCCATCACGGACGTGGTGGTGATGGTGGAGGGGACGAGCTACATGTTCGTCACGGGGCCCGAGGTGGTTCGCACGGTGACCCACGAGGACGTCGACCGCGAGCACCTGGGCGGCGCGAGCGTCCATACCCAGATCAGCGGCGTCGCACACCTCGCGGCACCCGACGAGGCCCATGCCATCGACCTGGCACGGCGGGTCCTGGGGTATCTGCCCCAGAACAACCTGGGCGACCCGCCCCGGCACCCGTCCACAGACCCTGTGGACCGGCGTGACGCGACCCTCGACGTCATCGTCCCCGAGGACCCGAGCCAGCCGTACGACATGCGGGATGTCATCGGCCGGGTGGTGGATCGGGAGTCGTTCCTGGAGCTCCAGCCGGCCTGGGCGGCCAACCTCATCATCGGCCTCGCGCGTCTCGATGGTCGGAGCGTGGGCGTGGTCGCCCAACAGCCAGCGGTGCTCGCAGGGTCGCTCGACATCGACGCGTCGGACAAGGGCGCCCGCTTCGTCCGCATGTGCGACGCGTTCAACGTGCCCCTGCTGACATTGGTGGACGTGCCCGGGTTCCTGCCGGGTGTTGCCCAGGAGCATGGCGGCATCATCCGCCATGGCGCCAAGCTGCTGTTCGCGTACTGCGAGGCGACGGTGCCCAAGGTGACCGTCATCACGCGCAAGGCATATGGCGGCGCCTACGACGTCATGAGCTCCAAGCATGTGGGCGGCGACGTGAACCTCGCATGGCCCACGGCACGCATCGCGGTCATGGGCGCGGAGGGAGCCGTGGGCATCATCTTCCGCGACGAGCTCGGCTCGGCCGCTGACAAGGCGTCCGCGGCGCAGGAGCTCACCCGCCGCTACGAGGACCTGTTCGCGAACCCGTGGGTCGCCGCGAGCCGCGGCTACATCGACGACGTCATCGAGCCGTCCGAGACACGGCCGCGGGTCATCGGTGCCCTGCGCATGCTGGAGGGGAAGCGGGCCCATCACCCGAGCCGCAAGCACGGGAACATCCCCCTGTGAGCCCGGGGTCGGACCCGGTGCCGGGGCGACCGGCGGCGTCGATGGGAGGGCCGGTGCGGTCACAGGCCATCGCACCGGGTCCGCTGTCTTTGCGCAAAGACAGTGACCCGCCGTTTCGTCGGCTCCTGGTGGCGAACCGCGGTGAGATCGCGATCCGTGTCTTTCGGACATGCCGCGACCTGGGCATCGAGACCGTGGCGGTGCACAGCGAGGCCGACGCAGACGCTCCCTTCGTGCGAGCCGCGGACATCGCCCGGTGCATCGGGCCGGCGCCCGCAGCGGACAGCTACCTGCGCGCCGACACGATCGTGGAGGTGGCGCGCTCGCTGGGTGTGGACGCCATCCACCCTGGGTACGGCTTCCTGTCCGAGCAGGCCTCGTTCGCCGAGGCGGTCGAGGCGGCGGGCATCCGCTTCGTCGGCCCGACACCGGCCAGCCTGTCGGGGCTGGGCGACAAGCTCGCGGCGCGGCGGGCCGCACGCGAGGCGGGCGTGCCCACGCTGCCGGGCACCTTCGAGGCCATCGAGCTGGTGACACCCGACGCCGCACGACGCGTCGCGGAGGCCGCGGGCGCGATCGGCTACCCGCTGCTGGTCAAGGCATCGGCGGGCGGCGGTGGTCGGGGCATGCGCCGCGTGGACGGACCGGACGGGCTCACCGACGCCGTGCGAGCGGCGGCCGCAGAGGCACACAGCGCCTTCGGCTCCGCGGAGGTCTATCTGGAGCGGTACGCGGTCGGCGCCCGGCACGTGGAGGTGCAGCTCCTGGGTGATGCCCACGGGGGTGTCGTCGCCCTGGGCGAGCGGGACTGCTCCACCCAGCGGCGGCATCAGAAGCTGGTGGAGGAGGCGCCGGCTCCGGGGCTCGATGCGGACGGGCGGGCTCGGCTGCACCGGATGGCGGTCGCCATCGCGCGGGCCGTCGGTCTGCGCAATGCCGCCACGGCGGAGTTCCTGCTCGCACCCGACGGAGACGTGTGGTTCCTGGAGGTCAACGCGCGACTCCAGGTGGAGCACGGCGTGACCGAGCTCGTCACCGGACTCGACCTGGTGCGGGAGCAGCTCGCCATCGCGGCGGGCGAGCCACTCTCGGCCGAGGTCCTGGCCGCCGCCGTGGAGGCCTCCCGGCCGCGCGCCCACGCCCTGGAGCTGCGCATCAGTGCCGAGGACCCGGGGCGTGGGTTCGCACCGTCACCCGGCACCATCACCCGCTGGCGGGAGCCCGCAGGCCCGGGGGTCCGCGTGGACTCCGGGGTGGAGCAGGGGATGACCATCAGCGGCCACTACGACCCGCTGCTGGCCAAGGTCATGGTGGTGGCTCCCGACCGTGCCCGGGCGATCGCTCGGGCACGTCGCGCCCTCGCCGAGCTGGAGACGGGCGGCGTCCAGACGAGCCTCCCGTTCCATGCCTGGCTCCTGGCACACCCGGCCTTCGTGCAAGGCGCGCTCCGGACCGACCTGGTGGACATCGACTGGGATCCGCGGCCACTGCGAGCTGCCGCCGAGCGACGGGCAGCCGACCTGGTCGCCGCGGCCTGGACGGAGTCTGGGGCGGAGTTCGGGGCGGCATCACGGGCAGGCCCGGGCGCGCCGTCCGTGGGCACGGCCCCTCCGATGCCCGACGGGTGGGGTGCCACAGCCAGGCGGGAGGCCGTGACCGGGTGGGACAGGTGACCGAGCCGCTGCGGGTCGTCGTCACGGGCATCGACGCGGACCTCACCCTCGAGTTGCCCGCTGGTGCCCGGCGTGCCGAACCCCGCACGGTTCGTGCGATCCCCACCCTCCCCGATGATGCCGCCGCCGGTCGACGTCGTTTCGAGGTCACGGTCGATGGCTGGGTCATCACGGTCACCGCGGAGCCCGCGGGACGCGCCGCCCTCCGTGAGCGCGCGCTCCGCTCGGGCGGGGGTGTGGGCCACTCGGCCCCCCAGGTGGTCCGGGCGCGCATCCCAGGGCGTATCGTGCGTGTCTGGGTCGAGGTCGATCAGGAGGTGGCCGTGGGCGACCGCCTCGTGTCGGTCGAGGCGATGAAGATGGAGAACGAGGTCCGTTCCCCGGTGGCGGGGACCGTCCGGGCCGTCAGCGTGGCGGTCGGTGACCGGGTCGAGCTCAACGCTGACCTGGCGATCGTCGGATGATGCGGGCCACCGGACCCGGGCGAGGGGGAGGTCAGCCATGAGCATCCGAGACGGCGACCACCAGCGATCGGTCGATGCGGGCCGCGACCGCTGGCGTGCCACCACGCGCGCGGAGGCCCTCGCGGGCCAGGCCGAGCGGCGCGACGTGTTCCGGACCACCTCGGACATCGTCATCGAGGACCTCTACACCCCGGCCGACACGGCGGGTCTGGACGAGGAGCGGGACCTGGGGCGACCGGGGGAGTACCCATTCACCCGTGGCGTCCAGCCCACGATGTACCGGGGCCGGCTGTGGACGATGCGCCAGTACGCGGGGTTCTCCACGGCCGCCGACACCAACGAGCGGTTCCGCTACCTCCTGTCGCAGGGCCAGACCGGGCTGTCGGTGGCGTTCGACCTGCCGACCCAGACGGGATACGACTCGGACGCGCCCGAGGCGCAGGGGGAGGTGGGTCGCGTGGGCGTGCCCATCTCGACCATCGAGGACATGGAGGCCCTGTTCGCCGACCTGCCGCTGGGCGAGGTCACGACCTCCATGACCATCAATGCCACCGCGGCGGTGCTGCTCGCGTTCTACGTCGCCGTGGCCGACCGACGGGGCATCCCACGGTCCCGCCTGGGCGGCACCGTCCAGAACGACATCCTCAAGGAGTACATCGCACGGGGCACCTGGATCTACCCGGCACGCCAGTCGATGCGCCTGGTCACCGATGTGTTCGAGTTCTGCACCGCCGAGCTGCCGCG
This sequence comes from Chloroflexota bacterium, assembly GCA_034436475.1. Taxonomy (GTDB): domain Bacteria; phylum Chloroflexota; class Limnocylindria; order Limnocylindrales; family CSP1-4; genus JAFMJV01. Next base: position 1,360 of record DAOTUX010000039.1, on the reverse strand, counting down.
CTGGAACACCATCAGCATCAGTGGCTATCACATGCGCGAGGCAGGGGCGACGGCCGCGCAGGAGCTGGCGTTCACCCTCGCGGATGGCATCGCCTATGTCGAGGCGGCACGGGCACGCGGTCTTGACGTGGATGGCTTCGCGCGTCGTCTCTCGTTCTTCTTCGCGTCGTGGAGCGAGCTGTTCGAGGAGGTGGCCAAGTTCCGGGCCGCCCGCCGGATGTGGGCGCGCATCATGCGCGACCGGTTCGGCGCGCAGGATCCCCGGAGCATGATGTGCCGCTTCCACACCCAGACGGCGGGCTCCAGCCTGACCGCCCGGTCGATCGACAACAACGTGGTGCGGACCACGGTCCAGGCGCTCGCCGCGGTCCTGGGAGGCACCCAGAGCCTGCACACCAACTCCCGGGACGAGGCCCTCGCGCTGCCCACCCGGGAGGCGGCTCGCCTCGCGCTCCGGACGCAGCAGATCCTGGCCTACGAGAGCGGGGTCACCGAGACGCCGGACCCGCTGGCCGGCAGCTACCTGGTGGAGTCCCTGACCGATCGGCTGGAGGCCGCGGCGACCGCCTACATCGAGGAGATCGACCGCATGGGCGGGGCCATCGCGGCGATCGAGGCCGGGTTCCAGCAGCGCAGCATCCAGGACGCCGCCTACCAGGTCCAGCGGGGCATCGAGGACGGCGACCTGGTGGTGGTGGGCGTGAACCGGTTCCAGGACGAGGACGCCGAGGCCTCGCCACCCATCCTGCGCATCGATCCCGCCGCGGAGGCCGACCAGGTCGCGCGCCTGCGCGCCTTCCGGGCCCGTCGGGAGCCCAGCGACGTGACCGGCGCGCTGGCCCGGCTGGGTGACGCCGCCATGGGGACGGCCAACCTCGTGCCCGCCATCATCGACGCGGCCAAGGCCGGCGCCACGCTGGGGGAGGTGAGCGACCGCCTTCGTGATGCCTGGGGGGCGCATCGCGAGCTGGTCACCATCTAGGGAATGAAACGGACGTTCCAAACGCGCGCCCGGCACCACGGAGGCAGGATGTCAGAGCCAACGCGCAACGCGCTCCCGACCGCCATCAGCGGACTGGGGCGGGTGCACCACGTCGCCGTGGTGGTCCGTGACCTCGATGTCGCGCTCGCGTTCTATCGTGACACGCTGGGCATGCCCCTCGAGCTGGTGCTCCCCGTGCCCTCCGACCAGGTGCGCATCGGCTTCCTGACCGTGGGCGAGTCACGCATCGAGCTGGTGGAGCCCACGAGCGAGGACACGGGGGTGGCGCGCTTCCTGGCCTCCCGCGGGGAGGGGTTCCATCACGTCTGCTTTGAGGTGCCTGACGTGGCGGCCACGCTGGACGCCCTCGCCGCGGCC